>JAFQVJ010000018.1 GCA_017408025.1 Lachnospiraceae bacterium
ACAAATAAGTAAGGTCCTGTTTTTCTCTTATCAACTGTGTGTTCATAGTCTGCCACCTCCATCTTAATTTTATTCCATCACTTGTCGTACGTCAAGTAATATTTTTATTTTACTTGTCATACGACAAGTGGCATTACGAGTTTAATTACTCATAAAAATTAGTCAAGTACGATTGACTAAATCATACTTGACCATTTTTCAACAAGCCATGTCACAGCCCCAAATCCACTAAAAATTGGTATAAATCTGGTATAAAAATTCTGTTTTAAAATCCCACAACCCTTGATTTTACGAACTTTCTTTCAAAAAGCAACTTGCTGCCGTGGCAGATGAATAGCATTTTATCATAGTAAATGATTACTCCTTTTTGCCCAGAAATGCCCTGTTTTGCTGATTGTCAAGCGTTTTGCTGTCTTTTGATTTTTCATTTGCGAATCTTTCTCTTTAAATCAGCCTATCTGTATCATCCTTTTCTTGTAACACACTACTAGTTTACCGTTACCATATCCGGATTTGTCTTGAAAAACATTGCTCTTGAAATCTTACTTGATTCTAAATATCCCTGTTTCTCTAAATTACCAAGCACTTGCCTTCTAAAATAAGTTGAAGCACTGATTCCCAAATACTCTGCGATTTCAGAAACCTTATGTGCCTGATAATAGCAAAATGACAGAACCTTATCATCATAATCTGTTCCGTTCGCCACAGGTACAAATGTGAGTACTGGAACACTGCTATCTTCTACGCCGTCCATGTAAGTCAAATCCGGCAATACAAGCGTAAAATGATCTGAGAAAGAATATATATATGGACGATGTGCTTCGTCCTCTCCTTTATATTCCTCTATAATTTTGTCGAATCCGGTTCCGTAAGCCTCCATAACATTACAGCTTACTAACACAGATGCAATCAATTCATTTCTTCTTTTTGAAATAATCCCAGACAAATCATACGTTTTACCCAGTTTTTCTCCTCTATAAAAGCTACCCGGAGATGAAATTCCTAATCTATCTTTAAACATATCAACCTGAATCTGCGTGCCATCCAAAAAGTAATCTCGATGCGCAACCGCATTGATTACACCTTCAAATAAAGCTCTCTGCGGATATGCATCAATATTTTTTCCAGTATCTCCAAGCTTAATCATCGAATGATTCATCCTCTGAGTTACAAATTCTATAATATAATTAATCGCAAAAATAATATTTCTTTGAAATACGAAGCTTATTAGAACCTTATGATGGTGGTTTTCTATAAAAATTAAAAGCAGCCAGGTTCCCTGAATTTATACATTCTACTGAGAATCTGACTGCTTATTATTTTTCTATTTAAGCTTTGAATATTCCTCCACGTCTTCAAGTCCTGCTGCATCATGCTGCATCTTGATATGCTTTTCCATCAACTTCTCATCCTGCATAACGCTCTTTATATCAGCTATCATGCGCTCATAATCTGACATAGTATAAATATGCTCACCAGCAACATATGCCTTATTATGCAAAGTCTCATTAAAGGCCATGATAAGATGATTATGCATAAATGCTGTCTCCACAGCAGAAACAATCTCATTTTCACAATTTATGTCAAGATAATAATCACATTTTTCAAATAATGATTGTAATAGCTTCATCTTAACATTTGGATATAATGTCACATTAGTGTAGTTATCAAGACTCATAAGCTTTGAAGACATTTCTGTTATGGCTACAATCGTAAAATTCATATCTGGTATAGCCTTAATTATGTCTTCGCAATGCGCAATCTTTTCTGAGTTGGTGCATATAAGAGCTTCTGGTCTATGATTGTTAATCTTCTTAAAATCATAAATATATCCAAGTGGTTGAACAATATTCTTATCAACACCTTTGTCAACAAATCTATCATAGGAATGTCTATTTAGCACCATAATCGACTCGGTCCTAGTATTCTGTCTGTTTAATATAGCTTGCATATTTCCCGGAATATCTTCTCTTGGTCCCTCCTGCCAGAATAACGCATCCCCCATCTCATGTCCCTTCAACATCTGTGACACAAAGAACGGTGTAGATAGTGTATTATAGAATAACCTTTTCTGAACATAGCCCTTCTTCTCAAGATAATAGCACACTAATTCTATTTTTGACTGGAATATGTTTATAGTATTACCTTCATTTAAGATAATGTCTCTTGTAACATAATTCTCTACTATAATCTCTGCTCCTGTCGCCGAAAAGTAGGATTTATTAACTTTGTGCCCCTTAGCATTAAATATGGTTCTCGCATATAATGCTCCATACTTGTTATAATGGTCGCTAGAACGCACCACACCTCTGTCGTCTAACCAATCGACAGTTTTAACCAAGCGCTTATGAGATGGTTTTGTGTAATATATTCGTGCTCTCTCCTTATTGTATTCGCATACCTTTCCGCTTGTATTATTGCCACTTATTTCCCAATATTCAGGCACCTTTATCTCATTAAAATATCTTGGCTTACCAGGTACTCTGTCACTTTTCTCATATTTACCTAAAAAATACCCATATATAGATTCTACATCATCTGGTAAAAATCCATTATCATCTATAACAGCTACTGGATAATTCATTCCAGCCATTTTAAATGAACTATGTAGTTTTTCAGTATCACTCTTATAATTTTCAAATAGGAAAACTATATTGTCTGTTTTATTGTCATATCCCATCTTTTTTCCACCTCTTCCGTAAGATATTCATGGGCTTTTTTATAAGAATGCTCATGAAATGCTTCCATATCAGCCTCTGTAAACATCCGGATAATTCGATTTGCAAGTTCTGCCACACGCTCTTTCTTATCCATCTTCTCATGGACTGGTATCTTATATCCATTCTCACCATCATCTATAAAATTCTTATTTCCATATCTCACATCAAAGCCTATAATAGGAAGTCCTGAACCTAAAGCCTCCATTAGAGTCAGCCCAAATCCTTCACTTGTTGAGCCAGACACATACGCATCATAATGTTTATATATATCGGTTAGGTCATGCTGTCCACATAGCTTAATATATGAATCAGCAGACAGCTCATTTATAAGCGTTCTAAGCTTCTCCTCTTCTCCACCTTTACCGTATATATCTAGAGTTATATCATCTATAACTTTTCTCGCCTCTGCCACAGCTTCAACAAGCCAGTCAATATGCTTTTCACTGGCTAAACGCGCTGCTGTTATAAGCGAATGCTTAACTCTCGGTTCGTCAGGCTTCTTGAGTTCAGGCAGACTTCCAACTGGAATAGTTACTACATTTGGCTCACAGCCCTTATATTTTTTAAATTGTTCTCTTAATAACTTGTTTTGATCATCTGTAGCAGTAATATAGCTGTGAATATGTTTGTACTGTGAAAATGAATATTCGTAATAATTGTTCCAGAGAATATTATTCTCATCTGTGCTTCCTTCACTAAAATGGTCAGCGTGTATAACACTCATTATCCTTGCAGGTTCTGCATTTCGTATAATTGCCTGACCTATTCCCGTCATTCTGTCTATAATGACAATATCATCCTTATTGAGATTAAGCTTACTTACCATATAGCCTACAAGCTCTTCCTTCGAGCATAATAGCTTGTCCGGAAACTGGTACATAACTACATCATTATCTATAATTTCTTCGTATGCAACACTGCCATCCTCATTGAAGTATCTTCGCTGATACATGTGTGCATGATTATTTAACGGTGCATAATATTCCGAATATATTCTGCAATATGTATAATAATCCTTTCTTATAAGACAACCCTTTGATACTATCTCTACTCTGTGTACCAGGTCACTTTGCTCATCAACCATATACACAGTATAGAATATACTCTTATTATTAAATACATACTTTGCCGTCTTACCATCTCTACTAAAGCTGTAGTCCTTATACTGAAATGTTTCTTCCAGTTGCTTTAATGTATACGAAACCTTGGCTATCTTTGTGTCTGTAAAAAATGTATATAACCACATAATCTCTGAATCAAGGAAACCTATATTTTCTGTCATATGTTGAATATTTTCCCTTGGAAACATATCCGTAAATATAAATTTTGCCTCAGCTCCAATGTTTCTAAACATCCTCGCTCTGTATATCTGAGCATACTCTACACCACTGCTTGCCCAGCCTATTCCTAAATTAAAATTGTATATCATATTCCCTCCTACGGAAGCATAATTCGCATTTCCCCTTTTGAATCATAGTAAACACTGCCAAGAAGTATATTTCTAACCATATTCTTTAATATAGTCTTCTCCATTTTCATAAATGACTCAAGTGCATCATGCTGATATTCAAACAACGGATTTCTCTGCGCTAATGTTCGTCCTGATACTGCCGCCTGAAGCTGTTGCAGATAATCAACCTGCTCAACCCATGCATCATCTATCGCTTGAAGTGTCGCAATACGCATAAAATCATTCATCTGTTCTTTACCAAGCTTCTGCTTTTTCTCAACAAGTCTCTTTGACACAAGCCTTGCCAGATATCTTTTAATACGTGCAGCATTATCAAATGATGCGGGCATGTCTTCCTTACTTAATTTATATGATATATTATCAAGAATATATCTGTTAATAACACTCATATCTATCATTGTGTTATTATTAAAACACTCATCCACAAAATCACTTATATTTTCTTTAGCAACCTTCATAATCCTGCTTCCGTCTATCTCTTCACCATCCAGAAGTCCGTTTCTTATCTCATACATAACCTTTCTTTGACGTTGAAGTACTTCATCATAATTCATAGACTGTTTTCTAGAGATAACGGCAAATTCTTCTCCTGTCCTTTGAGCATTATTTATAATCTTTTTCAATCGACGCTGACTTATCTTTTTTTCACCATCTGCATATGCTTCCGTATCAATACTTCCATTGTCTTTAACTATTTCGTCCTGTAATGACACGAAAAACTGACTAAATCCGGGGTCTCCCTGTCTTCCTGCTCGTCCTCTTGCCTGACGCTCCTGTCTCACATTGGACATTCGTCCAATACCGATAACAGCCAATCCTCCAAGCTCTTTAACACCTTCTCCGAGACGTATGTCTGTACCTCTTCCTGCCATTGACGTTGCTACTGTAACCGTGTTTGGCTGTCCTGCTTCCTTTATCATCTCTACTTCCCAGTATGCATTGTTGGCATTAAGCACACTATGAGGAATATTCTCTTCTACCAGAAGCTTAGATACAATCTCAGTCTCTCCTATTGTAGATACTACAATCAGTACCGGCTGACCTGTGCTGTGTGTTTTCTTTACCAGCTCAATTGCCGCTTCAAACTGGCTAAATATGTCTTTAAAATATACATCCTTCAAATCTTTTCTGTTTAATGGACAATTAGGTGGTATAACTACAACCTCTGAGCCGTATACATTCATAAGCTCTTCAGATGCATCAGATATTGTTCCGCTCATACCCGCCATCTTCGGAAACAGTAAGAACAGATTTTGATATGTAATAGATGCCACTGAACGGTTTTCACTGGAAGGTTCCAATCCTTCCTTAACCTCCAATGCCTGATGCTGCCCACCTCTCAACTTAACTCCCGGTAACATACGGCCAGAGCCATTATCAAGAAGCTGTAGCTCCCCTTCATTGGATATCATGTATTGCTTTTCTATTTCATATAATACATGTGCACGAAGAGCCAAAGTAACATGTCTGTTAATCTCAAAATACTCTTCGCCATAAAAGTTATCTATACTAAAATAGCTCTCCGTATACTTTATGCCTTCCTCCGTGAGCCATACTTTATTATCCTCTTTCTCATAATCACGCCCCTCAACCAAAGTTTTTACGAAGAAATCAGTCATCTCATACAGATTGGACTGCACTCTGGGAGAGCCAGATATTACAAGGGGTGTCTGTGCACCATCAAGCAATACTGCATCAGCTTCATCTATAATAACATAGTTAAATTCTCTCATAAACTTATCTGCTGCTGATGTAACAAGATTATTAAACAGATAATCAAATCCAAATACACTATGTGTCGTATAAACTATATCGCAAGCATATATTTCCCTCTTCTTATCGTTGTCAAAGGCTTCCTCATCTCTATCCTGAACACCAGTCCCTACAGTTAATCCCATGAAGCGATAAACAGGTCCCATTTCCTTTGCATCACGAACAGCGAGATAATCATTATTAGTCATGAGCAAAGTACTTTTTCCTGTAAGTGCATTGAGATATAATGGCATAGTAGCAACAAGAGTTTTTCCTTCGCCTGTGTTCATCTCTATCAAATGTCCCTGATGAAGGGCTATTGCCCCTAATATCTGTACATCATATGGGCTCTTACCCAATATACGCTTATCAACCTCGCATATTGCCGCATAAGCCTCAGGCAAAATATCATCAAGCGTCTCACCCTTTTCCAGACGTTTTTTAAAGTCTTTTGTCAATCCTGCAAGCTTTTTATCCGACATCGCGCTCATTTTCTCTCTGTAACTCTTGACCTTTTTCAATATTATATTAAGTTGTTTCAATCTCTTCTTCTGTCTCATCTAATATTTCCTGTATAACAACTGAATGAAAATGTAAACTGGTTACTCCACCATTAATTAGTTGCAGTTTGTAACTGTATGTCTTTAACGGACATGAAAACTCTGTCACCTTATCACGCAATGTAATACTGCCCGCTTCTACCTCGTATCTATCAAAAAATACTAGTCGCATCAAACAGTTTTCATTATCTGGTGTATCAATATTAATTGTAATCTGATACTTGCTCTCACCGTCTATTATAGGCAATGTAGGCTCTATTTTTTGCATCTGAAAGTTTGTTTTTGAATACCACTGTTTAATGACCGTTCCCGGTGGCATAAGTCTGTTAATATACTCAACATCATCCTTTTTATGAAAATATACCTTAGAGCCATAAAGGTATGTGTCAGAAGCATACTCACTCCAATATATAATCCACTTTTGTCCTAGCATCTACTTATCAATCCTTCTTGAAAAATCTTGTTTTAATACCTTGTCATACTGAGTTTTAAACCAACCGACAATTCCAGCAGAAGCATCGTTATGCCTTCCGTGTATTCCCTTTCCATATATCTGAACACCGTCAGTTGTCATATGTGATATGAGATTATTGTACGCCTTATTATCATAATCATCTTCTATCATATATGCGACTATAAACTTTGAATTAGTCCATTCAGTTCTATCAAATTTATCCCAGAACTTGTTGTTTACTGATTCAACCGCAGCATCATCAATACTTCCCTCCAGATAATTTACTACATCAAGTGATGTTGGAAATCCTCCCGGTCTATGAAGTCTCTCATTACTTGCCACATCTCCCACGCTGGCTAATGGTTTTCCAAGAATTATGGCGTGTGGTAATATGTCACATCCATAATACATAGCACCAAATGTTCCCATAGAGAGCCCCGATAATATAACTTGTTGGGAATCAAAGCCTAATTCTTCCATGTGCATACGTACTATGTCTACCACACCTGCCTCGTATTCTTCTGTTCCCATATAAAAGGCACCACCTTCAAGTCTTGGTTCACCAATCAACAGAAATGGACATCCCATTTTTTTCATCATGAAATATCCTTCAAATCCTTCCATAGTCTTATATCCTGAAAAATACACGTTCAATGGTGGTTTCATATCTCCTGGATCAAAGTAATAAAATAGTTCTTCCCTATTGGAGAATACTTTCCTCTTACCGCCTGGTAAAAAGCAACCGTGACCTCGTCTTGATATTCTATCGTGCATCGCGATAAACTTAAAGTTTCCATGTCCCTTTGCACGAATAGATATAAACAACGAACCATTATGCATATCATTGTCAAGAATCAGAAGTTCTTCACAATCCTTTTCTGAAAACATCCAT
This sequence comes from Lachnospiraceae bacterium, assembly GCA_017408025.1. GTDB lineage: Bacteria > Bacillota > Clostridia > Lachnospirales > Lachnospiraceae > SVEL01. The sequence continues at coordinate 7,850 of JAFQVJ010000018.1, forward strand.
TTTTTTAATACGTTCGCCGGCTCTCCAGACTTAAAAAGTGTTACTTCTACTTCTAATTCTACACTATCATCTTTATCATATTCAAGCCATAACTCTAATGCAGTGCCCTTAGCAATCGGTAAATTATTTCTCAGATATATAATCTGCTTAAACTCAGAACCATACTCACCATTAAGATTAATACAATAATAACCATCCCATTGAACAGTTCCCTTAAAACCATGAGATACAGCAAAATGATTAATTCTCATTTTTTCACCGTAGGGCTTAGCAAAATAATTTCTTGCTTCTTTATCAAGAAAACTCTGGACATCTGTTCTTGGTAACATTTTGCCTTTATTGCATGCAACATAGAATTCCATATGAGAATTAAGCTTAACATCATCTAATATATATAATGTATAAGCTTTTGTTACCTTTATCAACAATTCTATCTCAGCCTTGCTTAATACTCTGTCCACAAAGATTAAGTCATACGCATCCTTAGGCACACTTATGAAATTTTCTGAATATTCAATCTCGATATAATCAGGCACATTATATATCTCATTAAAATCCTCTGTACCTAGCTGCAATACCCTAATCACATCTAACAATGTCAATAACCTCTTTCCATTTATCTATTAACACATTTGTTGTATATTTCTTTCCTATCTCATAAGAGTATATCATTGCTTCATTCCAATTAGTAAGACCATCCAGATAAAATGAAATCGCACCATTTACTTTCTCTATATCCTTTATGAGAAATCCGTTTTTTCCATCTTCAACAAACGGTGTCTCTCTCGCAATAATCTGCGGTATTCCTACACTTAAGCCAGTTATTCTAAGATACAGCTCTGGATTTTTTCTCATATCTACAATAAGTCGCTGTTCTCTTATACATTTGCTAACTGACAATTCATCGACACACTGCTCAACGAAAAACTTAACTGGTATATTCTCCGATGCATCAAGCACATTTTCCGCTTTCTTTGTGTCATCCTGTTCTAATGCCCATCCTGTTTCCATACCTGCCTGTCCCAAATATTTTCTCGTTTTTGCAAGAAGCTCATTCTTTCTGTCAAAATTGGCCATTCTGGTAAACAGATGAACACTGGCATTTTCATTTGTAGGAAGATATTCTCCAAGGGTTACCACAAGCTGTTTAAATCTATCCTCGGCCATACCATCTACTGGCACTAGTATCTTTTGAACATTGAGCTGCTGACTTATGCCAAAATCAACTCTTGTATCAAAAGGCGTAATGTCTGTAATGTTTTTCATTACTCTGTTCGTACGCTTCTTTAGTCTGTTTAGATTATCAATTGAATCCGCAATAATGTAATCTGCAGTTGCAATCATACTTAAATCATCCATTCGATGCTTTATATCGAATCTCTCACCATAATATGACAAGATTATTTTCTTGTCTTTCAACTCTCTCTTAAGCATATCCAGATGAAGTTCATGCATGGCAACGCAAAATAAATCAGACTTTTCCACATATCTTAAATATGCTGCCAATACCTCTGATATTACATGTTCAATGTTTTCATATGACAGTTTTGAGAATTCCATAATATTATCTTCATTCTGATATTCTATAAGAAAGGTGTTATTTTTCGGATTGACCTCCACATGGCCATCACTGAAAAAAAATCGTATCTTCCATACACCCTTATCGTTAAGATAATCCTGATGTACCGGTTTTTCATCCTCATACAATATAGTACTAGACACAAAGCCCCTGTCATCATATATGTTTCTTCTTTGAAGCTTGTCATTTTTATACATATCTACCTGTATGAGATTTCCATCTTCACCAAATTCTAATCTTGCATACTTTTTCCCATGCAAAATTGCCAATAAAATAAACTGAGTATATATGAATTCAATATTCTCTGGCCAATTCAGATTGTGGTAAGAAAACATCGTCATTTTCTTTCTCTTTATCTCCTGTATGGCATCAAAGCATGACCAGTATGGTGCATGGAACACGCTCTGCCTATGAAGAAAATGCCTAAAATTAGGTGCAAAACTAAGAAGCATAATCTTAAAAGGATATGCCTTACTTCTTTGGAATAGCTGTATATGCTTTACTGTATCATCGAATTCAGTATGCATACGTCCTCTATACCAATACTGCTCATTCTCGCACCAATTATTCTGTTGATACCATGCTGGAATAAAATATAACATATTCCCTCCTATATAAATGGTCTATATGCCTCTAAATCTCTAATTGCTTTGAATTCCCTGTATAAGCTACACCATAAACCAGTTAACATCATCGACATGGATGGAAACATCACTAAGCCACCATCAACATATCCATATACATTCAATATAATAGGAATAACCAGACATACAGTCATCAAAGTTGCACTTATAAAGCTGATTCTATTAATTGTACGCGACAAATACTTTTTTGTCTCCTTTCCTGCATGGAGATTAACTATACTGTCGCCACTTTTTAAGTATTGTTCAGTTATATTTGACGGATTGATAAATACCCTTGAAAATCCGATACTCAATATATATAAAATAACTATATATGTAACTATACCCAATGGTTTTATAAGGGACATATTGTCCATACCCCATATTATATGGGTATTTTGGGGAAATAGTATGTTCAACAGTGATAATACCAACTGTGGCAACATAAAAAATGCTGTCGAAAACATTGCCGGCATAACACCTATTGGATTCATCTTTATAGCCATATAATTTTTATCTGCATAAATATTATGAACAGATATACGCTGTACAGGTATTCTTTTCTCTGCATTTTCCATTATAACGGTTATCACCATTACACACAATGCGATAATCATAGGTAACATCAGTTTGTCCATATCATATCTTATCAGCATAGTTCTTATACTATCAATAACATTGACAAGCACTAACACAGATTGTCCTCCCAATCCAAAACGTTTGCACCTTGATAAAAGCCACATTATTAACACTGCACCTGTGACCATCTCTATAAAGGCTATGACTCTTGTCAGCTGCAATACCTCACCAGCAACAGCAAATTCAAGTTCTCTCACTCTCAGAAATGCCTGTATCATCGCAATTACAACAGTTATACCAATTGATATACGTGTCATCTTCGCAGGAGATATTTTTGAACGTTTCTCCGACTTTATAAAGGATGACACAATCTGAACTAAAATATTTGATATCATATAAGGTGATATGCCTAACGCCAGTATAGAGCACTGGTAAATATCACCGCTTATTGTCTGCAATAATAACTCATCTGTCGCATTACTTTTATTCATATAGTGAGCAAAATCAATTCCATATAGAGGAATGCTTCTGCCAACCACATATATTAAAAGGATAATTGCTGAATATAAAAGCTTATATTTTATTATGCTTTCATTTCTTTCAGAATCCATAAATTCCACTCCCTACGCTTTTATACGGGTTATACAGGAAAGTTTAATATACTTTCTTATATAGAAATCGGCGACCACTTTATTAGTAAAGTGGTCACCTGACTCCTTATCAATGTTTATAATTAACAACGGTTAATTATTATTTTAAATCATCTTCTGTAGCAGATTTGTTCTTCTTGCTATCCTTAACCATCTTGCCAGTTAATGCTGCAGCAGCTGCTGATACTGTAGCCCAAAGTGATATCTTACCACCTGTCTTATCAGCTGTAACTGTTGGACTTGCAAAAGGAATATCTACATTAACATCTTCTTCCTCATCTTCAACTACGCCTAATGGAACATCATCCTCTTCATCATTACCAGCTATTGTTGGGTCTTCTGAAGCCGATTCATCATCTACACCAGGAGCGAATGGAATATCTATATCGATATCCTCCTCAGCCTCATTCTCACTCATGCTTGAGGATTCTGATTCACTAGCACTTGTTGATTCGCTTGTGCTTGTGCTCTCTGATGCTGATGTCGACTCACTTGCGCTTGTTGATTCTGATTCGCTTGTGCTTGTTGATTCACTTGCACTTGTTGACTCTGATGCACTTACTGACTCGCTTGCGCTTGTTGATTCTGATGCACTTGTTGACTCGCTTGCACTTGTGCTCTCTGATGCTGATGTCGACTCACTTGCACTTGTTGATTCACTTGCACTTGTGCTCTCTGATGCTGATGTCGACTCACTTACGCTTGTTGATTCACTTGCTGACTCGCTTGCGCTCTCTGATGCTGATGTCGACTCACTTGCACTTGTGCTCTCTGATGCACTTGTTGACTCACTTGCGCTTGTTGATTCACTTGCACTTGCTGACTCACTTGCTGATGTCGATTCGCTTGCACTTGCTGACTCGCTTGCACTTGCTGACTCGCTTGCAGTTGCTGACTCGCTTGCACTTGTTGATTCACTTGCGCTTGTGCTCTCTGATGCTGATGTCGACTCACTTGCACTTGTTGACTCACTTGCGCTTGTTGATTCACTTGCACTTGCTGACTCGCTTGCGCTTGCTGACTCACTTGCACTTGTTGATTCACTTGCACTTGCTGATTCTGATTCGCTTGTGCTTGTTGATTCACTTGCACTTGTTGACTCGCTTGCGCTTGTTGATTCACTTGCACTTGTTGACTCGCTTGCGCTTGTTGACTCACTTGCGCTTGTTGATTCACTTGCACTTGCTGACTCTGATGCACTTGCTGACTCACTTGCGCTTGTTGACTCACTTGCGCTTGTTGACTCACTTACGCTTGTTGACTCACTTGCTCTTGCTGACTCACTTGCACTTATTGATTCACTTGCACTTGTGCTCTCTGATGCACTTGCTGACTCGCTTGCGCTTGTTGACTC
>JAFQVJ010000019.1 GCA_017408025.1 Lachnospiraceae bacterium
AAAGGAGCTCACCGACACGATGTCGGATTGAGCTCCGGTTACGTAAGATAAATAGGATTATCTTGCAAAATATTTAGATTTTCTTATGTTCGGAGCACCAGAATAAAATCACTGGTTTCTTGTCAAAGTCATTTCATATAAGCAACATAGCCATCTATTCATGAGTACCAAGTATGATAAATAAGAATTTACACAAACATCTTTTCTATTCTGTTTCAGAAGCTTCGGAGGTCTCCGTAATTGTTTCATCAAGGATTTCCATATCGTCAAAAGCGTCCTTATCGGTATTAGCTGTTACATCTATTGAATCAGAAGCACCGGCTGAATCAGATTCATCAGCTTGTACTTTTTTCTTCTTTTTATCCCATACAATGAGGAATATCAATATTGCGATAGAAACAAATGTAATCAAAAGTCCTACGGTCAGGTTTGTTGGCCAATACCTGAGTTCAATTGTATGTGTTCCAGCTGGAACAGGAACAGCTAAAAGAGCGTCATTTAAGGAAGTGATTTCAACCTCTTCACCATCGATATATGCAGTCCAGCTTTTGTCATAGATGATTGAGGTATACATAAGTCCATCATCCGAAGCGGTGATAGTACCTTTGATAGATGTATCATCATATTCATCTATTACAAGCCCTTCGGATGCTAATGCATTGATAGCAAGGTCGCATACATTCTGGTGGAATGCATATGCGTAAAGCTGGAGCGAGGATACATCATCAGTGGTTGATACCGTTATGGTAGTTTCTGCTGGAACGTTGCCAATGTGTACAATCTGTCTATGATTAAGTCCAGAGGCGCTACCTGATATTGGAGCTTTATTGTCGTCGCCAGAGGCATACCAGCTTATTGAATCTACATAATTTGTCACATAAATGTACAAATCACAATTTTCCGTAGTTTCGATAGTAGTTGTTTTACCGTCAGAATATGCGTAAACCTGTGTAAACATGTCTGTATAGCCTGTAGCAGATTCTACAAATGAGTTCTGTACAGAAAATGGATTGTTACCTTCATATACCCAGTTATCTTTAAAATCTGAAGGAATCATGAATCCAAGCGGGAGACAGTAGTCAAGCTTATATAGATATCTTGAAGCCTCACTATCATAATCGTATAGGCTCATAAGATATGGTTCTTCTATGAGCTCATTGCTCAACACATATTTTACAGAAAGCAGAGCAGATGTAAATGGTGTTGAACCATAGTATGAGTAGGCATTTGTTGATTTCTCAAAGCCAAGTGAACCAAGGTAATCAGTGAAGAAACCGTTGGCAGTAGAAGAAAAGATTGATACGCCTTTGTAGTCATTCCACGCAGCATCGTTCTTTGTCTTTCTGCTAAGCTTTTCAATACGATAGAAGTCGTTATCTTCAATACCAGCTATAAGATTTTCAATCGCTTCATTATCTTCCAAATAAGCTGAGTAACCAGTTGGCTTGTACGCGCTTTCGTGATCAGAGTTTACTGTGGCTTCAGCGATACATACGATAAATAGTACATAAATCATGAATGTTCGACTAATCTTCTTATTTCTAAGGCAAATGGCAATAAGGAGATAAAATGCAAGAAACATCATGCTCATGTATACAATTTCAAAGGTGTATGTTGTGTCTACATAAAGCTCTTCGATTAACAGCATAGCAGCTAAACCACCGAAGAAACAGCCGTATACTTGTTTCGAGGTGAAATCACGGATATGAATAAGTGCCTGATATACTATGGTTACAAGCAAGAAGATGTAAATGAAGGATTCTCTTGCTGGTAAACTATTAGGGAAATGGAATCCGTGGAAAATGTAGTTAGGTATATTCATGTTAAAGCAAATTAAAAAGAAGAATATAAGTAATGCATTTCCGATTTTTTCCTTCTTGCTTATCTTGTCACAGAAGAAATATAGTGGCACAAACATAAATACTGCAACTGTACAGTAAAGGTTTGGTTCATGAGCGTTGAAGATAGATACCTCAACATTCATAAGAGAACGTGAGAGCATATCAAGGATAGAGAAGTAGTTTGACCATTCCTCTGGAAAACTGAATTCGCCTGACACGGTGTATGACAGTGCAGCAATTTCCGGAAGAATCATACATGCACCTATACCGCCGGCAATAAGTGATCCCTTTGTGAAGGTCCAGATTCTTGAAAGGAAAAACTTTTTATAATCACTTTTTTCTGTTGTAAGCATTCTGTAGATAAAGTATGCCACAAGATAAATACATATCATTATTGATATGTAGTAGTTTGAGAAAATTGAAATACCAAGGGCAATTGTGTAGAGAAAATATTTATTTTCATCTACTAAACGATCTAATCCCAGGATTATAAGTGGAAGAAGTACAAGACAATCAAGCCACATAATATTCCAAGAGAAGGCTGCCATATAAGATGAAAGTGCATAAAATACACCGATAGCAGCAAATGATAAGGTGTTATGGTTAAAACGCTTATGAAGATAATAACCACATGTAAGACCGCAAAGACCAGTCTTTATAACAATAAGCAAATCCATGGTAACCAGAATATTTCCAGTAGGAGCAAGAATGCCAAGTAAAAGATTTACAGGGCTTGCAAGATAATATCCGTAAAGAGCTGTAAAGTTTACACCCATGCCGATATTCCAAGAGTATGTCAGGCTGCCACCCTCAGTTATCCTTCGGTAAAGCTCTTTATAGAAAGGGGCATACTGATGATACATATCACTTCTAAGGTATATATTATCGCCAAAAGGATAAACTTCTCTACCTATAAATATGCCAACAAGTATAACAACAGGGATTAGAAATGCTAATGCATATCCCAGTCTGAATTTGATTTTGTCTGTCAGGAAAGGTTTATTATTCATTTGGACATCCTCCGTAATTTTTGTAAGTTGTTTATATTTAAAACAGTTAATTTTGATATAGAAATATATTATTCTTTTTTAAAAATAAATAATTTGCTGAAAACATAGTTGATTACGATAACAGCAACAGAAACAATAGCTTTTGCCAAAAGCATGTTCATAGATATATATTTCGCAAATATTAGGAATGCATTTGTTACTACAAGTGATAACACTCTTGCCAAAATAAAGGATGGGAGTTCTTTTGCAAGTGTTTTTAATGCAAAGCTCTTTGACTCAAATACAAAAAGCTTATTTGTAATATATGCAAACGTAACTGCAAATGCCCATGCAATTGTATTTCCTACAATTTCATTCATGTGCAATCCATAATATAGAGCTGTAAATGATATATAATCTACTGCAGTTGTTAAAACTCCGAAAACAATATATATAATGGTTTCTTTATTCAACAGCTTGCATAAAATCTTATTCATTATTCTTTGCACCTCCAAGAGGAAGGTTTGTATCTTTGAGAACGTATATTGGTCTGCCCTTAACTTCCATGTAAATATGAGCTATATATTCCCCTAATATACCGATGGAAATTTCTACGATTCCTCCAAGAAAAAGGATAGCACAAAGGGTTGTTACATATCCAGGAGTATCAATACCAAATATAAAGGTTTGTACAAGTGTGAATATTATATAAATAAATGCAAAAAATGAGATGAAAAATCCCAGACCAGTTACCAATCTAAGTGGAGTGATAGAGAAGCAGGTTATTCCATCAACGGCGTACTTAAGTAATCCAGTAAAACTCCATTTTGTCTGACCTAAAGGCCTTTCAACATTTTCATAAGGAAGCCATTTTGTCTTAAAGCCAACCCATGAAAAAATACCTTTTGAAAAACGTTGCCTCTCCGATAATGCTAAAACGGCGTCTACCATTTGACGACTCATGATACGGAAATCAACAGCACCCTGTACTAAATCTATATTAGTCATTTTTCTATTGAGACGATAAAACATGCGGGAAAAGAAGCTCCTTATGGGAGCTTCACCTTTTCTTGATGTTCTCTGCGCTGCACAGCAGTCGTAACCTTCATTGATGCCTGCAATCATATCTGGAATCATTGTAGGAGGATGCTGTAAATCAGCGTCCATGATTATGACATAATCTCCAGTTGAATGCTGCAAGCCAGCATACATACCGGCTTCCTTTCCAAAATTTCTTGAAAAGGAAATGTATTTAACGTTGTTATGGTCTTTCGCTAGTCTGCGAAGAATCTCTAATGTTCTATCTCTGCTTCCATCGTCAACGAAGATACATCTGCACTCATAATCGGTAATGGTATCAGTTACCTTTGTCAGCTCTGTGTAAAACATGTCCAAAACATCTTCTTCGTTATAGCATGGAACGATTATATCAATAACTTTTCTTGTTAATTTATCCATAATAGTACCCCTATATACTTTTTAGGATTTACAAATCCGAAAAATATTGTACAATAATAAAAGATAGGTGTAAATAATAAAATAAATAAAAATACATTTAAACATAGAAGAAACAGAAATAAAAAATAGAAAGGCAGATGGTATTATGTACAAAATATATCTTGCATCAAAATCACCAAGAAGAAGAGAATTAATGGCTCAGATAGGACTGGAATTTGAGGTTTTGGTAAGCTATCGCGATGAAATAATTGCCGGAAATGTTCCAGAGGAAATCGTGAAAGAATTGTCCATGCAGAAGGCTTATGAAATCGAGAGAGTTTTATTGGAAGAGTGTTCAGGTAATCTGCTGAATTATCACAAGGCACAAGGCTATGATGGCGTATTGATAATCGGTGCGGATACGATAGTATCAATGAATGATGTTATTCTAGGCAAGCCTAAGGACGAAGATGATGCATTCAACATGCTTAAAATGCTTCAGGGCAGTCAGCACATAGTAAGTACAGGTGTAACCATAGTAGGTGTAAATGATGATGGAAGAAAGGCATTTAACTTTGCTGAAAATACGGCTGTGAGTATGTATGAAATGTCTGATGAAGAGATAAGAGATTATATAGCTACAGGGGAGCCAATGGATAAAGCAGGTAGCTATGGCATACAGGGAATAGGCGCAAAGTTTATCAGCGGTGTAAATGGTGACTACAATAATGTAGTCGGTTTGCCTATAGGAAAAATCTATCAGACAATAAAAACACTACAATAATCTGAATAATCAGTATAACAGGCATACCATATTTGAAATACCAATGCTTAGTTTTATGTCTAAAAAGGTGCATACCTGCAATAGAACCTATGGAACCGCCCGTAATGGCGATTAAAAACAAGGTTTTCTCAGGTATGCGCCATTTGCTTTTAATGGCTCGTTTTTTATCTATATGCATTGATAATAGTCCAGCAATATTTATTAGTAAAAAATATATAATAGCTATTGTAATATATATATTCATAATGCTTCAGCTCTCTTTCTATAAATTGTTGATTTGTTTTGTCTTTTGGTAATTTGGAACAAACACAACTTATCACATAAAATAATCATAAGTCAATACACATAAGCATATAATGTACGGAACAAATTATGTAGTTGTCAGAGGTGTATTTTGAGAATAAATGAACTTAAATGCAAGGAAGTTATTAACGAAAAAGACTGTAAACGTCTTGGGTGTGTAAGTGATATTGAATTTAATCCTAAGACCGGATGTATAGAGGCGATTATAGTGCCAGGACCTGCAAGGTTTTGTGGCATGTTTGGTCGCGATTGTGACATAGTGATACCTTTTAAATGTATATGTCAGATAGGGGATGATATTATTTTAGTATGCATAGATGAGAAGTCATGCACAACAAAAAATTGTACAAAGGACAGATTTAAGGACAATTTTCTTGGTTTTTAGGGTAGGTAATGCTTGACATTATGGTTATTTTAGGTAAAATTGACTATATAATTTGCTAGGAGGAAACTATTGTGAAATGTCCATTTTGTGGAAAAGAAAATACAAAGGTTATAGATTCAAGACCAGCTGAGGACAATAGCTCAATTAGGAGAAGACGTCAGTGCGATGTATGTGGAAAAAGATTTACTACATATGAGAAGGTGGAAACTATTCCGCTTATAGTTATCAAGAAGGACGACAATAGAGAGCCTTATGATAGAGATAAGATTCAGGGTGGTATCATTCGTTCATGCCATAAAAGGCCAGTATCTGCCAACCAGATAACTCAGATGGTAGAAGAGATAGAAACACAGATTTTTAATATGGAAGAGAAGGAAATATCCAGCTCAACTATAGGTGAGATAGTCATGGACAAGCTCAAGGATGTTGATCAGGTAGCGTATGTAAGATTCGCATCAGTTTACCGAGAGTTTAAGGATGTTAATACATTCATGGATGAGATTAAGAAAATATTAGACAAGTAAAGTAATGGTCTTAATTATATTTTGAGAGGTAAAGAGATGCTTTTTTTTAAGAAGTTTTATCCAAGGAAGGTTGTGCGAAGCACATATTCTATTAACTTTAAAAAATATTATAAAAACGGATATAGAGGCGTATTATTTGATATAGATAACACACTTGTACCTCATGGTGAGGCTGCAAATGAGAAGGCCATAAATTTCTTCAAAAAACTTAAGGAAATTGGCTTTTCATTTTGCCTTATATCAAATAACAAGATTGACAGAGTGAAGTCTTTTGCAGATGCAGTGGGGGCTCCATTTATTTGTGATGCCCATAAACCATCTACAGAGCCTTATAATGAGGCAATGAAGCTTATGGGAACAGATATACATGATACGATTTTTGTGGGGGATCAGGTGTTTACAGATGTGTATGGAGCTAATCGTGCCAATATATATACAATACTCGTGAGACCTATTCATCCTAAGGAAGAGATACAGATAGTATTGAAAAGATATCTTGAGAAACTAGTGCTGTTTTTTTATCGAATGAGAGATAGAAAGCAGCTTAAGAAGGAGAATAAGCAGTATGATAAGAGACGTCTTAAATTTCTAGCTATAAAACGCAATAAAAGTAAGAAGGAAGCAGAAGGCAAGTCAGAAGAAGAGAATAATTAGTATAATAAAAGAGTTTCGATGTGTGACTAATATCGAAACTCTTTTTATTTTATAGGAAAGTTCTTGAAACTTTCCTATAAAACAAGATGAGCACTCGCACGAGAAGAAAATGTCAGCTAAACCTGACCGTGCTCCACTTTTTTCTACTATTCAAAGATAATGTTAATGTTATGGTACATATATTTTTCGTGTTTCAAAGCCATCAGAAAATTCGTTAATTAGCTTGTTTAAGTCATAGCTTTTATTCAGTAAGAAATATATACCGCCTGAACCATTGTATTCATTCATAGTTATAACATCTAAATCTGTGCCTGGATAATATTCCTCATAGAGCGCATATAAGTCAATATACATTAAACATATATAACAAGTTTCTGGATTGAAATTTTCTTTGAAGTTTTCAGGGATTGGCACTGCAGCTTCATCTAAGATTGAGTCTGCATAGATTAATAAATCCCGGTCACTTCCAGAACTATCTCTATCTGTGGCATAGTAAACCGTATTGTCAGCATAATCATAAATATATGCTGTTAAATAGGCACGGTAATCATCTGTGCTGTTAAGTGCTGTTGATAGCTTTTCGTCAAATGAGTTTTGGTTATGCTCATTATAGTATTTCATGTACAGTGAAAATGCGTTAGGTGTAGCACTTGTTAAATATAACTGAGTAGATGAAGGTGTACTAGCTTCATTATCATATAAATCCAGAGAAGTGACAGTATGTGAGCTGATCACCGTGTTTAAATAATCTGTCATAGATACATTCTTTATTTCTTCACGGAAAGTATTATATATTTCTTTTACCTCGTCGTCGCTTAAGTTAGGATTTGATACATATGTACCAGTCTTATCATACTCAGGAAGAGAATGCATAATATCATTGGCTTCAGTGGATTCTAAAAGTGAATTGATTATAACTTTAGCATCCGAAGCTGTCATACGCACATGGCGAATGAGCTCTGAATGACCTGTCCCGTATGTGATGCGAAATTCATATAGATAATAAATGTCTGTATCAGAAGCCTCGTCATGGTAATAACTGCCTTCTGCTAAGTTAGGATTTTTTTTGATCTGACTACAATACTCATTAAGTGCAGTGCTTGCAGCTTCAATTGCCACCTTATCAGTCAGTTCTATATCTGAAAGTCTTTGGAATATGTAATCAGGATATGCACCATTGTAGTAGTAATTGTTGTTAGTCCAGTTATCTCCATAATCTACAGTATACTGGTCATTGATTAAAGTGTATTCGTCTGGAAAATCATTGGTTAAATCCCATATTTCACATACATCATAAATATCAACCTTGATGTAATCCACAGTTGAAGCGGCAGGTACGTTATTCAGGGTGTAGCTATTTATAAGTAAAAGTAAGCCAATAGTTGCTGCATCCATAGGGAGCAATATAGGACTGTGTAAAAGTGCTTTCAATGCTGATTTTAATGTTCTGCTGGTTATGAGCTCATATAAAAACATCACAAAAGCTGCAATCAGGAATATTAGTATGAGTACATCTATGGATGTCTTAATATAGCTTCTGTTATGTACAAACACTGGATAGAGATATACAACTATGAAAAGTGTAATAAGGTATCCAATGATCATGCGTAGGCAGTACTGAATCTTTTTTGATGAAGCAGCCTTGCCAGCTGTTTCACTAGGTCTTTTTTCATACATTTTGCATCCTATCAGTAAATAAATTATAGCAAGGATAAATGTATATAATGTTGAAAAACCAAATGACGATATGGAATTGTTATAGGTAAGTGAAAGTATATCATCAAATATTATTTCAACAGGCAAATTACAAGAGGGGCTTGCTAAGAGAGCTATATTATCTGTAGATAGAATAAGACTCTCAGATGCAATCATATATGAAAATATTGTTATGATAAGCCTAGGTAACACAAGTATACATGCAGATGCAACTAAGCTTGAGAACACAGTTCCAGTTATGGAACAGCCAAGTGCAAATACCACAGTTACTAATATACACGATATGAGTATATTAAATGAATATGCAAGTATGTTGGCAATACTTAATATGCAAAGTTTTGATACAAGCATATAAGCTATAGTGGTTACCAGTGTAAAACAAACAATAATTATCATAGCCCATGTTACTACAGCAGCCACAAAAGAAAAATAAACCGAGCGTCTTTTTTGAGCTAATGAATGGTAAAAATCACTACCATTTCTTGTTGTGAGATAATGGAACAGTATCAGTACCATAAGTGGAACTATGATAATGACTACAAATGTCATCATAAAATATGCTCCTGAATGGGCTTGTACATATTCAATGGAATTTCTTCCAAGGTTATTATGTATGATTGAGAATACACTAAAAAGCATCATGCACACAAGGGTAACTAAACCAATAACTTTCAGTCTTTTAAGTGCTTGAAGGTATAGCTTTATATTAAAGAAATTATCTGCAAAACATATTTTGTTTTCACTCATTATTCTCTACCTCCATTTCTGATAAGACTGCATCAAAATTGTACTCAAGTGTCTCCATTTCGTATGAGAATACTTCTTCAAGTGTAAGCGGAAGTATGTCACAAATAACTGGATTTTTCGCCTTTAAAAGGACCTCGGTCTCATCGATATTTCCTTTAATAATCATAGAAGAAACAGAACCACTCTTCTTGAAGCGTATGTGTTCGATATCTGAGAAAAGTGTCTCGTCATAATCATAAGGAAAGGCAATCTGAACCTTGAAATGACTAGTCTTGAGATTCTCAATATCACTTTGAAGAATTAAACCACCCTTATGAAGAAGTGCAAGCTTATCACACACATCCTCAAGCTCCCTCAACGAATGAGAAGTGATGATAGCAGTTGCATTTCTCTCTAAAACATCCTGACATATGAGACCTTTTACAAAGTTTCTGATGACAGGGTCGAAACCGTCGAAGGTTTCGTCGAAGAACAGATAGTCGGTCTTAGCTGAAAGAGCAAGTATTGTTGAAACCTGACGTTTCATACCCTTTGAAAAAGTAGAAATATTTTTCCACTCGTCAAGTTTAAGTGTCTCGGCAAGATAATGACATCTGTCAATGTCAAAGGCAGGATAAATACTTCTGTAAAGGTCCGACATCTTGTTAATGGTAGCACCTGGAATAAAATAAAGTTCATCGGGAACATATACCATTTTTGATTTTGCCAATGGATTGTCTCATACTGGCATATCATCTATAAAAATACTCCCCTTATCTGATTTGTATACGCCGGCGATAAGTCTCAACAATGTTGATTTTCCGGCGCCATTTGAACCGACCATGCCGCATACGCTACCGTCGGAAATGGTACATGTCACGTTGTCAAGGGCGGTGAAATCGCCAAATGTTTTGGTAAGCCCTTCTACTCGTATCATTGTTTTTTGCCCTCCTTTTCGTCCTTATTGGAATAGACTGAATCTACTGTATCCAAAATGATTTCTTTTGTGACACCGGCAAGCTTCAATTCACCAAGAAGTTCAGTAAGCGAAGAAATTTTCCCCTTTTTTTGTTCGCTTAAAATCTTTTTTGCATCCTTTGTAATGAAGCAACCTCTACCGGGGACAGAATATATAATGCCATTTCTGTCTAACTCAGAATAAGCCTTCTGAATGGTGTTCGGGTTAATAGAAAGAGTTACTGATAGATTTCGCACAGAAGGAATCTGTGTGTCATCAGTGAGTATGCCCTTCAAAACAAAACTCTCTATCTGATCAATAATCTGCTCGTAAACTGGAACACGTGAAAATGAATCAATCTGGAACATTTATACCCTCCTTTCAATAAAATATATTATGTCAATAAAAAAATATAAATGTTAAAATGGGAAGATTTTAATTGTATTAAAGTTTAACTTATACTATAATTATGAAAAATGTGGTGTTTATTGGAGAAAAAAATGGTTTATTCAAGTATTGTAATTGAAAAGAATTTAATAATAAGAAGTGGTGCAGAAGCAACTCTGTTGAAATTTAAGATATTGCCAGTGGAGAGCAAGCAGGGTTTTTGGATAAATGCAACATCAGGTATAACAGTTAATGTAAAACAAAGTGATTACACCCAAAATGAAAGAATACTCAGTGTGACAGGGTTCAATAATGAAAAAATGTCTAAGGAAGAAAAGATAATAATTACATTAGATGATGGTTTTACAGAAGAGTGTAGTATTACAGTGTTGCCTGAGATGGAGATGCCACCTGGATATGCAAAGATGCCTGAGATAATCTTTAAAGATGGAAAAGCTATAATTGATTATGAATTATCTGAGCTTGGTGAAAATGAGGATCAATCGGAGATAAGCTGGTACAGAGTAGACAATAAGAATCGTTCAAATTATGAGCTTACAAGCTTGTCTAGAAGGTCAAATGAGACTGATGGAAGAAAAATAGCTGTGTCCAGATGGGACAAGCCTTGTAGAGAGATAAGGCTAACTACTGCTGATATAGGTAAGCATTTGAAGGTTAATATTAAAACAAAGCACAGTAACAGTGAAATAGGGCAGGGAGAAAATATTATAAGTAGGGTAGTGAGAACTACGGATGTTAATATAGAGAGTATTATTCTAGAATCTGAGACAGTAGTTACTGATAATGATTACGACATGGAGCCGGGATATTTTTCTGTCAGGGGAGATTTAGAGAGCGTTGGCAGCCTTGGTATATATGGAACGTCGGGACTTCTGACAAAGTCAATGGGCTGTGGTATTTATTATATGAAAGAAGATTGTATAGATGATATGTCTCTGGTTGCCATAATTGAACCAGAATGTATGACAGGAAATGGATTTGATGCTCCATATCAATATGCGGATATATACATAAAATACAATCCAGAGGTTCAAAGTGGTTACGCATTAAGGATTGAAAGCACTGCAGCGGAGGACGGAAAGGTTAAATTCTGTCTATATCAGATAAAAAATGGCAATGGCACACCTATATCAGATGAGTATTTGTCAGATGCTTTTAAGGCTGGATGTGAAATCGAGCTTCAGGTTCGGGATGATATACTTAACGCTTTCATTTCTTATGATGATGGCGAGGATTTCTCTGATGTGGAGATAAGAGGGAAGATTCGTACAAATGATTTCGGTGGATTTGGTTTTAAGTATATGGCAGAGCCAGAAGAAGGATATAGATGTAATATTAAGTATATAGAGGCATTTTACAGCAGTGAATCGCATAAAATGTAATGAACTGTGAAACATATGTATGTAACATTATTTTGAGCAACTGCTCATAAAATTAGGAGGACATATATATGCCAGTTTTAGACTGCAGTGTAAAGACATGCTATTATAACGAAGATAACAAGTGTAGCCTGGAGGGAATCAAGGTTGAAGGCAGAAGTGCAGATTATTCAGATGACACAGCTTGCGGTAGTTTTAAGCTCCGTGTAGGTGAAACTATGACAAATGCTTGTGGCAAAGAACCCACAGCAGCATTACATGTTGAATGTTCAGCAAATAAATGTGTTTTTAACAAGAGTAACAAGTGCCATGCAGAGCATATAGGTATTGCAGGCACCACAGCAGACAGAGTAGACGAGACAGAGTGTGCCAGCTTTGTAAACGCTGAATACAAATAGATATATTTTTAAAGTAAAAAAGTGTTGACAAGAGGGTAGGAGTATGCTAGACTACAGTAGTTGCTTAAGGCAATATAGATATCAAGCAGAGTTCCACTCTCACCCATGGACAATTGAGTCGCATGGCGTTAATACAGTTTATTATTCCTTGTTATGTTAATAGGATTAGAATGTATTTAAGTGGATAGCTTGCTATCCACTTATTTTTTGAATCATTTTTAGGAGGTGTCCATTATTAGCGAATTAATGATTAACGAACAAATCAGAGACAAAGAGATTCGTTTGATTGGAGAAGACGGAGAACAGTTAGGCATAATGTCTGCGAAGGATGCTATGAAGCTTGCCAAGGAAGCAGAGCTTGATTTAGTCAAGATTGCTCCAACAGCTAAGCCACCTGTATGTAAGATTATCGATTACGGTAAATACAAGTATGAGCTTGCAAGAAAAGAAAAGGAGGCTAAGAAGAAGCAGAAGGTAGTTGACATTAAGGAAGTACGTCTGTCACCTAACATTGAAGAAAATGATTTGAAGACAAAGGTTAACCAGGCCAGAAAGTTTATCCAGAAGGGTGACAAGGTTAAGGTTACATTGCGTTTCAGAGGTCGTGAGATGGCTCATATGCAGAGCGGAAAGGTTATTCTTGACGAATTTGCAGAGCAGCTTGAGGATGTAGCGGTTGTTGAGAAACCTGCAAAGCTGGAAGGCAAGAGCATGATGATGGTTTTATCTGAAAAGAGATAGTTTAAGGAGGAAAATACAATGCCAAAGATCAAGACAAGTAGAGCAGCAGCAAAGCGTTTTAAAAAGACAGGTACAGGAAAGTTAAAGAGAATGAAGGCATACAAGAGCCACATCCTTACAAAGAAGTCAACAAAGAGAAAGAGAAACTTAAGACAGTCTACAGTTACTGATGCAACAAACGCAAAGGTAATTAAGAAGATTTTACCATATTTATAAGAGTGTAGATAAGATAAAAGTTTGACTGGTCAATTCTGGTTGTAGAGAATCAGAAGATGACAACACATAATGATTTTTTTAGGAGGATACCACAATGGCAAGAATTAAAGGCGGAATGAACGCTAAGAAGAAGCATAATAGAGTATTAAAGTTAGCAAAGGGTTACAGAGGTGCTAGATCTAAGCAGTACAGAGTAGCTAAGCAGTCAGTTATGAGAGCTTTAACAAGCGCTTATGCTGGTAGAAAGCAGAAGAAGAGACAGTACAGACAGTTATGGATTGCAAGAATCAATGCTGCAGCTAGAATGAACGGTTTATCATACAGCAAGCTTATGTATGGATTAAAGTTAGCTGGTATTGAGATGAACAGAAAGATGTTAGCTGAGATGGCAGTTAACGATGCAGCTGCATTCACAAAGCTTGCAGAGGTTGCTAAGTCTAAGCTTGCATAACAGACCAAAATTTCGAAGAAATTTTGCTGATGAATGTATATATAGAAATATATAACGCGGTTATAGCCCAAATTGCTTGTCAATTTGGGCAAATTTTTATTGTATAGGAAAGTTTCAAGAACTTTCCTATACAATAAAAATAAGATGAGCACTCGCACGAGAAGAAAAAGTCAGCTAAAGCTGACTGTGCTCGGCTCACAAAGTGGAGCAAGTTCCTCATGAATGGGGGATTTGGGGAGTTGAAGTGGACTTGTCCACTTTGTTCCTGTATAGGAAAGTTTCAAGAACTTTCCAAAAAGTAGAAAATGATATATAATAATGTGGTTGAAATAAGGTCTTAAGAGATGGAGGAAAACATGGCTGAGAAAAAATTGGGACAAGTGAACATGGAAGGTACACGCCTTAATAAATATCTCAGCGATGGCGGATATTGCTCAAGACGCCAGGCGGACAGGCTCATTGAGGCTGGGCAGGTCTTTATAGATGGAAAACCAGCTGTGATGGGGCAAAAGGTATTGGAAGGACAGAAAGTTACAGTAGGCAAGCTACATGATTCTAAGAAGAGGGAGATAAAGCGAGAGGATAAGCTGGTTTTAATCGCGTTTAATAAGCCTGTTGGCATAGAATGTACGACTGATAAGAGCAATCCGGATAATATCGTAGATTTTGTGGGATATAAAAGCAGAATATTTCCAGTAGGGCGATTGGACAAGAATTCAGAAGGTTTGATACTTCTTACTAATGATGGGACATTGGCAGATAAGATGATGCGGGCTGCCAATTATCATGAAAAGGAGTATATTGTTACAGTTGATAAGTATTTTGATAATGAATTTATAAAAAAAATGGGTGCAGGTGTACCTATCAAAGATGAAGAACATAATCTTGACACGGTGACTAGAAAATGTCACGTAGAGCGTGTCAGTGACAATATATTTAAGATAGTACTAACACAGGGAATTAACAGACAGATACGAAGAATGTGTAGCTATTTTGGCTACAATGTTATAAAATTGAAAAGAATAAGGATAATGAACATTAAGCTTGGAGAATTAAAGCAGGGTAAGTGGCGTCAGGTCACAAACCACGAGTTAAAGGAGCTTAAAAACTTATTGAGATAGAATTTATATAATAAATTTATATAAAAATATAAATCAGACTTATAAAACGACACTATCTAATAAAACTAAATGACTATAATGGTCAAAGGAGAAAATAGATGACTAAGCAGGATAGAATAAAAGAGCTGGTTGAACTTTTGAATAGAGCTGGCAGGGCTTATTATCAGGAGAGCAGAGAGATAATGAGCAACCTTGAATATGATGCACTTTATGACGAGCTTGTGGCATTGGAGAAAGAGACAGGTATGGTTCTTGCCAATAGTCCTACCGTAAATGTGGGATATGAGGTATTAAGCGAGCTTCCAAAGGAAACACATGAGAAGCCTATGCTTTCACTTGATAAGACGAAGGAGACAGAGGGACTTGCAAGCTTTCTTGGTGATAAGGATGGAATGCTGTCTTGGAAGCTTGATGGCTTGACCATTGTACTTACTTATAATGATGGAAAGCTGGTGAAGGCTGTTACAAGAGGTAATGGCGAGGTTGGTGAAGTAGTGACGAACAATGCTAAAACCTTTAAGAATATTCCACTGAATATTCCTCATAAGGGTGAAATGATACTACGTGGTGAGGCGGTTATCAAGTATGCTGATTTTGAGAAGATTAACAGCCAGATAGCTGATGCTGATGCAAAATATAAGAATCCAAGAAATCTTTGCGCAGGCTCGGTTAGACAGCTGAATAATGAGATAACAGCTTCGAGAAATGTAAATTTTTACGCATTTGCTTTAGTTAAAGCGGATGGCGTTGATTTTGATAATTCACTTGAAAAACAGTATGAATTCATGGCTAAGCAAGGCTTTGATGTAGTTGGACATAAGCGTGTAAATGCGGGAAATGTGGCAGATAAGGTACAGGAATATGCTAAAGAGATTGAACATTTTGAAATTCCATCAGATGGTCTTGTACTTATATATGATGATATTGCTTACGGTGAGTCATTAGGCAGAACGGCAAAGTTTCCTAGAAATGGAATAGCTTTCAAGTGGAAGGATGAAACAGCGGTGACGAAGCTTATAGAAATTGAGTGGAGTCCATCAAGAACAGGCCTTATTAATCCAGTTGCAATTTTTGAGCCAGTAGAGCTTGAGGGAACAACTGTCAGCCGTGCAAGTGTTCACAATATAAGTATCGTTGAGGGATTGAAGCTTGGTATAGGAGATGAAATTGAGGTATACAAGGCAAATATGATTATACCTCAGATAGCAAGAAATCTTACAGAGAGTGGTAAGCTTGAGATACCATGTACTTGCCCTGTGTGTGGTGGTGCTACAGAGATCAGGGCAGTAAACGAAGTTAAATCGCTATATTGTACAAATGAAAAGTGTGCAGCCAAGTTTATCAAGAAGTTTTCCTTATTCGTCAGCAGAGATGCCATGAATATAGATGGATTGTCAGAGGAAACCTTAGATAAATTCATAGCAGAGGGATTTATAAAAGAATATGCGGATATATACAAGCTTAATCGTTACGAGAATGAAATCGTAAACATGGCAGGCTTTGGCAGAAAATCATACGATAATCTGATTGAAGCAGTAGATAATTCACGTAATGTACCAGTATTTAAGCTTATTTATAGTCTGGGTATATTAAATGTAGGTGTGGCAAATGCCAAGATGATATGTCGTCATTTTGGTAACGACTTGGATAAGATAATAAGTGCTGATATGGATGAGCTTATGAATATAGATGGTGTCGGCGAGGTTATAGCACGTTCATATACAGAATTTTTTGCAGATGAGGACAATATGAGAAGTCTTCAGAAGCTTTTGGCAGAGCTCAACGTGGAAAAACCAGAGGAAACAGTGACTGATGAGGATAGTTCTATAGCTGGAAAAACATTTGTAATAACTGGAAGTGTAAATCATTTTGAAAACAGAAATCAGGTCAAGGACATTATCGAAAAGCTGGGTGGCAAGGTTACAGGTAGTGTAACAGCTAAGACCGATTATCTTATCAATAACGATAACATGTCCACATCATCAAAGAATAAGAAGGCTAAAGAGCTGGGAATACCAGTTATAACAGAGGAAGAGTTTATGGTGATGGCGAAAATTGATATTGTGTAAAGGTGCAATATATGTTATGATTTCAGCAACATTTTTTTGAATAGAAAGTAGGGATAGAATGCCTGTAAAAGTACAAGGTGATTTGCCGGCAAAGGCGGTCATAGAAAACGAAAATATATTTATTATGGATGAAAATCGTGCCATAAGTCAGGATATAAGACCATTGAAGATTGGGATATTGAATCTGATGCCTGTAAAACATGACACAGAGATACAGCTTCTCAGAGCACTGTCAAATACACCGCTTCAGGTTGATGTGACATTCGTGTGTGTGGATAACCATGTATCAAAGAATACACCTGTCAGTCATCTTAATAAGTTTTATTCAAAATTTTCAGAGATAAAGGGTCAGAAGTTTGATGGTTTTATCATAACTGGTGCGCCGCTTGAACTTATGGACTTTGAAGAGGTTGGATATTGGGATGAACTCAAGGAAATTATGGACTGGACAGAGAAAAATGTTACCTCTACAATCCATCTTTGTTGGGCTGCTCAGGCAGGCTTATATTATCATTACGGTATAGAGAAACAGCTGTTAGACAAAAAGATGTTTGGCATATTTGAGCATAGAGTCTTAAAGAGAAAAGAGCCACTTATGAGAGGCTTTGATGATGTATTTTTGGCACCACATTCAAGACATACAGGCATGAATGAAAAAAAGATAGCAGAGAATCCAGAGCTTACAGTTCTGGCTGAGTCGGATATGGCGGGTTCATTTATTATCATGGCTGAAAAAGGTAAGAAGATATTTGTAACTGGTCATCCTGAGTATGACAGAATAACACTTGATAAAGAATATAAGAGAGATGTAGACAAAGGTATGGATATTGATGTTCCTTACAATTATTATAAGGATGATAATCCGGATAATATGCCACTTCTCACATGGCGTTCGCATGCAAATGCGTTATATACCAATTGGGTGGATTATTACGTTTACCAGAACACTCCTTATGAATGGAATTAAGAGTTCCAGAATAATATCTTGAACCAATAAGGGAGCATGCAAAGAATAAGAAAATGAGCCAATGTCTTTGTGAGGGGCATTGGCTCGTGGTGGTTTTAGGCTAAAAATTTATTTTCGCCATCTACAGCTTTTTTTATTATTTCTATTTCAGGTGGAGTGAGTTCGAATATTTCTGAAATAAGGGTATCTAATTCATCATAGGCTGTTTCGGCTTCTTTTAGGTCTAATCCGGAAATCAATTTATCGGTGAGTCCAATAATTCTATTTTGTGTAGTATCGTCAACTAATGGAATAGGTATATTTTCAATGTGGGAACGCAATACTTTTATTGAATTAAATTCCCGTTTATATATGAATTGGGCAATTCGTGAATTGAGTATCGCCATTACATATTTCATTTTAGTTCCCGGGATTTTAGGTATGACAATATTACAGCTGTTTAATGAAAGAGTTTGTTTATCATCGTAAGCAAATACTAGCTGGCTGCTAATAAAGCGGTACAATAATTTCTCTTTTGCCCGATACATATCTGTGGGAGCAATCTGCTGAAAATTCTCAGGTTTGAAAATAATGTAATTATTTGTGGGGGTAATGTGGTATTTGCTAATGTCGGCCCCTTTTAGAATCATTTCATTTTCTGAGTTTTCTTCGTTAGTGATGTATTCTTTATTATTGCCAGTTACAATACCTAGTGCGAAGTCTGCATTGCCCAGTAGTAAAGCAGTATTATGGGTATTTCTTATTTTCTTGAGAACATTGTATTCATCATCTGTAGTATTAAAACTAAAGTATTCTGATGTAACCTCTCTTTCAGTGTTTATGGTAAATGATTCCGTTCCTGTATTTACGTTCATTCCTAAAGTAGAGAGAGGAGAGTGTGTGCATTGTAAATCAAGGATAATGCAAGGACATTGAACACCATCAAATGTATTTCCTAGAAAATCAAGGTTTCTAATGGAACAAGATTGCAGGATTATTTCTCTTATGTCAGTATGAGCTTTTACATTAAGTATTGCTTCTGGGAGGACAAAAGAGAGATGTCCATTATCTGTTAGATGGCTAAGTGCTTTTTCAATGAATACATCATATGATTCAATATTCTTTCCGGAAGCAGATTTGAATACCTTTTTAAGTTCACATTTCTCGGATTCTGAAAACTCATAGCCCCAAGGAGGATTACCAATTATATAGTGGAATGTATTATTCGGATAATATGTTAAATAATTCTGCTCAGTAATATGTTCGTAAATGGATATGACAGGTACATTATATTTTAATGCCATATTAAGTCTTGTGATTTTTACACTAATAGCATCTATATCATTTCCAAAAACTGAATCAAATGTGATATTGTCTGGTAGTTGCATAAGGAAGTTTCCAGTTCCACAACATGGGTCGAGTATCCGGCATCCTGTTTGAAAGTTGAGTTTACGGATAAGATTTTTGACAACATTTGTTGATGTATAATACGAACCGTTTGCTTTTCTGCTTCCAATATTTTTGAATGAAATATAAATGAGTCCTAATATGTCTTCGCCTGGTTCATAAATATAATCCATACTAAAAAGTAAAGGATTACTCTTACAAAAAGCTAGAGCTTCGTTGGAATTATCAATCAAACAATTTATTAACTCGTTGTATTCTCCTATAGAAATATCCTTATTAAGAAATTGTAATAAGAGATTTTCATTTTTGTTGAGTTGTATTTCACACTTACTGGTAAAAAGATGTAGGGCGCAATCTGCAACTAGTAATTGAATAATAGATGTGCTTAAATCTATATCGTAATCAGATACTAATGCTAGTAGCTTTTGTAATGTGAGGATGTTATGGCAACTTTCTGAGACGTAAAAATTGTAAAGTGAGTTGCCAGATACAAATTTTTTGTTTCTTCTACTCTTTAGTGCTTTGTTTTCGCCAGAGTAAAGTTCTTTACGTAAGCTTGCAACATAATTCTTTGAAAAATATGGAGTTTTCCTTTCTGTATACTCTGGAGATAATTTACCAAGTTTAATCCAGTTTCTTCCGGTTGCAGTTGAAATAGATAATTCCTCGCATAATTCTTTCAATGTTATACAATCCGACGTTTGGGGGATAACTGAGAATCTTTTGTCAGATGGCTTTGTTGCGGTGACAGGTATTAACCAAATACCACTGACCATATTACAGCCTTCGATTCTATTTGTCTCACAGAGTTTTTGTATTCGTCTCTCTGAAAGCCCGAATTTTTCGGCGGCTTCTTTTACTGAAATATAATCCATAATGACCTCCAAAATATTTATAATAAGCA
Source organism: Lachnospiraceae bacterium (assembly GCA_017408025.1). Taxonomy (GTDB): domain Bacteria; phylum Bacillota; class Clostridia; order Lachnospirales; family Lachnospiraceae; genus SVEL01. The sequence continues at coordinate 20,358 of JAFQVJ010000019.1, forward strand.
TTATATACGTACAAACGAATAAAAGCAACATTAATGAGGAGGGATTATAGAGATGTCGATTACATCAAATAATAAAGTTATTTTATATATCTTAATGCTTTTATAGTGTGTAATACGGCGCATACCAGTTCACTTGCAAGCAATCCCCATAGATAACCCTTTATCCCATAAACAGGTATAGCAAAAACTATAAAACATAAACAGACAAAAGAACCTGCCATATTGTGATAAAAAGTAGATTTTGTCATTCCCAGCCCGTTCAAAATGCTACCAATTGTACTGGAAGCAAATATAAATGGACATAGCCATGCCAGAATAGTTATGAAATCACCAGCAGTTTCATTTTGAAAAATGGTTATACCTAAGGAATCTCCAGTTAATATAAAAAAAGTGGTACAAAAAAGTCCAAGAGCTACGCTTATACTAAGTGTTTTCATGGTGAGAGCATATATACGTTCTTTATTGTGTGATGCTTGTGCAGAAGAAATAGTAGGAAGTAACATCTGCGCAACAGCATTTGTAAATATTGTTGGGAACATAATAAAAGGCATAGCCATGGCGGTAAGGATACCGTACATACTTAATGCCTCAGAATTGCTTAAACCAAATTTATTGAGAAAAAATGGTATAGCGGAAGCTTCAAGACTATGTATAATACTAAGCAGGACTCTAGTCATAGTAAGAGGATATGCCATGGTAGCTATAGGCTTTATAAGTGAATGAGTTTCCAACTGAGAAAAGCTAGTGTTTCTATGTTCTTTTGCTATGGCTATTATAGATATAATGAGAGTGGCCATTTCTCCCAATATATGCCCTGCTATTGCTATAAGAGCCAATGATACAATATCTGGTGATGAGATTTTGTCAAGATATATGTTAAATATGATGAAGACACTTACAACTCGTACTATCTGATCGCTAAGCTGAGTTACGCCAGGAATCACAGCATCACGTTTTCCTAAAAAATATCCATTTACGCATGAGTGGAGAGCACCCATTGGAAGGGATAGAGCTACCGCTTTTAGTAACAGACCACAACGAGGCTCATGAAGGTAATGTATAGCTATAGTGTTCCCAAGGAAAATTAAAATAAGGGCAGAGATGACTGATAGTGGCAGAGATATACTACTACCAGCATAAAGAGCTGATAATGAACGTGAATTACCATGATTGGAACACTCTGAGTTTGAAAGAGTTGATTTCGCTGTAGGTGAAGGCGCTGTGGAAACAAACTTAGAGATAGCAGTTTGAATACCCGAAACGGACAGTGCCATACATAAACCAAAGATAGGGAAAATCATTTGATAAAGTCCCATACCCTCTGCACCAATTCGAGCTGATAAGAATATCCTATAGTAGAAACCTAAAAATCTTGTGAGCAGTCCTGCTGCCATAAGTATGAATGTGCCTTTAACGGCATTGCTTTTATATATTTGCATGATTATCTTACTTTTCTGCATGCTGATTTGGTATAAATATATGCATTAAAAACTTGACTAATGACACTCAAGTGTTATGATAAAATGTGGTTGTGCTTCTGAAGCAATTTAATAAGAATGTATGTAGAGAAAAGAGTATAAAAGTGGGATTAATTTAATATAGCGAGGTAATAAGATGATATATCTGGATAATGCAGCAACTGCACCGATGAAAAAGGGTGCTTATGAGAAAATGCTGCCATATCTTACCAAATATTATGCAAATCCATCTGGGGCATACGATTTTTCTAAGCAATCTGCTGATGCGATGGATAAAGCGAGAGAACAGATAGCATCACTTATTGGTGCAGATAAAAATGAGATATATTTTACCTCAGGAGGAACAGAATCAGATAACTGGGCTATAAAGGGTACAGCAGATTTGCTGCAGAAGAAGGGGCGTCATATTATAACGACTAGAATAGAACATCATGGAATCTTAAATACATGTAAGGATTTAGAAAAAAGAGGATACAAAATTACGTACCTAGAAGTTGATGAATATGGTATGATAAAAATGGACAGATTGAAGAAGTCTATACGACCAGATACAGTTTTGATATCAGTTATGACGGCTAATAACGAGATAGGAACTATTCAACCTATAGCTGAAATAGGTTTGATAGCGAAACAAAATGGAATTTTGTTTCACACAGATGCTGTTCAGGCGTGTGGTCATATTCCCATAGATGTGAAGAAAGCAAACATTGATATGCTTAGTGCCAGTGCTCACAAATTTGGTGGACCAAAAGGCATTGGCTTTTTATATATTAGACAAGATATTGCATTGCCATCATTTATGTATGGCGGTAGTCAGGAGCAGGGAAGAAGAGCTGGAACGGGAAATGTTGCATCAGCAGTAGCTATGGGTGAAGCAGCAGATATTTGCCGGAATAATATGAAACAGCACATGGATTATGTGACCCGTTTAAGAGAATATGCCATACAGAGAATATTGCGAGAAATACCCTTTGTAAGGCTCAATGGGCATAGGACCAGACGTCTTCCGGGAAATATGAATTTTAGTTTTCAATTTGTAGATGGCGAAGCATTGCTTGTGATGTTAGATATGAAGGGAATATGTGCATCCACAGGGTCAGCCTGCTCTACTGGAAGCACAGAGCCATCACATGTTCTTATGAGTATAGGTTTAACTGAGGATTTGGCTCATGGGTCTTTGCGCCTTACCATATCAGAGGAAAACAATAAAAAAGAAATAGATACTGCCATAGATGAGATAAAGAGATCACTGTTTAAACTTAGGGAAATGTCCAATGAGTATAGACACATGGTTACTCCTATGAGTAGTTATGGAAAAAGGATGCGTAGGCAGTACAGATACTAGTTGTGTATGAAGAAATGGCAACTACGAAATGGAGAAAATACATGGAAAAAAAGAAAGTAGTTATAGGTATGTCCGGTGGAGTCGATTCATCGGTGGCGGCATATTTATTAAAAGAACAGGGATATGATGTAATCGGTGTTACCATGCATATATGGCAAAAGGAAAATAGCAACAATGGTATGCAAGCAGAAGTTGACGCAAAAAAAGTTGCAGATGCTCTAGGAATAGACTATAGAGTAGTTAATTTTGAAGAGGAATTCAAGGCAACTGTTGTTGAGTATTTTGTAAAAGAATATTTGTCTGGAAGGACACCAAATCCATGTAATGTGTGTAACAGATATATAAAATGGGAATGCCTGTTAAGAACGGCAAGGGGACTTGGAGCGGATTATGTTGCCACAGGTCATTACGCCAGGATAGATAAACTGGATAACGGCAGATATGCTATATGTAACTCAATCACGTCGAAGAAGGATCAGACATATGCACTTTATAATCTTACTCAGGAACAGCTTATGCATACAATTATGCCAATCGGTGCATATGAAAAAGACGATATACGAAAAATGGCAGCAGATATAAGTCTTGACGTGGCATCAAAGGCAGACAGTCAGGACATATGCTTTATTCCTGATGGAGATTATGCTACCTTCATCAGGAATAACTGCGATGTCATTATTGAACCAGGGGAGTTTGTAGATAAAGAAGGCAGAGTTCTTGGGGTTCACAAGGGAATTACCAATTATACCATAGGTCAAAGAAAGGGCCTAAATCTGGCTATGGGACATCCTGTATTTGTAACAGATATTGATACAGATAGGAACAGAGTGGTAATAGGTGACAACGAAGATTTATTTACAAAGAGAGTAAAGGCTGTAGATTTTAATTATATGGCAGTAGGCAATATTGAGCGAGGACAGCGTTTTGTCGGTAAAGTCAGATACGCACATAAAGGTGACTGGTGCACTGTTATAAATGCTACTAAAGATTGTGTAGAGGTGGAATTTGATGAACCGGTAAGAGCAATCACGCCAGGTCAGTCGTTGGTTTTATATGAAGGCAACTATGTAGCTGGTGGAGGCACAATAACCAGAAGTGTATAGGAATTTTACTGATGAAAAATGGAGGTAAAAAAGTGAGCATTAGCGTAGAAACAATCAGAAAGTATATGTATAGTGCAAAGGTCTATGATGAGGCTTGTGCTTATGTTGATTCGGGACAAGTAGAAATAATCAGAACCAGAAGCTTTTGGAAAAGTGAAGCCAGTATAGAAGGAAAGGTGTGCGGAGTAACATGTAAATTGTCTGTAAGCAATGATGATGTGGCTTCTTTTGCCTGCACATGTCATGACTTTAAGAGTAAGCGGGGAATGTGCAGTCATATAGGGGCATTGGCATTTGCTCACATCAAGAAAAATGAACTAGGGCAGCAGGGAGTAGTATATACATCCGGAGAGGCAAAACGTATCGTTTCAGTTTATTTAAAAAGAGCTGAAAAAGGAAATTATGCTGAAGACAGGGCTATGGACGTAGAATTGGCCTGTAGAATAGAACTGCAATCTGATAGCTTGGCAGTTGAGTTTTTTGTGTCAAAGGGAAAGAAAAAATATCAGATAAAGGATTTGTACGAATTTGACGACATGTGGGTAGAATCTAGGTATCATGAATATGGGACCGGCTTTAAAATCGTACATGATATGACTTCTTTTAAGGAATCAGAGATTCCAATGCTCAAATTTCTGCTTAAGTATATTAGGGCATCAAAATCATTGGCAGCAGTATATGCAAATCAACAGAATGATACATATGTAAAGGATAGAAAAAAGCTGGTGCTTATAGGAAGTGCTATAGATGAATTTTTTAGTATATGCCATGACAGCATTAAAAATATTACATTGCGTTGTAGAAATTCATTTAGCACAAATGAGAAGAATATCAGAATTATAGAGGATAGTCCAGATATCAATATATCTCTTGAAGCTATAGCAAATCAGGGATATAAGGCAGAAATAAGCGGAGTCGAGAAGGTTACAGAAGGAGAAAAAAATATTTATATATTGTGGGATAACGTTATATATAAGGCTGATGAAGAGTTTTCCAACGGGGTTAGAGAATTTCTTGTTGAAGCATGTAAAGCAGATTATGACAACAGTTCGAAGACATATAAACTGATTTTTAATAAAAAAGATATGCCAGCATTTTGCAATCTTGTTATATCGGATATAAAGCAATATATAACAGTTACTCAAAAAAATGTTGATATAGAGGAATTTGAACCATGGGAATTAAGCTGTGAATTCCATGTAGATGTGGTAGCAGGAGAACTGAGGTGTCATGTTAAATGTTTTTATAACGAGGAACGTTTTGATTTGTTTAAAGGTATCGGAGCAGGACTTGGAATATGCAGAGATTATAACAAGGAGAGTCGCATCAAAAACGTGCTGTTGAAGTATTTCCCGGAAGGTGAGACATATGGAACATTATCAACATATGATTATAGACATGTATATGAGTTCTTAAAAAATGGTATTAAGGAATTGGAACGCTTTGGTGAAGTTACTTTATCTGAAAAGGTGAGAAATTATGAAGTTATAGACTCTATGAAGATAAATGCTGAGGTTTCTATGGAGGAAAACTGGCTTAAGCTGGATGTTGATGCCGGAGAGTACACAAGAGCAGAGCTTGATGAACTTTTAGCTGCATATCGAAGAAAGGAAAAGTATATCAAGCTTGGGGAGAATAAGCTTGTACGTCTCGATGATAATGGTCTGGAGCTGCTGGCACAGATGGCATTCGATCTTGATTTCTCGGCAATGGATATTATTAACCATCACGTGTTTATCCCGAAATACAGAGCGTTGTATATTGATGGAAGATTGCGTGAAGGCCATCTTGTTGCTTACGATAAGGATGCAGCGTTTAAAGCTCTTGTCAGAACTATTAAGCAGGTAGAGGATAGCGAATTTATGGTTCCGGAGGAATTGGAAGAGACACTAAGAGGATATCAGAAACACGGGTTTCATTGGCTTAGAACTCTCGATGCTTGTGGCTTTGGAGGTATATTGGCGGATGATATGGGTCTTGGTAAGACATTACAGATTATTACGTTACTGTTAGATGAGAAGATAAGTGTATCTAGAAATACACCTTCTCTTATCATCGCACCTGCGTCACTTATATATAACTGGGAAAACGAAATCAGACATTTTGCACCACAGTTGAAGGCAGTGGCAGTGGCTGGAACAAAGAATCAGAGAAGAGAAGTGTTGTCAAACTTTAACGAATATGATGTGCTTATTACATCCTATGATTTATTGAAGCGGGACATAGACATGTATGACAATCTGTCATTCCGCTTTCAGGTTATAGATGAGGCGCAGAACATAAAGAATTTTTCAACCGCCAATGCTAAGAGTGTAAAAAAGATACAGGCACAGACCAGATATGCGCTCACGGGAACTCCTATAGAAAACAGACTGTCGGAGCTTTGGAGTATATTTGACTATCTTATGCCAGGATTCTTATATAGCTATAATAAGTTTAGGGAGAAGTTTGAAAATCCAATTATGAAGAATGGTGAGATAAGCGCAACAAAAGGGCTGACCCGACTGATTGGCCCTTTTGTGCTCAGACGTCTAAAAAAGGATGTATTAAAGGAGCTTCCAGAGAAGCAGGAGTATGATATTTTTGCAAAACTGGAGGGTAAACAGCACAAGCTATATACTGCCAATGCGTTGAAGCTTAAGGATAAGATAGAAAAGACGGATGACGATGGCTTCGGGGATAAGAGAATAGAGATTCTGTCTGAGCTTATGAAGCTAAGACAGCTTTGCTGTGATCCATCTCTTTGCTATAATGATTATGATGGAGAGTCTGCTAAGCTTGATATGTGCATGGATATGATAAGCAATGGTATATCAGGCGGACATAAAATACTTCTGTTTTCACAGTTTACTACAATGCTGGATATTATAGGAAAAAGGTTAAAAGAAGAAAATATAGAATATTATCTTCTAACTGGAGCTACAAGTAAAGAATCCAGAGCAAAGCTGGTAGATACATTTAATAATGACAACACTGGAGTATTTCTGATATCTCTTAAGGCAGGCGGTGTGGGGTTGAATCTAACAGGCGCGGATATGGTCATTCACTATGATCCATGGTGGAACGTGGCAGCAGAAAATCAGGCCTCAGACAGAGCCCATAGAATCGGACAGGATAAGGTTGTGTCAGTATTTAAGCTTATAACTAAAGGTACCATAGAGGAACGTATACAAGAGCTGCAGCGCAGAAAAGCGCAGCTGGCTGATAATATACTAAATGGTGACACAATATCTCTAAGTAGCTTGTCAAAAAATGAATTATTAAGTATACTTAATGTCTAAGGTTTCGGAGGGACAAGTATGAGAAAAAGTATTAAGCATTATGCTGTTACCATATTTATTATAGTTTTAATACTTATAATAAACGTAATGGCGTACTTTCAATATTCAAAAAATATAGATGAACAGCTTGCACAGCAGATAGATATACATCTGCAGGCTGTTACTGACGAGATGGTGGAATGTCTTGATATCAAAATGGAGGAAAGATTGGCCACTTTTAAGGCTGTTGCCACCTTTATTGGAAATGTAGATGATATAAAGAGTGAGCAGGTTGAGGATGCATTGGCAAAGCAGGCTGAGGCGGCAGGTTACAGTCAGTTTGATGTTATTACAGCTGACGGTATAGGCTTAAAGAATAAAGGTAATGTTGATTATAATGAGGACAAGTGTTTCTCAAAGGCAATGGGCGGTAAGAGTGTCATGGATGTCAATGAAGATAGCTACGGCACAGTAAGCGGTATAAAGTATTATGTTCCAATTTGTGAACACGAAAAAGTTATAGGTGTGTTGTTGACAACATCAAATCTTGAACAATTTACAAATTATATGGATATATCGGACCTTGGTCAGTATGGCAATTCCTTTGTAGTAAAACAGGACGGGACATTGTTATCAAGAGGATATGGTCTCGATGAGGTTGAAAATATCAGTATGATATTTGGTGACGATAAATCGGCTACAGAGCTTATAAATAGTATGGGTTCAAGACAGTCTGGTTATATTTCATATGAGAGTGAATCTTCTAAAAGATATATTTGCTATGCCAGAACGGCTTATAATAAGTGGTACATGGTATCTATAGTTTCGTCGTCATCTATAGAGGTAACTAGTGATGATATAGCTAATGAGGGAACGGTTTTTTTCGTTGAGATTGGTGTACTTACAATTATTCTTACGATTTACCTTGTAAGAGTTGTGTTTATGGAGAGCAAAGGCAATAGAATGAATAAAACAAGGTATTACATGGTGTCAAAATATAGTGACAGTATTATTTTTGACTATAGCTGCAATAAGGATACTATGTATTGCAATGACAAGTGGAAGAAGATATTTGGATATGATGTGGAGCGAAATAATCTTAAAGAGGATATAACAAAACATGTGGTGTCAGAAGATAAGGAAAGGTTTAAAGAAATTATTAATGTTCTTATGACGCAGAAGGAATTTGTTAAGTTTCAGATTTCTTTGCTTGATAGTGAGGGTAAACCTGTTAGCTGTAGTTTTAAAATGTCAGCTATAAAAGGAAAAAAAGGTAAGGTACAGAAAGTTCTCGGTGTAATAGAGGTCTTTCAGCAGAACGTATAATTGAAAGGAATGCAGTGTAAAGTGAAAAATAGATTCATAAAAAACATAAGGACATATGCAGCAGCTGTTGTTATTGCTGCATGTGCTATGTTGGTGTCTGTCAATGTATGTAAAGTATACGGAATAGAGAGAGTTAGTTCGTCCGAAAAAGAGAGTGGAATATATACAGTGACAGGAACGACTGAAAATGTCCCAGAAATTCTTGGGGAATCGGCTATTGTGGTTGATATAAAGACAGGATATACCCTGTACGAAAAAAATATATACGAAAAGCATTATCCAGCAAGCATCACAAAAATAATGACAGCCTTGCTTACGTTGGAGCATGCAGATCTAAATGAGATTGTGACTTTTTCTCATGCAGCAGTATTTAGCGTGGAGGCTGGCAGCAGTGTAGCATATGTTGACGAAGGTGAGCAATTGACTGTGGAGCAGTGCTTATATGGTCTTATGCTTATATCGGGGAATGATCTGGCAAATGGTCTGGCAGAGCATGTAGGTGGCACAATGAATAATTTTGCCACAATGATGAACGAGAGAGCAAAATCACTTGGCTGTGTGAATACATGCTTTTCTAATGCACATGGACTTCACGACGAAAATCATTATACATGTGCTTATGACATGGCGAAAATAGCTATAGAAGCATATGATACTCAAGACAAATTTATGGATATATGTTCAACACTGACCTATGAATGTCCGCCTACCAATAAGCAGAAAGAGACCAGGGTGTGGGGAAATAAGAATAGACTTATCAACCCATATGAGGATTTGTATTATGAGGATTGTATCGGTGGAAAAACGGGTTATACAAATGAGGCGGGAGGCACGCTAGTAACCTACGCAAATATCAACGGAAGAAAAGTTGTATGTGTAATTATGAAGAGTACAAATTCTGCAGCTGCATTTGTTGATACAACTACATTATATGAATATATCCGTAACAATGTTACAGATGATATGTTCAATCAGCTGGACGAAAAATATTCAAAGCTTGTAGAGGAGGAGAACAGCAATCAAAGTGAGGAACAGAACACAACAGTGTCAGAGGGTGTGAAAAATGAAAATGTAACTTCCTCTAATACAGAAAACAACGATGAGGAATCAGATGGTTTGTGGATAGGATGGAAATTATTGATTCTAATGCTGACCATATTGATTATATATTATGCTTATGTCAGATATATGAGATATTTGCGAATGAAGAGAAGGAGAGAACGTCGCTTACGTGAGCGTGGACAACAACATAGACGATAAAATCTTGAAATTCCAAGGCTATTATGATAAGATAGCCTTGGATTATGTGCATATATGTGCATGATTATAGATAATAGATGTAAAAAGGAGATAAATATAATGAGCAAGAAACCTGTTGTATTAATGATACTTGACGGTTATGGATTGAATGAGAAGAGCGAAGGCAATGCAGTGGCAATTGCAAAGACACCTGTTATGGATAAGCTTATGGCTAAATATCCTTTTGTTAGAGGAAATGCTAGTGGAATGGCAGTAGGTCTTCCAGATGGACAGATGGGTAACTCAGAAGTTGGACATCTTAATATGGGTGCCGGACGTATTGTATATCAGGAGCTTACACGTATCACAAAGGAAATTCAGGATGGAGATTTCTTTAAAAATGAAGTTCTTCTTAAGGCGATGGAAAACTGCAAGAAGAATGGTTCTGCTCTTCATACATTTGGTCTTCTTTCAGATGGTGGGGTACATAGCCATAATACACATCTCTATGGACTTCTTGAGATGGCTAAGAGAGAAGGCATCGAGAAAGTTTATGTTCACGCTTTCCTTGATGGTAGAGATACAGCTCCTACATCTGGCAAGGGATTTATGGAAGATCTTGTTGCAAAGATGAAGGAAATCGGTGTTGGTGAGGTTGCATCTGTTTCAGGTCGTTACTATGCAATGGACAGAGATAACAGATGGGATAGAGTCGAGAAGGCATATAATGCCATTACAGCTGGCGAGGGCGAGAAGGCAGAGTGTCCAGTTACAGCTATTGCTGATTCATATGCAAAGGATGTTACAGATGAGTTTGTAGTCCCAACAGTTATTGTAAAGAATGGTGCACCAGTTGCAACAGTTTCAGATAAAGATTCAGTAGTATTCTTTAATTTCCGTCCTGACAGAGCTAGAGAAATCACAAGAGCATTCTGTATGGATGAGTTTGATGGATTTGCAAGACCAGCTAGAAAGGATGTAACATTTGTATGTTTCACAGAGTACGATGCTACAATCCCTAACAAGGAAATTGCATTTAAGAAGGTATCTATCACAAATACATTTGGTGAGTTCCTTGCAGCTAACAATATGACACAGGCCAGAATCGCTGAGACAGAGAAGTATGCTCACGTAACATTCTTTTTCAACGGTGGTGTAGAAGAGCCAAACAAGGGGGAGGACAGAATCCTTGTTAAGTCACCAAAGGTTGCAACATATGACCTTAAGCCAGAGATGAGCGCTTACGAGGTATGCGATAAGCTTTGTGAGGCTATTACAGCAGATAAATATGATGTCATTATCATCAATTTCGCTAATCCAGATATGGTTGGTCATACAGGTATCGAAGAAGCGGCAGTTAAGGCGGTAGAAGCAGTTGATGAGTGTGTAGGTAGGGCAGTAGAGGCTCTTAAGTCAGTAGACGGTGTAATGTTTATCTGTGCTGACCACGGTAATGCAGAGCAGCTTGTCGATTATGAGACAGGCGAGAGCTTTACAGCTCATACAACAAATCAGGTTCCATTTATCCTTGTAAATGCAGACCCATCATACAAGCTTAAGGAAGATGGTTGCCTTGCTGATATAGTTCCAACACTTATAGATATTATGGGTATGGAGCAACCAGCAGAAATGACTGGAAAGTCACTGTTGTGCAAGTTAACTTAAGCAAAGTGAGATGAGCACTCGCACGAGAAGAAAATGTCAGCTGAAGCTGACCGTGCTCGGCTCGCAAAGTGGAGCAAGTCCCTCATGAATGAGGGATTTAGAGAGTTGAAGTGGACTTGTCCACTTTGTTCTTTAATAGGAAAGTTCTTCAAACTTCCCTATTAAAAAACGCTCCGCTAAGGATCCCACTACGGCGGATAGGAAGATGTCACTAAAGCGACCCGCCGTAGGCGGAGAATCTTGCAAGCAAGATTCTTTTTTCTGTATATTTTATGATTTAAAGGAGACCATATGAAAAAACTAAAATCAACGCTTTTAGTTCTTCTCATGGCCGTGATATCTCTGATTATTTACTATATGGTGATAGCAATAACAGGCTCAAACAGTGATAGTAAAGATGATGATAAAAATACTAAGCCACAGGAGGAGATAACAGAAAATCAATCTGTAAATAATATCGATGAGAAAGTCACAATTTCTCTTGTGGCTGTAGGAGATAATTTTGCCCACGAAAGTGTTATTGAAAGTGGAAAGAATGATGATGGCACATACAATTATGATTTCCTTTTTGAAGGTATAAAAGATGAAATAATGTCAGCTGATATATCCGCTATTTACCAGACTATGATTATAGCGGGAAATGATAAAGGATTGTCAGGTTACCCATTGTTCAACACGCCAGAAGAGATGATGTCTGCTATCCAAAATACAGGTTTTGATATTGCACTTATGGCATCGAATCATACAACAGATATGGGAGTAGATGGCATCAAATCTTGTATTGAGTTATGGAAAAAATATGCTGGAGTGTTGCCTGTGGGTATTAATGAAAGCGGAGAAAGCTCTGTAAATATACCAATTATAGAGGTTAAGGGTAAGAGAGTCGCAATTCTCAATTATACCTATGGATTAAATAAGCCAATTACAAGTACTTCTGACCAGTATATGGTTAATTATCTTGGGGCGCTTAATAGCGCTACTGGCGAGGCTTCCCAGACTACGTTATCTGAAGCTGTTCTTAGCGATATACAAAGAGCTAGCGATCAGGCTGATTTTGTGGTTGTATTTCCATGCTGGGGAGATGAATATACCTTTGAGACTGGAACAGTTGAAAAAAAATGGGCAAAGCAGATGACAGAAGCAGGAGCAAATCTTATTATAGGTGCTCACACTCATTATATAGGTGAGGTTGAGCAAATTACAGCAGACAATGGTAACACATCAATGTGTTATTACTCACTTGGCAACTTCTGTTCGTCATTTAATAACCCTAGTACAATGGTAGGAGCTTTAGCAAAAGTAAATATCGTTTTTGAGGGTGATAATGTATATGTGGATACAGAAACTTCGGGAGTAATTCCTATTGTGACACATTATACACATTCAGGTAATGCAGATGATGAAATGGCTAATATTGTAGGTATATATCCAATCAGTGAATATACAAGTGATATGGCAGCTTCTCACGGTATAATTACAAGAGGAAATGTACAGTTTTCAATGGATATCATTAATGATATAATAAATACAAATATAAAACCAGAGTATATCTTGACAGAATAGATTGCTTAATTAAGAAGATAAAATACTTGCTTTTGTTTTTTTACTATGGTAGAATGGAAAAGCTTGAGTATAGGAGGTGTAATAACAGTGGCTACAGCATTTACAGTTATTTTTGTTATAATTTGCATAGCATTGACAATAGTAGTATTACTTCAGGAAGGTAAGTCAGCAGGTTTAGGCGTTGTTAATGGTTCGTCGGACACTTACTGGGGTAAGAATAAAGGTCGTTCAGTGGAGGGAACATTGGAGAAAATCACAAGAGTGCTTGTTATTCTCTTCTTAGTTATCGCTCTTGTTCTTAACATTATAGCTTAGTTATGTGATGAAGCCTTTTCTGCTATTATAACGATAGTGGAAAAGGCTACTTTATTTTGTATAGAAAAGTTCTAGAAACTTTCCTATATAACAATAATGCTCCGCGAGTGCTCCCTAAGTGGAGCAAGTCTCTCGTGAATAAGAAATTTAGGGAGTTGAAGTGGACTTGTTCACTTTGTTTTGTTCACTTTTTCTAGATGGAGGTGTGTATGGGGATTGAAAATATAGAAGAAAAAAAGAAAATAGTTATGGAAGTTATAAGTGGCGAATTGTATGTTCCAATGAAGGTAAAGGAGCTTGCTATTCTTTTGAATGTTCCAAAGGATAGAAGAGATGAGCTTCACTACGTGGTAAATCTTCTTGAGGATGAAGGTAAACTAGTTGTAACAAAGAGAGGAAAGGTTATGCTGCCAGAAGGAAATAGTGCAGATGGAGCTAATCAATCCGATTATATTGATGGTCTTTTTGAGTCAAATCAGAGAGGCTTTGGTTTTGTGCGTGTAGAGGGTGAAGAGGACATATTTATACCAGAGAGCTTTGTGCACGGTGCCATGCATACGGACAAGGTGCGCGTGAAAATAACAGATTGTGCCAAAGGTGGACAGCGCAGGGAGGGCGAGATAATAAAGATTCTTGAGCGCGGTACAAACGAGATAGTAGGTATTTATAGAAAAAGCAAGAGCTTTGGTTTTGTTATTCCAGACAATATGCGTTTTACAAAGGATATTTATGTGCCGGAGGAACGCTCAAAGGGTGCGGTGACTGGTCATAAGGTAGTGGTTAAGATAACTGACTTTGGCGGAAAGGGTAAGAAACCAGAGGGTATTGTCACAGAGATTATCGGTCATATCAATGACCCTGGAACAGATATTTTAAGTGTGGTTAAGTCATTTGGTATACCTATGGAATATCCAAAGGATGTCCTTAGACAGGTGGAAAATATGCCTGACGAAGTACCAGAATCAGATAAAGCGGGACGACTTGATCTTCGTAGTTGGCAGATGGTAACCATAGATGGTGAGGATGCTAAGGATCTTGACGACGCAGTATCGCTTACGAAAAAGGATGGAATATATACTCTTGGAGTTCATATTGCAGATGTATCAAATTATGTTACAGAGGGAAGTCCACTTGATGAAGAAGCGTTAAAGAGAGGGACAAGTGTATACCTTGTTGATAGAGTTATACCGATGCTTCCACATAAGCTGTCAAATGGTTTATGTTCATTAAACGCAGGTGTTGACCGTCTTGCACTTAGCTGTATCATGGATATTGATGAGAAAGGTAAGGTTGTAGGTCATAGGATTGCAGAGACTGTTATAAATGTAGACAGACGCATGAGCTATACTGCCGTTAAGAAGATTCTTGCCGACAAGGATGAGGAAACTATAGCGGAGTATGAAGAGCTTGTGCCAATGTTTCAGATGATGGAACAGCTTGCCCAAATTCTTCGTGAGAGAAGAGAGCAGAGAGGCTCTATAGATTTTGATTTCCCAGAGAGTAAGATATATCTTGATGAGAAGGGGATGCCTATAGATATTAAACCTTATGAGAGAAACGTGGCAACACGAATTATAGAGGATTTTATGCTTATAGCAAATGAGACTGTTGCGGAGGACTATTTCTGGCAGGAGCTTCCATTTGTATATAGAACTCATGACAATCCTGACCCAGAGAAGATGATAAAGCTTGGTATGTTCATAAGCAATTTTGGTTATGGTATAAAGGCGTCTGGCAGTCAGATTCATCCAAAGGAGATTCAGAAGCTTCTTGGCAGAATTGAGGGAACACCGGAGGAAACTCTCATAAGCAGACTTACACTCCGTTCTATGAAACAGGCTAAGTATGCAACGGTCAGTACAGGCCATTTTGGGTTGGCGGCAAATTATTACTGTCATTTCACATCACCTATCAGAAGATATCCGGATTTACAGATTCATAGAATTATAAAGGAAAATCTTCGTGGCAAGTTAAATGGAAAGAGAATTGACCATTATGAGAATATATTACCAGGTGTTGCAGAAGAGGCAAGTCGTCTGGAGAGAAGAGCAGAGGAAGCGGAGAGAGATACTGACAAGATGAAGAAGGTTCAGTATATGTCGAAGCATATTGGCGAGGAATTCGAAGGTGTTATATCTGGTGTAACTCAGTATGGTATGTATGTTGAACTTCCGAATACTGTAGAGGGTATGGTGCATATTTCTAATATGCGCGATGACTATTACAGATATGACGAAGAGCATTACGAATTGGTGGGAGAACGCACAGGCAAGAGATATAAGCTTGGGCAGACTGTCATGATATGTGTAGAGGACACAGATAAATTGGCAAGAACTATTGATTTTAGCATAGTTGACGATAGATATTAATAATCATATAGAATAGATATATGTCAAAAATTAAACTACAAAGCTGGTAGAAAATATTTTGGTTATATGTTATATTGGGGGCTAAAGAAATGTACAGGACTGAATGTCGGTTTTACTACGATATTTAGAACAGAATGGAGAATGAGATGAGCAAGGAACCGCAGAAGTTGATATCCAACAATAAAAAAGCATATTTTGATTACTTTATAGAAGATACTTATGAAGCGGGAATTTGTCTTCATGGTACAGAGGTTAAGTCACTTAGAATGGGAAAATGTAGTATAAAGGAATCCTTTATACGTATCGAGAAAGGTGAAGTATATGTATATAATATGCATATTTCACCTTATGAAAAGGGTAATATATTTAATAAGGACCCACTTCGTCCTAAGAAGCTTATGCTTCATAGACATGAGATAAATAAACTGACAGGTCAGTTGGCAACAAAGGGTTACACGTTGGTGCCATTGGAGGTTTACTTTAAGGGAAGCCTTGTAAAAGTGAAGGTAGGGTTGGCAAGAGGTAAGAAACTCTATGATAAGCGTCAGGATATCGCTAAGAAGGATCAGAGACGTGAGGCAGAAAAAGACTTCAAAGTCAAAAACCTGTATTAACAATTCGTAGCTGCAAGATATATCGGAAATTTAAGGGAGAATGCTGGCATTCGGAAATAAATTTACGATATATCTTATAGGAGGAATCTCCGACATCGAGAAAATCCGAAGGATTTTGGAGATGCAGCTACGAAAAAGAGCTGCAAGATATATCGGAAATTTAAGGGAGAATGCTGGCATTCGGAAATAAATTTACGATATATCTTATAGGAGGAATCTCCGACATCGAGAAAATCCGAAGGATTTTGGAGATGCAGCTACGAAAAATGTAAGTACTTTAGATAAAGAGGATACAAATGAGGAGAATTAGAGGTGTAACTTGCATTTTTGTAATATTGATGTCTATGGCATTCTTATATGCCTGTGGAAGTCAAAAGGAAGCTCGGTTGGATGTCATTACTGATATGGCGCTTGATGTTGTTACTACTATGGAAGAACTAACTGAAACTGTCAGTGTTACAGAAAAGCCGATAGAATCTGAGACTACTATAGAAGAAACAACAGAACAAGAGACCACAACAGAACAAGAGACCACAACAGAGCAAGGGACTACAATAGAACAAGGGACTACTATAGAGGAGAGCAAAAAACAACAAACCACTATAGAAGTAACTGTGGAGTCGGAGACATCACAGGCTAAGGAAAAAAGACTGGAGGTGCAATGTATATTGCAAAATCCAGAGCTACCGTCAGGTTGCGAAGTTACATCATTAGCGATTGTTTTAAAATATTATGGAATAGATGTTGATAAATGTTATCTTTCCGATAATTATTTGAAAAAAGGTGATCCTGGTACTGTTGATATATATGATGCATTTATCGGAGAACCGAGAAGTCCATATGCGTACGGATGCTATGCACCCCCTCTTGTAGAGTGTGCAAATGCATATCTGCAAGATATTCAATCAAAAATGAAGGCATATAACGTGTCGTATACTGAATTTGATGATTTGCTTCCATATATTGACAGAGAGATCCCGGTTATCATATGGAATACTGAAGATGTGGCAGAGTCAACTATTGGAAAAGAATGGACAGTAAATGGCAAAAAAAGTAGTGTGGTTGCGAGGTCAGCATTGTTTAGTAATTACAGGTTATGATAAAGTGAATAATTGTGTTTATGTTGCAGACCCTATGAAGGGAAATGTTAAATACCCCTTGGATATATTTGCTGAGAGATATAAGGAAATGATGATGCAGGTAGTAGTTATATACTAAATATATTCTTGTATAAAACGAAAAATCGCCATTTTCTTACATTGACTTTAAACACAATTTATTATAAACTAAATAAGCTATAATAAATAGCCATAGTTAAATCAGGGGATGTACTGGTTTCGACAGGGGCTTTGAAGATGGTGAAGCTATCCGCATGCAATGCGTTAAATGGCAAACTTAAATATAAACGCTGAAGATAATTTAGCATACGCTGCCTAGTTGCAGCTGTCTTAACCTAGTGTCCTACAGCTGGGATTAAGGCATCGACTTTGTAGGGAACATCGCAGGCAAAGCTTTGAGCTCGCGATAGATTTATGAAGCTACTGAATCTGTAAGGGTGTTAGTTCCCGTGCAGGTGAGGGAATGTCAGTAAACTAACTATGATAGTAGAAGAACATGGGATGGGCTTTTGGACAGGGGTTCAACTCCCCTCATCTCCACTTGAGGAGTCTTACACAAACTTTTTTGGTTCTTGGGTGGCGTCGCAGTCACTGTATGCTTGTAAGTTCCATATTTAGGTAAAAGCAGAGAGTTTATTGCTCTCTGCTTTTTACAATGATATTAAGAGATTCGTACTGTTAATATGGGAAAAATTCTTCTTTACAATCTTTTTGACTTATAGTAAAATGGAAAAAGTTTATAAAATTAATACAAAAGGAGAATACAAAATGGACAACAATTTAAACATGCAGCAGTATAACAATCCAATGCCAACAGTAGAGCAGCCAAAGAAGAAGACTGGTCTTATCATCGGAATCGTAGCAGCAGTAGTAGCTTTAGTAGCTGTAATTGCCATCGTTTTAGTATTGGTTCTTGGCGGTAGCGATGATATCGTTGGAAAGTGGGAAGCTGAAGTGGAAGGCGTAACAATGGCATTTGAATTTAAAGATGATAACACAGGTTCAATGTCTGTTAGTGGTTTTTCTATTGCAACTACATGGGAACTTGACGGCGACACTCTTACTCTTACAATGAGTGTATTAAATGAGACGACAACACAGGAATTTGATGTTGTAGAAATTTCAAGCGATACACTTATCTTATCAGTAGATGGTGAAGACCAGGAGTTTAAGAGAGTAAAATAGTTTTACTATAGATACAAAAATCTTAACTGCATTGCAGTTGGGATTTTTCTTGTTGTATAGGAAAGTTTCCGAAACTTTCCTATACAACAAAAAACGCTCCGCTAAGGATCGCACTACGGCGGATAGGAAGATGTCGCTAAAGCGACCCGCCGTAGGCGGAGAATCTTGCAAGCAAGATTCTTTTTTATAAGTAAAATATATTGATAGAGCGTATAATATAAATATTAGTGAATGTGAATATACCACCTTGTGAGGGAAAATACCCACCTAAAGAGGGGGGCGAAAAATGTAGAGATTTGATATACTCTGTGGGTATTAAAAAATAGGAGGACGAAAAAAAGGATGGATAATAATTTTAACCAGACTAATAATCAAAACATGGGTCAGGATGTTAATCAGGCTCAGAATCAGTACCAGCCACAGTACACTACAGTACAGGGGAATGGTATGGGAAATTACCAGACACAGGCAACAACAAATTATGGAGCAGGCACTGTACCACAGAAGCCAAACATTCTTTTAGGAACACTTGGTGCATTGGCAGCAGCAGTAGTTGGAACTTTTCTTTGGGTATTGATTGCAACATTTACAGGATATGTATTTTTCTTATTGGGAGTAGGTATAGCATTCCTGGCAATATTCTTATATACAAAGCTTGCAAAAGGAATTGATACTGTTGGTATAATTATCTGTACAGTATTTACATGCATTGCCATATATCTTGGTAATAAATTTGGTTACCTATACTCAATCGCTCATGACTTAGATTGTACTATAGGTGAAGCTCAGAAGATTTTTGATTACAATTATGAGTGCACTGATGCATTTAAGTTTGATTACATCAAGAACATGGTTTTAAGCTATATTGTAGGTGCCGGATACTCTGTGGCCATGGTATTTGGCGGATTTAAGAAGAAAAGATAATTTAACATATAAGGCTTAGTAGACATAAGGAGTCATATATTTGCGTGAGATTGTTCATGTAAATATATGGCTCTATTTAGCATATAGGAAAGTTCTTCGAACTTCCTTATATGATAAAATAAGATGAGCACTTGAACTAGAAGAAAATGTCAGCTAAAGCTGACGGCTCTCGGCTCGCAAAGTGGAGCAGGTTCATCATGAATGAGAAAATTATAGCAAACAGAATTATTACTTTTTTTTTGTACAAAATAATGTATAATAGTATATTATAATAATTTGTGGAGGCGAAATATGGATAATAAAGCAATATATAAGTTAACCTATGGTTTATTTGTTGTTACAGCACGAGAAAATGATAGGGACAATGGTTGTATAGTAAATACAGTTGCTCAGGTTACAAGTGAACCTATAAAAATAAGTGTAGCTATAAATAAGGTTAACTATACACATGATATGGTAAAGAATACAGGTAAAATAGCTATTTCGGTAATCAGTGAGGATGCAGATTTTGAATTGTTTAAGAGATTTGGATTCCAGTCTGGAAGAGAGATGGACAAGTTCGAAGGCTTTAATGATTTTCAAACTGGAAAAGATGATTTAAAGTATGTTACTAAAGGAACAAATGCCTATATTGCTGCGGATGTTGTGGAAATGGTTGATGCAGGAACACATACAATTTTTATATGTGAAGTGACAGATATGAAGGTGTTAAGTGATACTCCTTCTGCCACATATGCATATTATCATGAGCATATTAAGCCTAAGCCAGAGAGCAAAAATCAGGACAATGGAAAAACAATATGGAGATGTCAGATATGTGGATATGAATACGAAGGAGACGAATTGCCTGACGATTTTGTATGCCCATTATGTAAGCATCCAGCATCAGATTTTGAGAAGATTTTATAAGCGTAAAAGCTATCATATTTTTTATGTGATAGCTTTTTATTGTATAGGAAAGTTCTAGAAACTTTCCTATACAATAAAAACGCTCCGCTAAGGCTGAGCACTCGCACGAAAAGAAGATGTCAGCTGAAGCTGACCGTGCGCGGCTCACAAAGTGGAGCAAGTCACTCATGAGAGAGGGATTTGGGAAGTTGAAGTGGACTTGTCCACTTTGTTATTGTATAGGAAAGTTCTCCAAGCGTATTAATACAACAAATAAAACATGGTAAACACGGCAAAAGTGTGATAAAATATTATAACTGAGATTAGTGTTTTGCATTTATGTAGAGAAGGAAGGTAATTTAATGAATGACAAAATAAAAGCATTAGGCGAAAAGGAAATAAAGCTTATATGTGCAGAAATGGGTATGAGCAAGGATGAAGTGCTTGAATTAGATGATGACGGTCTTATAGAAGTGTATGACGTGATATTAGATATAGAGATGGAGGAAGAGATGAAAAGTCCTAATAAGATGACGGAGAGGGCAGTACTTGCAGCTAATATTCTGTCAGCTATAGGAGAATAAAGTCATAGAATTTACACATTTACAGGCTATTTTAGAGTTGTCATTTGTACAAGGGTAATGTATACTTTAAATTATGAGTGTTTTTAAGATTCAAAAATAATAGATAGGCAGGAAATAAAAAAATGAAAATATTTGGTAAGAAGAAAATTGCTGCAATTTTATCTATGACAGCAATGCTTATGGTAACAGGATGTTCAGGCTCTTTAGAATCTTCAGGTTCAGCAGAAGTGTCCATAGATGATGTGACAGGCAATGAATATTCTATAAAAGATGGTGTTGTGGTATACGAGGGAGACAATGATAAGGAAGCACCAGTTGTTCAGTATGCTGACCCGGAGAAGGGTGCTCTTATTGCTCATATCAATGTTAAGGGATATGGTCAGATTACAGTCAGGTTTTTCCCAGAGCAGGCCCCATTGGCTGTGGAAAATTTTGTTCAGCATGCAAAGGATGGATATTATGACGGATTAACCTTTCACAGAATTATTGTTGACTTTATGATTCAAGGTGGAGATCCAAATGGTACAGGTACAGGAGGAGATAGCATCTGGAAGGACGAAGAAGGTATATATGTTCCATTTGAAGATGAATTTTCAAAGTATCTTATACCTATAAGAGGAGCGCTTTGCATGGCAAACTCAGGAGTAAATACAAATGGTTCTCAGTTTTTTATTGTGCAGAATACTGAATATAATATAGTTGATGTGATGAATCTTAGAAAAGCAGGTGTGGATGGTGAACTTATATCATACTATAAGGAAAATGGTGGCGCGTGCTGGTTATATGAGGCACATACTGTATTTGGACAAGTAATCGCTGGATGGGATGTGCTTGATAAAGTTGCAAGCGTCTTAACAGATGGTAATGGAACACCAAGCAAGGATGTTATTATTGAGAGTATTGAATTAGACGTATACTAGAATTAAGGATTTAGAGTAGAGTATGGCAGATGATAAGTATGTAGTGGATGGCTTCAGATTTCAGACAAAAGAGGAAGCTGCCGAGGCTAAAAATGAATATGAGGGAGTAAACTACATGAAGAGCAGGACCAATATGAATAATCCTGCAAATGTGTATTCTGTGTATAAGAGTCTAGTGGAAAAGAATGTTTTTAAAACACCAGTAGGGATGAAATTCCTGTATGAGTTGAAGGAAGCATTATATAAGTCTGGTAACTATAGCAAAGAAGAGATAGACGGTATTGTTATATCTGTACCAGTCAGAACGATGAACCGGAAAATGAAAAAAAGGGATGAGAAGGTTTCCAGAAAAGAAATTATGAAAGGTATGAAGGAACTTGATATTGAATCTGTATACAGAAACAGATTCATCAATTCCTTGTTATTTAATATTATTCTAATAATCGCTATAGTGGTGATTATAATGATAGTTGGAAATAGTAACAATACAAACATACTGAATTATAAAAATAGACTTGATGCTGAATATAGTGAGAGAGAGGATGATTTGATTCAGTGGCAGAAAGAACTGGATGATAGAGAGAAAGCTATAGATATGCGGGAAAAAGAGTTGGGAAATGAACCTACAGATGAGTAGAATTAACAGATGGAGGGACATTTATGAGCGATTTAAAGATTTTGGTTGTCGATGATGAAAGCAGGATGCGCAAATTAGTACGTGACTTTCTGGTAAAGAAAGATTATATGGTGGTTGAGGCTGAAGATGGTGAACAGGCATTGGAAATATTTTTCAAGGATAATAGCATTTCTTTGATTTTGCTTGATGTTATGATGCCTAAGCTTGACGGCTGGGATGTGTGTAGGGAGATACGAAAAGTATCAAAAGTGCCTATTATTATGCTTACTGCAAAATCTGAAGAACAGGATGAGCTACTTGGGTTTGAACTTGGTGTAGACGAATACATATCTAAACCGTTTAGTCCGAAGATTCTTGTAGCACGCGTCGATGCCATTCTTCGAAGGACTAACAAGATTGGCTCTGATGGTATTATAACTGTTGGAAATATTGAGATAAATAAGCTGGCTCACCAGGTTAAGGTAAAGGGTAAGACAGTAGAATTAAGTTTTAAAGAATTTGAGCTGCTTGTTTATTTTGTGGAGAACCAGGGTATAGCATTATCGAGAGAAAATATTTTAAACGCAGTATGGAATTATGACTATTTTGGTGATGCCAGAACCATAGACACACATGTGAAAAAATTACGTGCAAAATTATCATCAGATGCGGATTGCATAAAGACTATCTGGGGTTATGGGTACAAATTTGAGGTAGATAGATGAATGGTTTAAGACATTCCCTTAGATTAAGATTGGCGTTTATACTCGTGGGTATCACATCAGGTATCACATTGGCTGGAAGCTTTGTGTATAGCGCATTTCTAGGAAATTACTATACAGAGACTAAGGTTGATGCACTTCAGGAAATCTATAGTGATATGAATACTGTTTTTACTTATGACGAAATGATTGATAGAGTTGTGGCATCTGAGGAGGCAGTGGAACGCCTTAGAGTTAAGGGCTATAATTACGGCATACAGATTTTGGTCGCGGATACACTATACGGGGTGCAATTTGCCAATGTTCCTAGTGAAGATGCCAATGACAGTGAAAATCTTCTCAGCAGACTTAAAGAAATCATATTTAATATTGACAGTGGCAATGTAATTACTAGAATCCTTGAAAAAAACAATAATTACCAGATGTATTCATATAAAAATAATAATTCGGGTAGAACATATATTGAGATGTGGGGCGAGCTTGAGTGTGGCTACCTCTTTTTGATGCGCCTTACAAATGAAAGTATAAACGAGACTGTAAATGTAGCCAATAGATTTTATCTAAATATCGCCTTTGCAATGACTGTTGTAGGTATTCTTTTTATGGCATTTGTGGCATCCAGGGTGACTAAGCCAATCAGAGAGCTTGCCGACGTTTCTAAGAAGATGTCAAAACTTGAGTTTGATGCTAAGTATACAGGTAAATCAAAGGATGAAATCGGTGTGCTTGGAGAAAATATGAATGAAATGTCAGCCGTACTTGAGAAAACAATTTCAGAGTTAAAGAGTGCTAACAATGAATTGAAGAAGGATATTGAAGCTAAGACAGAGATTGATGAGCTTAGAAAAGAGTTTATATCAAACGTTTCCCATGAGTTGAAAACACCAATTGCAATTATTCAAGGATATGCCGAAGGACTTAAGGAAAGTGTAAATGATGATTCAGAAAGCAGAGATTTTTATTGCGACGTTATAGTTGATGAAGCGGCAAAGATGAATCGAATGGTAAAAAAACTTTTGACATTGAATCAAATAGAGTTTGGTAACATTCAGGCAGAATATGAGCGCTTTGATATTATACAAACCATAGATAATATATTAAATCAGACACAGATTCTTCTTCATGAAAAGGGGGCAAGAGTTGACTTTGATAATACAAGACAGGTATATGTATGGTCGGATGAATTCCAGATAGAGGAAGTTATAACAAATTATATCAGCAATGCTATCAATCATTTGGCAAATGAGAAAATAATAAAAATATCGGTTGCAAATGATGGTGAAACTGTGAGAGTTACAGTT
Organism: Lachnospiraceae bacterium; assembly: GCA_017408025.1. Classification (GTDB taxonomy): domain Bacteria; phylum Bacillota; class Clostridia; order Lachnospirales; family Lachnospiraceae; genus SVEL01. The sequence goes on from JAFQVJ010000019.1 coordinate 44,893, forward strand.
GCAAATACTGGGGAAAATATTCCAGAAGAGTTTATTGGAAGAATATGGGACAAATTTTACAAGGTAGATAAAGCCAGAACCCGAGAATATGGTGGAAGTGGAATTGGCTTGTCCATAGTGAAGGCTATCATGGATTCGATTCACATGAAATGTGGTGTAAATAACATTTCAAATGGTGTTGAATTTTGGTTTGACGTAGAATCAGGGCAAGATTTAAAGAAATAATTGAAAATAGTTGAACTATTTAGCAAAAAATGATAAAATATATATAAATTTTTTAGAATATCTGTGATTTATTAAAATACGAAAAAAGATGAGGAAGAGTATGAGAAAGAAATTGTTATTGGCAGCGCTTGCTGTTGTGATGGTGGGAACAACTGGTTGTGTTGAAACTGTAGAGTTAGATGAGGAGCAGGAGGACAAACTCGTTCAGTATGCGGTTTATTCAGTTCTTGAGCATGATAAAAACTACCTTGTTAATCTTGAACAGATTAAAGAACCAGAATACGTAGAGATTCCAGAGATACCTACAGATCCTAGCACAGAGGAGCCTACAAAAGCACCGGAAGATGATACTGGTGGAGTGCAGAGTGGAGATAATAGTAAAGAAAATACTGGTACACAGAATGTAGAAAATATAGCAGCAGCTATGGATATTGAAGGAGTTACGCTCGCTTACAAAGGGATGAAGGTGTGTGATAGCTTTCCGGAAAGTGATGGAACACCTGTATTTGTTATAAAGGCAGTACAAGGAAAGAAGCTTGTTGTATTAAATTTTGACATGACAAATACAACTGGGGCAGACATTAATATTGATGTTTCGTCAAAAAAAATATCTGTAAAGGGTATATTTAACAATGCTATTAAGACTAATGCTTTATTAACACTTCTTCCTGAGGCGTTAAATACATATGTTGGTACTGTTCCGGCAGGTGGAACTGTAAGTACGGTGCTTGTTTTTGAGATGAGCGATGGTTACGTAAACAATCTTTCAGAAATCGCAATTGATGTAAAATCTGACAGTGGTTCCAAATCAATAAAGATTCAATAAAGATTCAATAAAGATTTATTTAATATAAGTATATACAGGAGGGACAGCATTTATGGAGACAAATATCTTGCTTGAAAATGGAACTAATGAACTTGAGGTTCTTGAGTTTAAAATTGGTAATAATCATTATGGTATCAATGTTGCAAAAGTTCGTGAAATTATTGGCTACCAGAAAGTTACGCCAGTTCCAAATTCACATCCAAATATTGAAGGTATATTTATGCCAAGAGATGTGATGATTACAGTTATTAATCTTGCAAGGCATCTTAATTTAAACGTGCCGACAGACGAGAAAGGTGATATGATGATTATCACTAATTTCAATAAACTTAATATTGCATTCCACGTTCAGTCTGTAGTTGGAATTCACAGAGTGTCATGGGCTGATATTATCAAGCCTGATAGTACATTGAATACTGCTGATTCAAGTGTGGCAACAGGAATTATTAAGATTGATAAAAAACTTATTATTATTCTTGATTTTGAGAAGATAGTGACAGATATCAGTCCTGAAACAGGTTTGAAGGTATCAGAGATAGATACTCTTGGTGAGAGACATAGAAATAGTACACCTATCCTTATTGCTGAGGATTCACCACTGCTTGAAAAGCTTATCATGGACTCGTTGAAGAAGGCTGGTTATACAAATGTTATAGCTACAACAAATGGTCAGGAAGCATGGGACAAGCTTACGAAGTTTAAAGAAGCAGGTGTTGTGTACGAGAAGGTAAAATGTATTATTACTGATATAGAGATGCCGATTATGGACGGTCATCGTCTTACTCGACTAGTGAAGGGAGATGATACCTTGAAGAGCATCCCGGTAGTAATATTCTCATCTCTTGTTAATGAGGAAATGAGAAAGAAAGGCGAGAACCTTGGTGCTGATGCGCAGTTGTCTAAACCTGAAATTGGAAATCTTGTAAGGATTATAGATGGATTATTGGGCAATGAATAATAGATGTAGGGGTTGATTCGAAGAGTCAATCCCTGCTTTTAGAGTTTGCGAGAGGTTTTTTCGAGAAACTTTTAAAATAGGATGGGAAGAAGAAGCAGATGGAAATAGAGATAATCGATGATTGCAGGAAAAAAATTGAAGAAGCAGATATCGTACTTTTAGGGTTTGGTAGAGAATTTAATGTACATAAGGAAATGATTTTAGAGGAGTCTGAGTTATACAAATCATTGGATTTGGAGAATAGTCCATTGGAAGAATTGGAGAAACAGTGGATTGAATACACACTCATTTATGAAAGTTTAAAAAAGAATGATTCGAATGCAATGCAATCTCGTCTTGAGCTATATGATAAAGTAGCTGATTATCTAGCTATACATAATAAGAATAACTACTTTGTTGTCACTACATGTAATGATGATATTATTACAAAATCGAAATTCGATGGACAGCGCATGGTTGCTCCTTGTGGTACAATGAAGTATATGAAATGCCATAGTGGATGTTTTAAAACAGTTTATGAAACTGAGGAAGTGTATGCTAATTTATATTCCATTATACGTAAGTATGTTGATAAAAATGATTTAACTGAAATGTGGTCAGAATTGAAAGATGCTATGCCACAGTGTCCAATGTGCAAACGTGTGATGAGTGTGAATATGTTTAAGACAAATAATTATTCGGAAGAAGGTTACAGAAGTGCATGGGATTCATATATGTCGTGGCTTCAGAAAACTTTAAATAGAAAACTTGTCATGTTGGAGCTGGGAGAAGGCTTTGATACTCCGACGGTTATTAGATGGCCATTCGAAAAGGTGGCGGCTGTCAATAACAAGGCAACATTGATAAGGGTAAATAAAAACTTTTGGCAGATATCAGAGGATATAGAAGCCAAAGCTATACCTGTTAAGATGAGTGGTATAGAATTTTTGGAAAACATGGAGGTTTAGACATGGCTGATAAGAATAATATAGCGGATGAGAATTATCTTGATAATTTGTTAAAAGCGATAACAGGAGAAGGTGGGGATACTTCTGAAAAAATAAGTGATGACGAATTGGACTTTGATAGTGCAATAAGGGCAGATGGCTCAGAGGAAGCCTTTTTATCAGATTTTGAAAAAGAATTTTTTGATGAATCTGAGTCGCAGATGCTTGGAAATATGTTTGATGACGAAACAAGCAAGAACAGTGATGTATCAAGCTCACAAACTAACATTCCAGACGATATGCTTTTTGATATTGACAATGATATCTTAGGCGAGTTCGAGGATACTTCGTCGGATACCGGAGAAATGTCTAAAGAGGCAGTTACAAAGGATTTAGTTAATGAAGCAATAGATGCTGGTGATACATCTATAGAGGAAGATTTGCAAGGACTTTATGGCATATTAGGTGTTGATAGTACGGAGGAAGGCTTGCCTGAGAATATTGAAGAGACACCTAAGAAAAAAGGTCTATTTGGACGTAAGGATAAAGAAAAGAAAGAAAAAAAGCCAAAAGAAAAGAAAGAAAAAAATGAA
>JAFQVJ010000020.1 GCA_017408025.1 Lachnospiraceae bacterium
AATTGTGATAAGTTGAAGTTTGAAAAGAGTGGCATTGTTAAGAATGGGAAAGAAATCTATAACATCAATAAGCGTAGTTTCAAATATGGTTTCACTACCGCAACCAAAATAGAAAGCACCGAAAAAGTGAGCAACTACATCACAAAGTACATAACCAAAGAACTAATTACCATGTCAAAAGGACAGCACCGCTATTTGTATAGCAAGAACCTAGCCAAGCCACAAAGTGAAACGCTATTTGAAGAAGATTTGAAATTTATGGAGTTGCTTCTTACCAAGAATAAAGACCTAGTGAAAATCAAAAAGGTAAAAGATGAAGAGCGTGGAATTGAAACAACATATATTACAATCAAGAAGAATGAATAATTTTGATTGCTCATGTTGGAATGCGTGATATAATAGGTAAAGTAGTATTTAAATTATAGTGAAACGGATAACGGAGGTTGTGAAATGACTTTTTTAGAAACAGAACGATTATATCTACGAAATGTAATGCCAAATGATGTGGATGTAATGTTTGATTATAGAAATAATGAAATATGTTCTCGTTATCAAAGGGGACAAACAAAAACATATGAAGGAATTGAAGATTTAGTTCAACGAAGAAAAGATGATAAAATCTCTACGGAAAGTCCATTTATGCTAGCGGTTGCCTTAAAAGATACAAATGAAATGATTGGTGAAATTGTTGTAATGCCAAATGAAAATACTTTTTCTTTGGGTTATACATTTTCATACAAATTTCATAGGCAAGGATATGCATTTGAGGCACTTACTATATTGATAAATTTTCTTCATGAAGAATTTGCAGATTGGGAATTTATTAGTTTTACTGACCCTAATAATCATGCAAGCATGGGATTATTAACAAAATTAGGATATAAAAATTTAGGATATATTTCCTCAAAACAATCACAGGCATTTGGAAAATGGATTACAGAAATGACAGAAGAGGAATTTGCACAAGTAAGCATATAAAATGTTGAATGCACTACAAATCTATTTTTAAAAGTCTTGCGGAAATTTGTTACACTTTTGTTACACTTGAAGATGATGTGCTGAAAAGCCCCTTTCTATCGTGTTTTTTTAGGAACAAATTCATTCAAGTCCCATCTTCCGCATTAACAAATTTTTGAAGAAAGCCGAACTTATACCAGTATGTGGCTTTCTTCTTTTGACCTAAAGTCGACAATTCTAAGGTACCCTTCGGTTGTTCTTTTTCGGTTCTATGTTCTGTTGGAAAATCGTGATCGTCTCGCTGTTTATGCTAGTGTATTGCTGAATGTTTATATGGAAGATTTCTTGGTAAAGAAGAATGCGGTACTGGTGATATACGATATAGATCATGTTGCTGATGCAGATGAAGCATTCCGTAAGAGATGACTTGTTGCGTTACTTACAGAGCAATATTCAGACAGAAGGAGACAAGGCGGTATGAAAACAATTAGAGTAGTAGCAGCTATTACTAAGGCCGTAAATGAAAACGGAGAACCTATAATTTTGGCAACTCAGAAAGGTTATGGTGACCTTAAAGGTGGTTGGGAATTCCCTGGTGGAAAAATCGAAGAGGGAGAGACGCCGCAGGAGGCTCTTATTCGTGAAATTAAGGATGAACTTGAAACGGATATTACTTTGATTGATAAGATTAAAGCGGCTATCTAGGTAAATTAAGCCAAATAAAAATATGATTAATGGAGAGTAACAATTATGATAATCGACACACATGCGCATTATGATGATGAACGTTTTAACGAGGATAGAGAGAAATTACTTCTTGGAATGAAGGCTAAGGGCGTTGATATAATCGTCAATGCCTCTGCTAGTGTGCAGGGCTGCTTTGACTCTCTCGCCCTTGCTGAAAAATATGATTTTGTATATACTATGGCGGGTATTCATCCAAGTGATACGGCTGATTTGGAGAAGGCTGGTGTATTTGAGCAGATTAAGAAAATAGCTGAGCATAAGAAATGTGTGGCTGTCGGGGAAATCGGTCTTGATTACTATTGGGATGAGCCTGACAGAGATATTCAGAAGAAATGGTTTGTGGCTCAGCTTGCCCTTGCCAAGGACGTACAGAAGCCTGTAAATATTCATTCGAGGGATGCGGCGGCAGACACACTTGATATTATGAAGGCTGAGAAGGCAGAGGATATGGGCGGTATTATTCACTGTTTTTCATATGGAGTGGAGATGGCTAGAGAATATCTGAATATGGGATTTTATATAGGTGTAGGCGGTGTTGTTACATTTAAGAATGGCAAGAAGCTAAAGGAAGTGGTAGAGTATACGCCGCTTGACAGAATCGTTCTTGAGACAGATTGCCCATATCTTGCGCCGGAGCCTTTTAGAGGACACAGAAATCATTCAGAGTATCTTCATATGGTGGCGGAGAAGATTGCAGAGATAAAGAATGTTACTAAAGAAGAAGTTATAAGAGTGACTAGAGAGAATGCACTTAGAATTTACGGAATATAAGGATATATTACCAACTGTGAAGCAATTTATTATATCGTGGTAGGTAAAACGAGCCACGAGAAAACAAGAGATTACCAACTACAGGACATATTTATCAAATCAAATGATAAATGTGCGTAGACATGCTATTGTGCTTACATATAATAACCTAATAAAACAATAGCTGAAAAAAACAATAGCCGAATAAAACAATACCCCAATACAAAAAACGACCTTACTAATATATTTAAAAATATATTAGTAAGGTCATCTTTATTATAACGTGATATATATACTATTCCCCGTAATATATACACCATATAGAGCTCATATTGAGCCCTGTACCATCTTTATCATAATAGAAGCAACATACACCTGCTCTAGTCAGGTACTTATTGTTGAAAAGTTCCCTTAGATGTGATGATGCGGTTGTCAATGTTGAGCTTGCTCTCTCCAGTGTGAAGTTTCCATCGATGATGGCGATGTTGGAGTCAAAGTTATAACCGCTGGTACTATTTGAGAAGCCTAGCCATGCAGCCTGTAAGACTACCTTTTCCAGCTCTTTTGTTAATGAGCTGTCCAGAGTAAGCTGTGGAGGTGTTTCACAACCAATCAAATTTCCGAATGAGTCTATATTATAATAAATTGCACTTTCACGAGCTTCATATACGGATGTAAACAATTGTGATGCGGCGTTGTTATCATAGTAGCCCCATACATCACCATATTGATATAGCTTAGGGCCTGTATATGTGCAGTGTTTACAGCTAAGGTGCTTTGTGCCATCATTTTCATAAACCCAGTATGTGGTATGTTTGCCGGTTGCTTCAACTTCATGGCTTTGCGTAATGTTGCCACATTTAGCACATTTTAAAATGCTGGTACCACTTTCGATACAGGTTGGTTCTTTTGAGTACTCCCATTTCATTCCGGAAGTACTGTGACGTGCATTGTGGAATGTTATAACTGTGACACATACGAAATCATCAGTTGATGTCTCATAGCTTTCGTAGCAGTATTTTGATGCCCATGATGGAGCTAAATTCTTTGTTATATAATTGTCTAGCTGGTCGCTTGTTAATCTGCCCAGTTCATCTCCGTATCTGTATACAACACGGAAACTGCCATTATATGTGTGTTGTTCAGCAAGTATTTTCATGATGTCGGCTGTTGTTTTTGCGTGGTAGGCTTCATTTGCATGATAGTCGCCGTGGTAAGTATTTTTAAAAGCATGTACATGAACGGATTTTGTGGTGCTGTTTATAGGTATAGTTGTCTCATGAAAACCAATGCTCAAATCATGCTCTTCAAATGCCCATACTGCAACTTTGTAGAAAATGTCATCATTGACAAGTTCATTAGCCATAGGGACGGTCATCTGGTCTGGATTACCTTTCTTCAGCTGAACTATAAGGTTTTTAATGTCATCGGCAGTGCAAAGCTTGCTTATGGCAGTGTATGAGCCGTTTTTTAGCTCTACGGTAAATGTCGAGCTACAATAGGTTGTGTTAGGTATAGTTACATAAGAATATCTTGTCATAGAGAAATCATAAAGTGCAAATTCAAGTAACATTCCTTTGATTGTACTGCTCATGTCTCGAGTTTTAATCCAGTTTGTATCCCATATTATGCTTATAGAAGTTGAATTTGTTTGTACAGCCTTTTTTGCAACAGCTACTAGCTCAGCTTCATTTTTGACGTATGTGTATGTATTGGCAAACCATGGTGCGCCAAGTTCATAAGCCTTTGCGTTGAGATTTGAGGAGCAGGTATGCTTTGCATTATTAGTCTTGTGATCCTTGTACATAAGCTGGTCCGATATGAGGAAATAGCTGTAGCGATTGTATTTGTGGTCGTCAAAGGCTTTGCCAGTAGACACAGGGTCATCCCATGTTACGTCTATATTGTACCATTTTCCGTCTACCTTAACCTGATTCCATGCATGAGGTCCACCGGCTGTACCAGTTACATATGTACACTCAAGACCAGCTAATTCACATAAGAGCTTGAAGGTTTTGGCGTATCCGGCACATACAGCGTATTTGTTTTTCAATGCACCCATAACATTGTAGCTGTCATTGGGTATGGTGTTAGCGAGGTAATCGTCATAATCATAATCGATATTCATAACCATATAATCATGAATAGCTTTTGCTTTTTCAAACTCACTCATACCTTTAGTGATAATCTTGTTGATAACAGCCTGTGCCAGCTTCTTTTCTTCTGTTGATGTGGCACCACCGTAGGATAGGACTATTTTATCGCTGTTCTTATCAGCAAAAACATTACCACTGTTGGAGCTACTGCCAGAGCTGTTGCCGCCAGAGCTACCACCGGAACCATTGCCACCAGAGCTGCCACCAGAGCTATTGCCACCAGAGTTACCACCAGAACCATTGCCACTAGAATTACTACCAGAGCCATTGTTTCCGGCATTATTTGAAGTAGTAGTTTCGTTCTGGCTGCCTGTTATAGTGGTTGTCTCTACCAAAGATGAGTTATCACCCGTAGCAGAAGTATTATTTTCAAGTATAGATTCATCTTCATGTGAAGAGGTGTTTTCTATGGAAGCTTTGTGATGGGTAGATGCTTCCGTGTCTGTTTTTTCTGGTGAACTAGAGCAAGCTGTTGCGATTATAACAGAGAATGCTACTGTTACCAGAATGGAGTAAATATTTCTTTTTGCATGTTTCATACGATCACTTCCTTTGCTAAAAAACATTATGAAATATGTTACTGTGCTATAAATTTAAATCCATAATCTGTAGCAAATTTTTCAGCTAAGCTTCCTGCATTACCATATATAGTTAAAGCTTCATTTTCGCCTATAGGATTCTCATAGATAAAAGTAACGCTGTCAGGTATAGTTACGCTTGTAAGTGAAGGGCATCCTGCAAGTGCACCTTTAGAGATTTGTTCTATGCCATTTGGGAGGACAATACTTGTAAGGTTAGGGCAACTAGATATAGCATACTCTCCGATGTATGTAACGGTTGATGGTATGTTAAGCTCTGTCACAGCAACACCTGCAAAAGCTGCATTGCTGATAGACTCAAGACCCTCTTCTAGAGTGATTGTTGTAAGGGCTCTGCAGCTCTCAAAAGCCTGATTGGATATGCGTTTAACAGAAGCTGGTATATTCATTGTTGTAAGTGAAATGCAATCGTGGAAAGCATTGTCGCCTATACTCTCAAGGTTTGCAGAAAGTTTTACGTTGACAAGTGAATCGCATGACCAGAAGGCACTTTTTTCTATAGTAGTTACGTTGTCTGCCATTATTATTGTTTCGAGATTGTTGCAATTGCTAAATGCTTCCTGACATATAGTTACGACACTCTCGCCAAATGTAACCTTCTTAACATTTTTAAATGTGGAGCAACCGTCTGCTTTAGTGGCATTTCCTGCAAAGAGTATCTCTACGACATCATCTGTTGCGATATTATCTTCTTTTAGAAGGTTTGCTATGTTTTTTGTATCAACATTTATAATGAGCACACCGTTTTCAAACATATAACTTGGAAGTTGTGTTTCAGGCTCTGTTGATGTGTCAGCATTATTCATGGAATTGCCAATATCTTCAATTGCACTGCTAAGTTCATTCTTAAGTTTTTCTTCCGGTGTTTCTTCATCACCACATGCTGTAAGGGCAAACATTGCAGTCATCATGGCTACCATACATGCTGTTTTCTTTCCTATAGTTTTAGCTGTTGCTGTTCTCTCGTTCTTAAAATTTCTTCTCATAATAATATCTCCTTTTCTTTATCAAATTTGTTGAGTAATGCTATTGTTTTATTTGGTTTCTGTATATTAGTTCCAACAGGTTTTCAAAAAGTTTTATTTTTTTGTAATTAAAATAAAAAAATTTTTGATAAATTTGGGGGTTAAGAAACACCCTAAGAATATATACGTCGACTGTTCTACTTAAGAAGAATTATACGACTAAATCAATTTATAATCAAGTCGTAGTTTGTAATGCGTTTATGCTAAAGGAGTGAGTGCCATGTCAAAAGCTTTTTGGTACAACAATGACAGAAAAAATATCTGTGGTATAAAAATCAGAAAAATCCGTAAGGAAAAACATCTTACCTGCAAGGAGCTTGAAATTATGGCTTCTTTGGAGGGTTATGATTTTCTTACCCAAAACGCTATTACCAAGGTAGAGTTGGGCATGCGCTTTGTTCCTGATTATGAGCTTGCTATATTTGCAAAGCTTCTTGATACAACTGTTGATGAGTTATTATCTATTGATTAAAAATCTTTATTGTCTAAAAAGCTCGATAAATGCTTTATTTATAGTGCAATCATTTACTTTGGCAAACTGTCCAAATTAAGAAGTATTTTGATTACATCATTCTTCGAGATACGCCATATTCTCAAATGTTCATTGTTAATGTAAAATCCTATATTCACTTTGTTTACATAGCCTAAATCCACATAAAACACAATAAGTAAATTGTCCTCTGCAGCGTCTATAAACGGAGCTACATCCATAATGTTGAGATTATCATCCCTTCGTAGCAGCTTCGCTTTGATTCTTGTTTTAATGTCATTGAATTCATATTGACAATTTGTCATAAAATTATAAATATCCATAAGCAATTCTCCTTGTATTATTTTTAGATACCTTAAATGTGCCTTAATATAGTTGTTACTATAATGTTGTTGTTTCTGTATATTAGTTCCATGCAATACTAAAAAAGTTCTATTTTTTAGAAAAATAATTAAAGTATATTTATAAATTTGCAGCTAAATTTGTATATGCTTGACAAAAGTGACATGGGGTAAGTATAATTCTGCTTAAGAATAAAGGTGAAGTATATTTTAAATGAAAGAGGAAAATAAAATGGCAGCAGGTAAGGAGCTTATTAATGCAGTTGAATTGATGCGTGAGGGAAATCAAGAGGGGTTCAATATACTGTACTCTCAAACGAGTGACTATGTGTATAAGAGAGCTAAGTTTATTATGAAAAATGAAGACGATACTCTTGATTTGATGCAGGAGACCTATACACAGGTATACAAAAATATAGCATCGCTGGAAAAAGCTGAAAACGTATATGCATGGATTGGTGCCATAGTGTATCGTCAGGGTATGCGAATATTTCGGGATAAAAAAGAGATATTGGTTGATGAGGGTGCGGAGATAATATTTGATGATATAGTTAGTGAGGATATGGAGGCAAATCCAGAGGAATCAGCGGAAGCGAAAGCGACAGTTGATATAGTGATGAGTCTTATTGAAGAGCTTCCAGAATTGCAGAAGGCTGCTATTATTGCATTTTATTATGATAACAAAAAGATTGATGATATTGCCACGGAGTTTGAGTGTTCAGCCAATACCATTAAAAGCCGTTTGAATTATGCAAAAAAATTTCTAAGAGATAAGGTGGAGAGCCATGAGAAGCATCATGGATACAAGCTCCACACAATTAGCCCTGTTATTATTATTGCGGCTTTAAGAGCGTTATTTGGATCACAAAGATATGTTATGTCACCGGAAGCATCACAGGCATTGTATGCCAATGTGTTAAATACCTCAGGTGCTTCTTCGGTAACAGCTACAGTAGCTACTACAACATCAGCTACTACAACATCAGCGGAGGCGGTATCAACTGTTGCGGCAACGAAGATTGGTATGGGAATAGGAGTAAAGCTTGCTATAGGAGTAGCTACAGCGAGTATAACTGTAGCAGCTGTTGTGGGAGGAATTGCAGTTGTATCTCATCAGGAAGAAACTACAGTCTTGGTTGCGTTGACGACAGAACTAGTGGCAGAAAATGAGAGCACGGACAATATTGTTGATGGCGAAAATGACAGTGAAGATGTAACTGAAATAAATACACAGGAAACAACGAATAGTATTGAAGCTACGACGGATAACATAAGTGCAGATGGTTGGAAATCACTTGAAGGTCAGTATGTATATGCATATGGTGAGTTTGACAAAGCACTTGTCATAAGCAATGTCACAACAGCTTCTGATGACATTAATGACGTAGCATTTGACATAGAGTATTGTGGCATGCCTGGGCAAAATATAGTTGTAAACGATAGAACGGTAACGTTTACTGTTAATCATGCTGATGGAAGTGTTAGTGATGTGGAATTGCTGATATGGACTGGATTTAAGGACAACAGTGGTTTTGGACAACTTATAGAACTAAAAAGTGTTACTACAACTACAAGTGAAGGTATGGTTGGAAGCATGAATAGTAACGTACCGGTTGTTTACTCAAAGGAAATGGCAAAGACAACAGATACGACCATACATCGCTGGCCAATTAAGGATGGAGTATATGAGTCATATGAATCATATACGGATAGTAAGCCTGAGGGGTACACGTATTCGGTTAGTATTGAAACAACACAATATCAGAATAATTATAGCGAACGTGTTGTGACCATAGAGATTTTAGATAAAGACGGTCAGTTACTTGATACGCTTGTATCAGAAGCTTTCTCTGATACGAAAGATTCATATTGTAATTTCTGGGCGAGAAGCACAGAAGGACGCATCTTTGTCGGTCATATTGATGGTATAAGTGATGGAGATGTGATAGTGCTGAATTGCCATTTGACAGGATTGGAAGCACCTGCATGGTATGAGGGAATTAATATTGTGGGATATCTAAAAGGAATTAGTTAGAGCTACATAGAAGAGGAGCTGTGATAACAGCTCCTCATATTGTATACAAAAGTACAAAATCAACCTTTACATTGTTTATTCACCCGTGCTATATTATTTAGATATAGAAAGCTCTTTGAACGTACTTATGGAAATTGATATAAAGGGTATATAGTAATTGGAAATTAGGGATGAGAAATGTAAAGAGAGGTATGTATATGGAATATTCAGCAATTACTCACTATATGGAAAAACGGTATTGCTATTCAATTGGCAAGGGTCGTTTTATCATTCGCATAGAGACAAAGAAAAATGATATGTCAAAGGTGGTACTTCACTACAGGGATAAATATATTCCCCTGGATTTTCTGGATACAAGAGAGTCAAAAAATATGTCAAGGATTGCCAGTGATAGGTTTAAGGACTACTACGAGGTGGAAATAGACATTGATTGCATATGCTTAAGATATCAGTTTGAGCTGGTTGATAGAGAGGGAAATGTTAGCTATTATGGTAATTATGAATTCTTTGAAGAAAAGATAGACAACATTGATTGGATGTTTGATTTACCACAGAACCTTAGAGAAGAAGAAAAAATGGAGGTGCCACAGTGGGCGAGGAATAAGATTGTGTATCAGATTTTTCCAGCCAGATATGCAACAACAGAAAATGTTAGTGAGGCTAAGTGGTACAAGTCTCCTATAGGTTTTAATGATGATTTGAAGGGAAATCTTCAAGGTCTGATAAATTCATTAAATCATATAAAGGAGCTGGGAGCGGATGTAGTGTATCTGACACCTATATTCAAATCCAATTCAAGTCATAAGTATGATACCATTGATTATTATCAGATAGACCCAGGGTTTGGAAATGAAAACCAGCTTAAAGAATTAGTGGACAAGGCCCATAGCATGGGTATGAAGGTTATCCTTGATGGTGTGTTTAATCATACATCTCCAAATTTCTTTGCTTTTGCTGATATTAGAGAAAAACAGCAGTATTCAGAATATGTTAATTGGTATTATATAGAAGATTTTCCGTTGAAATTTGGCTCGAGAAGAGAAAAGCCAAACTTCAAAACCTTCGCATATTTTGGTGGGATGCCTAAGCTCAATCTGAATAATCCGGATACAGCAGATTATTTTGTAAATGTAGGAAGATATTGGATAGAAAAGTGTAATATAGATGGTTGGAGACTGGATGTTGGAGATGAGATACCTCATTTCTTCTGGAAAAAGTTTAGAAATGCCATAAAAGCAATAAAGCCTGAAGCTCTCATTATAGGGGAAATATGGCATTATGCAGGGGATTTCCTTGAAGGAGATGAGTGGGATACGGTGATGAATTATCCTTTTTATCTTGCTGTTCAGAATTTTGTGGCTAAGGAGACCTTAACGGCTACAAATTTCGTGGAAAATCTGGATTTTATGAGAGGAAGATTATATAAGCAGCTTAATCCTGTACTCTTCAATCTTATAGATAGCCATGACACTGCAAGATTTTTGCATGTGGCAGGAGAAGATAAAGATAAGTTGAAGCTGGCAGCAGCTATGCAGCTGTTACTTCCAGGAATGCCTATGATATATTATGGAGATGAGTATGGTATAACAGGTGGTAACGACCCTGATTGCAGAAGAGGAATGCTATGGGATGAAAAGTATCAGGATAGAGCAGTCTATGACTGGTATCGTACATTAATTAAGGTTAGGAAAGAAAATCCAGTGCTTCTTGAAGGTCAACTTATAGAGAGTTACACAGATGATGCCAATGGAATTATCAAACAGGTAAGAGAATTAAATGATAAAAAGATAACAGTTATATTTCATGGCAAAGGAAACCAGGTAAAATTGGATGAATATATAGGTAGTATAGAGGCGTTGACAGGTCAGGTGTATGATGGAGTGGTTAAGGCATATCAGACACTGGTATTTTTAGGGTGATGATGCCACTTGTCTACGTTGTTCAGTGTTAATAAAGAGGAGAATATATGGCTACATTAGGAATACCAAAAAACACCATAGAGATATTACAAAAATATAACTTTATGTTTCAGAAGAAGTTTGGTCAAAACTTCCTTATAGATACTCACGTATTAGATAAAATTATTAGTGCTGCAGGCATTACATCAGATGATATGGTGCTTGAGGTAGGACCTGGCATTGGAACTATGACACAATATCTTTGCGAATCTGCCAGAAAGGTTATAGCTGTTGAGATCGATAAAAACCTTATACCTATATTAGAAAATGATACTCTTAAGGAGTATGATAACGTAAGAGTTATTAATGAAGACATATTAAAGCTTGATATTAACAAGCTTGTAAATGAGGAAAATGATGGAAAGACTATAAAGGTTGTTGCTAATCTTCCATATTATATAACAACTCCTATAGTTATGGGATTGTTTGAAAGTCATGTGCCCATAGAAAGTATAACTATCATGGTGCAGAAAGAGGTCGCTGATCGTATGCAGTGTGGGCCTGGAACAAAGGACTATGGCGCATTATCCTTGGCGGTACAGTATTATGCCAAGCCTGAGATAGTTGCAAATGTTCCACCGAACTGCTTTATGCCTAGACCAAATGTAGGCTCAGCTGTTATCAAGCTTACACGTCATGAGAAGCCACCTGTAGAGGTAAAGGATGAGACACTTATGTTTAAGCTTGTGCGTGCAGCGTTTAACCAGAGAAGAAAGACTTTGCAGAATAGCGTAAATAATTCTCCGGAATTGCATCTGAATAAAGAGCAAGTGGTCGAGGCCCTTGACAAGATGGGGCTTAGCCAGACTATAAGGGGAGAGGCATTAAGCTTGGAGCAGTTCGCAGAGTTGGCGAATCTTCTGAGTTAATTAGTAGATTATAAGGGTACATGGAAACTGGGATTGGAGAATCTATTCTCTGATTTCTATATGGAGGATAGAATTTTGAATACTATAGAAAATCAGACCTTCGACGAGGAGAGGTCGCTGTATAATCTTAAAGATACGCATGTGAAAAACTGTACATTTGCAGGTCCGGCAGACGGTGAGTCTGTATTGAAAGAGGCTAGGAATATAGTTGTATCTGATTGTAGCTTCTCTCTCAGATATCCATTCTGGCATGTGAGAGGTTTTGAGCTTACCAATTCTACTATGGATGAGGGAACAAGAGCACCTATATGGTATGCATTTGACGGTAAGATAGAGGACTCGACTATCAATGGAACAAAGTGTCTTCGTGAATGTGACAATATGAGCATACATAACTGTAAGGTTGTGTCGGATGAATTCGGTTGGAGATGCAATAATGTAACTATAGAGGACTCAGAGATGGAGTCGGTATATTATTTATTCCAGTCAAATAATGTTAATATTAAAAAGCTTCAGATGAAGGGAAAATATTCATTCCAGTACATGGAAAATGTTTTTATAGAAGATTCGTACCTTGATACGAAGGATGCTTTCTGGCACAGCAAAAATGTGACAGTAAAGAACTCTGTTGTAAAGGGCGAATATCTTGCATGGTTCTCAGAAGGCTTAACACTTATCGACTGTAAGATAATAGGAACACAGCCACTTTGCTACTGCAAGGATCTGAAATTAATCAACTGTACTATGGAAGATACAGATCTGGCATTCGAGTACTCTGATGTAGAGGCGGATATAAAGGGACATATTATATCAGTTAAGAATCCAAGGTCGGGAAATATTGTGGCGGATTCTGTGGGAGAGGTTATCTTTGAGGACGCTGTTATGGAGACTGATGGACAGGTTATTATAAGATAGATAATCGCCTATGTCTCTAAGACATTTAACGGTGGAAAAGTAATGATAAATGCATAAAATAATATAATGATAATAGTGAAAACTTCTGCATATATTTATAAAAATATGTGTGGAGGTTTTTTATTTGAGAAGAATTATAGGGTACATATATTATTATAAAAATGAGGGAGAACGCTTGTGCAAACAAGGGAATATGGGATTCTGCCGTGTGGAGCTGGACAATGAAAAAAGTAAGGTGACTTTATGTTTAAAGGATGGTTGTGGTGTAGAAGGAAGCGTCCATATTTATTCTCTAGAGGAGATTATTAATAGTTGCCCACAAAAAACATACAAAAAAACATTATTAGATAAATGTTATACAGCGTGCGCAGGAATATTAAATATAAAACTAATTATAGATAATTGTGACGGCATATATGTGGAATGTGGTGGACGAAATTATGTTGCTTTGTGGAAAGATAACTGTGAGTATATAGCAATTGTACAATCAAAGCCCGATATAGACAAAGACAAGACTGAAGAGGAAATTCCCAAAAAAGAAAGTGTTAAAATAAAATGTAAACCAGATATGGGAGGGAAAGAATACATAGAAAAGGACATAAGGAGAAGGGAAGAAAATCAGAAACAAAAAGTGGATAATTTCCCCGATTTTACCCGGACATATAATCGACTCTGCAAAATACGTATGATATTAGAAGGAGTGGAATATCCTGTCGTAAAATTAAAGCCACATGAGCTGATGTTCCTACCTAGAAGCTGTTGGCGTATGGCAAACAATATATTTCTTATGGAAAGCTATTATAGATACGGACACATTCTTTTTATGTATTATGATAATAGATATGTGTTGGCTGTTCCATGGAGGAAAGATAAGAATATAGCTGATCAGGCAGGGAGATTCGGTTTTACGAAATCATTAATGGGATATGAGTATGGAAGAGAAAGAGATGAAAAGCAGTACTGGCTAAAATACCTATAAAAATAGTACTAAAGGCACAGAACAGAAAATTAATATTTTTACTTTGAATTTCAAGGCTTCTATGATAGTATAGTGGTAAGATTTATGTACGAAAGGGTTGTGATGAAATGAGATTTGTTAGAACCGATGAACTAAAAAAAGGGATGAGACTGGCAAAACCTATTTACAATAAGAATGGTGTCTTACTGTACGATAGAGATACCAAGCTCACCAAGCAAGGTATAAGCAGTATCAAGAACTTTAAATTGATTGGAATATACATATTGGAGCCTGCGGAGCCGCTTCCTCCTATGTCAGAGGATGATGTTGAATATGAAAGATTCCAGACCATGAGCGTGTTTGCTTTGAAAGAGGCCATGGATGAAATGAGAGCGGGTAATAAGCCTACCAATATATATAATCTAGTAAAGATGATTATAAAGAAGTATGCAAAACGTTCGGATAAGGTAAATGTGTTACAGAACGTAAGAAGTGAAGATGATTATGTTTATAAGCATGGCATAAATATAGCGACTTTGTCGGCTCTCGTTGGGGCGCGTCTCAGGATAAGTGTTGAGGATATGAGAGATATGGTTACTGCGGCTCTGGTTCATGACTTAGGAAGACTTTATATCGACCCAATGATATTAGCTAAGGAAAGCTATGATGAAGAAGACAGGAAACATATGATTAACTGTGAAGCGTTGGGAAATAAGGAGCTTCAGGAAATGCCATTCTTTAATGAAAACGTTCGCAAGATGCTGGAGCAAAAATACACGTTACAGACAGATGAAAGTATAGGCGCAAAAGATAAACCTTTCAGTGAATGTGCAAGAATATTGCAGGTGGTAGAGAAGTATGATGATATGACAGCTATGAAGCTTGGTGTTGAGCCGACTTCGGATGTAGTTGCTATTCGAGAGCTTCTTGGAAATATGGAGAAGTATGATGAATTTGTGGTGGCTGCCTTGATGGATAGCTTGAAGATATTGACACCAGGAGTATGTGTTGAGCTTAACAATCACCATTCTGGTATTGTTATTCGCGGTAATAATGAAAATGTTTTACGTCCACTGATATTATGTTTCAATGATAATCAGTTGTACAATTTCCAAGAGGAGAATGTCGCAGCCGTCCTGAATATCAAGGATGTCATGAAAACGATGGACAAGCGAATAAAAATTGACCAGGCAACTATTGATGAATATATGAGAAGGTATAACTCGTTGATATGAAGATTTTGCTTGAAACAGATAGACTTATATTGAGGGTGCTGGATGACAATTATTGGAGAGAGGTGCTATCATTTCTGGAGAAGGGGCGACATATATTTGAGCTATACGAAGCCGGAAAAGTGCCTATGTATTACACGGAAATATACCAAAAAGGAGTGTTGTCTCAGGAGTATGCGGCGACCCTGGGCAATAGATATGTTAGGTATTATGTGAGCCTAAAGGAAAATCAAGACGTCATTATAGGGACGGTGTCTTGTGGAAGCATATCTGCAGAACCGTTTAGGTGTGGTACTATAGGGTATAAGTTTGATGAGGATTATTGGCATAAAGGCTACGCCAAGGAGGCGGTCAGCCGAGTTATAGATGAAATATTTAATGAACTGGGGCTTCATCGTCTGGTAGCTAATGTTATGGAGACCAATGAACCATCCATAAAGCTTTTGGAGAATATGGGCTTTCGTTTGGAGGGCTTGTGTGAAAAAAATATAAGAGTCAATGGAGCTTGGCAGAATCATAGACTATATGCTATGCTAAATCCATATGAATGAGAAGAAAATGTCAGCTAAAGCTGACCGTACTCGGCTCGCAAAGTGGAGCAAGCCCTCATGAATGAGGGATTTAGGGAGTTGAAGTGGACTTGTCCACTTTGTTCTATATTCTAGGAGAAAAATTTTAGGAGCATATATGACCAGGGAAGAAAAATATATGAAAGAAGCTATAAAACAGGCGTATAAGGCATATGCACTTGGTGAGGTGCCTATCGGTTGTGTCATAGTATATGAAGATAAGATAATAGCAAGAGGTTATAATAGAAGGGTAACAGACAAGAATACACTGTCTCACGCTGAGCTTAATGCCATAAAGAAAGCTTCTAAGAAACTTGGGGATTGGCGGTTGGACAACTGTGAAATGTACATTACCTTGGAGCCTTGCCAGATGTGTTCTGGAGCCATAGTACAGTCGCGTATAAAAAAGGTTTACGCTGGCTGCATGAATCCTAAAGCAGGATGTGCAGGTTCCATACTTAATTTACTGAATGTGCCACAATTCAATCATAAGGTAGAATTTGAAAAGGACATACTTCATGATGAGTGTTCTCAGATGCTTACAAGTTATTTCAAGGAAATGAGAGAACGCAAAAAACGATTGAAGGTAGAAAATTAAGTAGAAAAAATGGTAAAAGAGAGATATGCGTCGATAAATACAAGGTTGACACAAGTGGTTTAATCAGATATAATTAAAATCCACGCAGCTGGGAAGTTAGCGGTGTCCTGTACCTGCAATCCGCTTTAGCAGGGGTGATATCTGCCTTCGGGCATTTGCTTGCAGAGCTGCCTTTTATAAGTGGCGTTGACGCTTTGGTCTCGCGCAATGGAAACTTTCGAACCGTGTCAGGTCAGGAATGGAGCAGCACTAAGGAAGATCTTTCATGTGCCGTGAGGTTGCTGGGGCTGAGTTAACTGTAAGAGTAACGTCTGTGAACGGTGCACAACGGCAGATGCGTGGATAAAAAGATAATAGGATATAATATATATTTGGGAGCATTGTAGAGGCAAGGCTTCTTTTTTATTGTATAGGAAAGTTCTCGAAACTTTCCTATACAACAAAAAGCGCTCCGCGAGGAATTAATCGTAGTTGCTTTGCAACTACGATTTTTAGTATCCGCACGAGAAGAAGATGTCAGCCGAAGCTGACCGTGCTCGGCTCTGTAAAGCTGGCAAGTTCCTCGTGAGTGAGGGATTTAGAAAGTTGATGTAAACTTGTCTGTGTTGTTATTTCTGAAACAGAAAGTGAAGAATGGATAGATATGTTTAATATAGATATTAAGAGGACATTTTTTGTGTGGGGTGGAGACTCTTGTATGATATTTATAGTTTTCTACCCATGGGTTGTAAAAAGAGCTATATGGTAAGAAAAAATAGGTAGAATAGTAAAAAAGTTCTACCCATGAGTGGTAAAAAAGGCTATATGGTAAGAAAAAATAGGTAGAATAGTAAAAAAGTTCTACCCATGGGTGGTAAAAAGAGCTATATGGTAAGAAAAAATAGGTAGAATAGTAAAAAAGTTCTACCCATGGGTGGTAAAAAAGGCTATATGGTAAGAAAACAAATTGTAGATTTAGGAAATTATACAGAATTGAAAACAATTACGAAAAGATAAATAGCAGATGAAATTAATGTGGAGTTATTCCTTTGGTTGTTTAGGCAAGCGGAGGATATAACAATGGATACAAATACAAAACAGATAGGAAGATGTTGCTAAGCATGAGTACTCGCACGAAAAGAAGATGTCAGCTGAAATTGACCGTGCCTGGTCACAAAGTGAAGCAAATCCCTCATGAATGAGGGATTTAGAGAGTTGAAGTGGACTTGTACATTTTATTTAGGGAGGAATAAAATGTTGTAAAAAATCCCCTTCGATGGGGGTGGCGTCAAAAGAAAATTTTAATAAAATTAAGATATAAGATAAGTTAATACATAAACACACTTCTTATAAACGAAAAGAGGAGGAAAAGCGTATGAATAAGAGATGGAAGAAAATAGTAGCAACTGTATTAGCAATGACACTTGTACTTGCAAATATTACAAGTGTATTCGCAGGTAAGGGTGGAAACAATAATCATGATAAGAATGATAAGAATGATAAATTTAGTGGGACTTATAGCCATTTAGCTATCGCTATTGAAACAGAAGATGGAAGTGGTTACAGTCTTGCAGAAAAGCCAACAGTTTATCTTGTTGGTGAAAAGACAGAAGAACCAATCGCTCTTGGAAATGCTCAGAATAGCCAGAATAATGGTAGAGAATATCAGTCAACAACTGGGGGATTTACATCTGAGTCAGTATTTCGAATAGTTGGAAAGCTTACAAAAGGAACTGATACAGTAGATTTTGATATTATAGTTACAAATACAGCAAATTACAAGAATTCAGGATATACATTCTATGAGTATTGCAGACTTAACTACTGCGACGCAGCTGAAGGTCTTGATATGAAGATTACAGCATCTGATTTAATTAAACACTTTTTCGCAGTTAGCTATGATGTAGATGGCAATTTCGAAGTAATAGTAGATGGTAAAAATTACGAGGCTGGTAATGAGGTTACAATTTCTTCAGAAGAGCCTGAAAAAGAAGGATATGATTTCACAGGTTGGAATTACGACGGAAAGACATATCAGCCAGGTAAGAAGGTTACAATGCCAGAGGGAAATGTAGTATTTACAGCTGAATGGGAAGAGATTGAGACAGAGGAAGAAACAACTACAGAAGAGGAAACTACAACAGTAGCTTCTACAAGGGTTATGTACTACGTATTAAATAGAGGACTTGAGCAGCCATCAGAGCGTAGCAGTTATCCAGTAAATAATTATTCATATGGTACAGCAGGAACAGTTAAGGAGCTTAAGGAAATCGCAAATGATGACGAGGCAGTAGTTGCAAATCTTGATGAGGTACCTACAGAGTTCAGATTAAAGAATGGCTCAATGCTTGAATTAGCAGAAGGTGAATACATTAAGTGGTATGTTATCAAAAAAGAAGGTGATGGATGGCATGTAGATGGTATCATTGTATCAGAGGAAGAAGTTGAAACTACAGTTCCATTAGCACCTCCAACAGAAGAAACAACAACAGAGAAAGAGACAACTACAGTAGAAGAAACAACAACTGAAAAAGAGACAACTACAGTAGAAGAAACAACAACAGAGAAAGAGACAACTACAGTAGAGGAAACAACAACAGAGAAAGAAACAACTACAGTAGAGGAAACAACAACAGAGAAAGAAACAACTACAGTAGAGG
>JAFQVJ010000021.1 GCA_017408025.1 Lachnospiraceae bacterium
AATAATATGATATTGGAGTAAATACTTGTGTCTATTTTTAGCTTTCCATGTTCCCATGCCTTAAATATAACACACACCTCTACTTTTGGCTACCTTAACCCACCGTCTAAAGCCAGTGGGATTGCGGTATCCTTATTTCAACTGCTTTAATGTACCCCACTTTTGATCGCGTTCATTTATATTTAATTTAGTTCCATCAGCCATACGATAACCAGTGACAGAACCAGTTCCATTATACTCTCCAACCACATCTGGCCATTTTATCCCAATATCAGGATCATTCCACACAAGACCTGCTTCATCTTCAGGTTGATAAAAATCAGTAACCTTATAACAGAACTCAGCTTCATCGCTTAAAACTAAAAAGCCATGAGCAAAACCCTCTGATACATAAAATTGTTTTTTGTTCTCCTCTGACAATTCGACACCAAACCATTGACCATAAGTTTTACTGCCTACTCGAATGTCCACTGCTACATCAAACACGCGTCCTCTTATAACTCTGACCAATTTCCCTTGTGGATGCTCTTTTTGATAATGAAGTCCACGTAGTACTCCCTTCTTTGACATACTCTGATTATCTTGCACAAATACCATATCAAGACCAGCCTCATGCATATCTCTCTGGCTGTATGTCTCCATAAAATAACCTCTATTATCTCCATGAACGGCTGGTTCAATTATATATAATCCTTCGATTGGACATTTTGTTACTGTTATCTGACCCATGGTATCTCTCCTCAAAATTCTATTTCTTTAAGATATCTTGCAAGTGCATCCTGCCATGTTGGTAATGGAATAAATCCATTTTCTACAAGCTTGCTCTTATCTAATCTACTGTTAAATGGTCGTGCCGCCTTAGACACCCCATATTCTGCTGTTGTAACAGGTTTTACACTCAATCTGCTCTCTACATATTCCTCATGTCCTAACTCCACAGCCTGACGGAAGATTTCTTTAGTAAAGTCATACCACGAAATATATCCACCCTCATTTGTCGCATGATAGTATCCATACTTTTCACTCTCTATCATATCAACAAGAAGCCTCGCCAAATCATATGTGTATGTTGGTGTTCCTATCTGGTCTGAAACAACAGTTAATGTATCATGAGTTTTTCCTACATTAAGCATTGTCTTTATGAAATTCTTACCATTAACACCAAATACCCATGCTATACGCACAATAAAAAACTTCTCAAGGTTACACGCTACCGCCAATTCACCTTCTAACTTAGTTTGTCCATACACACACAGTGGTCTATATTCCTTACAATCAGGTTCCCAAGGTTTTTCACCTTGACCATCAAATACATAGTCAGTACTTATATACATCATTTTACAGTCAAGCATTTTACATGCTTTAGCAATATTCTCTGTGCCATATGCATTTATTGCTCTAACCTTATCAACCTTGTCTTCATCCTCAGCCGCATCAACTGCTGTCCATGCAGCACAGTGAATCACAGCATCAGGCTCAAGTTCTGCTATAACCCTTTCTACAGACTCCTTATCAGTTATATCCATAGCTACATAAGGCATTGTAGTCACTGATGTTCCATCTGCCATCCCACTATACTCTGGTGTTATGTCGCTTCCTATTCCTTCGTAACCTCTCTTTGCCAACTCATTCATTACATCATACCCGAGCTGTCCTGCCACACCTGTTACTAATATTTTCATCAAATCTCCTCCAGTTTACATCCTGTAAGATTATTATCTATTACCATACATCTTTTCATAATAATTCTGATATTCACCAGAAATGATAGTCTCCCACCATTCCTTGTTATCAAGATACCACTGAATAGTCTTCTTGATACCATCAGCAAACATTGTCTCTGGCAACCAGCCAAGTTCATTGTGAATCTTTGTAGGGTCGATAGCATATCTCATATCATGACCCTTTCTGTCTGTTACATATGTTATAAGACTTTCTGGCTTGCCAAGCTCCTTACAGATAATCTTTACAATATCAATGTTTTTCATCTCATTATGTCCACCGATATTGTATACCTCACCTACACGTCCCTTGTGGATGATAAGGTCAATCGCCTTACAATGGTCCTCAACATATAACCAGTCTCGAACATTAAGACCTTCACCATATACTGGAAGTGGCTTATCATTTAGTGCATTGGCAATCATAAGTGGAATAAGCTTCTCTGGGAAATGATATGGTCCATAATTGTTTGAACAACGGCTGATTGTAACAGGTAAGCCATATGTTCTATGATATGCTAAAACCAACAAGTCTGCCCCAGCCTTCGATGAGCTATATGGTGAACTTGTATGAATTGGTGTCTCCTCTGTAAAGAATAAATCTGGTCTATCAAGTGGCAAATCACCATATACTTCATCTGTTGATACCTGATGATATCTCTTGATACCATACCTTCTACAAGCATCCATAAGAACTGCTGTACCTTTGATATTTGTATCAAGGAATACCTCTGGATTCTCAATAGAACGGTCTACATGTGACTCTGCTGCAAAGTTAACAACCATATCTGGATGCTCTTCTTCAAATAACTTATATACAGCTTCTCTATCTGTTATGCTTTCCTTAACAAATCTAAAGTTAGGATTGTCCATAACTGGAGCAAGTGTTGATAAATTACCTGCATATGTTAAACAATCAAGACATACTATTCTATAATCTGGATACTTATTCAACATATGAAATACAAAGTTACTTCCTATAAATCCTGCTCCACCTGTTACTATAATATTCATCATTAGTATCCTTTCTAACTTAAGATAATCCAAGCTGATATTTTCCATCCAAAACATCCTTAAGATACTGTCCATACTGGCTCTTCTTAAGAAGTTCGTACATCTTCATTACTTCTTCCTTAGTTATCCAACCATTAAGATACGCAATCTCCTCAAGACAAGCAATCTTACGATGCTGATGTGTTTCAACTGTTTTTACAAAATTTGTTGCTTCTACAAGACTTTCATGAGTTCCTGTATCTAACCATGTAAAACCTTGACCTAATAGTTCCACATTCAATTCATTATTTTCAAGATATATTCTATTTAAATCGGTTATCTCAAGCTCGCCTCTTGTACTGGGCTTAAGCCCCTTTGCATAATCCACTACTTTATTATCGTAAAAATACAATCCTGTAACACAGTAATTACTCTTTGGTTTCTCTGGCTTTTCCTCTATAGATACTGCTTTTCCACTCCTGTCAAATTCGACTATACCAAAGCGTTCTGGATCATCTACATAATATCCAAATATAGTCGCGCCTTTACCGCTATCTGCATTTCTCACTGCACGCTTCAAACGCTTATTCAAGCCATGCCCAGCAAATATATTATCACCAAGCACCATTGCCACAGTATCATCACCTATAAAATCCTCTGCCAGAATAAACGCCTGAGCCAAACCATCTGGACTAGGTTGCACTATGTATGATAGATTAATGCCATATTGACTTCCATCCTTCAAAAGTGCTTGAAATCTTGGGGTATCATTGGGTGTAGAAATTATAAGAATATCCCTAATACCAGCATTCATAAGAACTGATAATGGATAATATATCATCGGCTTGTCATATATTGGAAGCAACTGCTTTGATGTCACCATTGTAAGTGGATAGAGTCTGGAACCCGAACCTCCAGCTAAAATAATTCCCTTCATAAATCCATCTCCTCCTTTGTTTACGCACTAAATATGGTTATATTTTAACATATATGTGAAAAAAAATAAATAAGCATGTAAACAATGTAAGCCATGTATGAAATAGTCCATATTAAACTTATATCCCACTATTCCATACACGGCTTTAATTTATCTTCTGCAACTTCTTACACTTAGACTATCATTATAGCAATTCTTTTCTACATTTTATCTTTAAATTCTCCCACAGAATCCACCTG
>JAFQVJ010000022.1 GCA_017408025.1 Lachnospiraceae bacterium
CATGAAACCTGCAACGAAGAGGTTTGTTGGGTAGTTGTATAAGTTGATTGGTGAATCACACTGCTGGATAACACCATCCTTCATAACTACGATTCTTGTACCAAGTGTCATAGCCTCTGTCTGGTCATGTGTAACGTAGATAATTGTTGTCTCAAGTCTCTGATGTATCTTAGAAATCTCAACACGCATCTGTACTCTTAACTTAGCATCAAGGTTTGATAAAGGCTCATCCATAAGGAATACCTTAGGATTACGAACGATAGCACGACCCATAGCAACTCTCTGTCTCTGACCACCTGATAAAGCCTTAGGCTTTCTGTCAAGTAAATGTTCAAGATCAAGAATCTTTGCTGCCTCGTGAACTAACTTTTCAATCTGATCCTTTGGAACCTTTCTTAACTTAAGACCGAATGCCATATTGTCAAATACTGTCATATGTGGATAAAGAGCGTAGTTCTGGAATACCATGGCGATATCTCTGTCCTTTGGCTCTACGTCGTTTACTAACTTATCTTCGATATATAACTCACCTGAGCTGATATCCTCAAGACCTGCAATCATACGAAGTGTTGTAGACTTACCACAACCAGAAGGTCCTACGAAGATAACGAATTCCTTATCCGCAATCTCAAGGTTAAAATCTTTAACAGCTGCAAAACCGTTAGGATAAACTTTACAAATGTTTCTTAATGATAAACTAGCCATTTTTTGTTTTTTCCTCCAATTCTCATTGTCTATTTTTCTAATCTGATGTAATAATACATCATAAGCGATAGTAGTATTTTATCTTATAAAAACAAAAAAAGCCATATGCCAAATACACAAAATAAGTTTTACTTATTTGGTAAATTCGTCTATGACTTTCTTTTTTACACCAACTTGCACAATTTTGCTATGGTGTTTTTGTATATTTTTAAATCTAATTGGTACTGTATCCACCCCTTACAAAAACTACTACATCTGACATAGCTGTTATACCAGAGTCAGCATCAGGACATAAATATTTACAATATTTACCCAGACTCATACCATCATTTACCGCCTCACCAATAGTGACATTTACTAATTTTCCACTCTTTGCGTAGGCATTGGCACTGCCCGAGTATAACAATATTTCAGTTCCTTCCTGACCTACCATGGTTTTTCCTTTTGTAAGAGTAACTTTGTTATAGCCTGACTGTGCATCGCCTGATATTCCAAGATTACTCATATATGAATCAAGATAGGACTTTGTTATAAGAGGATCATTTACCGACCCTGGTTCCGCATTTCCTGCTGCTCCCACTGTCATTCCAGCTTTAAAAAGGCCAGCTCCACAGATAAGTAGAATTACCGCTACTATGCATATTTTCTTCATTCGTCCTTTATTCATATTACTTTCTTCTCCTAAACAGACATATCAAAATTTCCGCCAAGATGGGGATTCACAGAGGTTTCAAGAATTTTTTTCATACCATCTCCCATAACCTCCATATTCTCAAGTGACTTATCGAGCATAGCTATTCCAAAATCTGTTTGAATATTTGCTAAACTCATGGATGTAGACAATGCTGCAATATCCATTATGCATCCGCTCCCTTCCTTGAATGATATATTTATAATTACTTTAAATCATAAACTCATAATAAACAATATATAACACACAGATACCTATACCTAGCAATAAAAATCCGTCGAAAAACCTGCCCTGTGTCTCATCATACGAATTTCTCATAGGCTTCTTAAGTATCATTTTAAAGCTCTCAAAGCCACGGTTTTTTCTACATATGCCATAGAAAAGAAGTACTGCCAATGCCAAGCCTGCCAGGGCCATAACAGCCATCATAAGAAATAGTGCCACACGGATTGCATTTTCATCTACAATCATCTCTGTTGCCTGATTAACTGCCACATCTGTCTTCTGCAACTTCACAAGCAAATGTGATAGCACAACACTTGTTCCATTTACAATAAAATGTGCAATAATAGAAGGAATAACACTTCCAGTCACATATGTCAGCAAGGCAAATAGTATACCTATAACAAACGCATAGGAAAACTGATTAATATTCATATGAATAAGTCCAAAAAGGAACGCACTTAAAAGTGCTGCCTTAAATGGATTTCTTTTCTTATATCCATTAAATATAAGACCTCTAAAAATAATCTCCTCCACAACAGCTGGAAGGAGTGCTATCACTAGCAAATTTACAATAAGTGAATTACTCTCTACCGTACGTGTCAATGTCTCACTTACACCATTTTCCACAAACAGCGATGATATCATATTTATGAAAGATACCAGAGGAATAATACAGAATGCAAATAAAACCGTAAAAAAGGTTGTCAACGGTGATATCTTTGCCACACCACAATCACTTACCGTATCATCCCGCATAAATGCCATATATAAAATAGATGGCAATAAAAGAATTATCTCCGGCATTATCAACAGGAAATTCATAGAAAATGTCCCTGCCGGAATAAGTCTTATAGTATACACCAATATCAGATAAACAAGCACTGTCGCTGTGAAAAGTACATTGGCTTTTGTAACATTCTTCATATTATCGCCTTTCGATTAATTCTTTAAGCCGATTGCCTCAATCTCAATAAGAACATCCTTTGGAAGTCTTGCAACTTCCACACATGAACGTGCAGGGCAATCCTTTGTGAAAAATTCTGAGTAAATAGCATTTATCTTTGCAAAATCATCCATGTTCTTGATAAATACTGTTGTCTTTATAACATTCTCAGGTGCAACACCAGCTTCTCCAAGAAGCGCTACAAGATTGCCTATAGCCTGCTTTGCCTGTGCCTCTATTCCCTCTGGAATCTCACCAGTTGCAGGAACTACTGGAATAACTCCTGATGTAAATACCATGTTTCCAACCTCAATCGCCTGTGAGTATGGTCCGATTGCTGCTGGTGCCTTGTCTGTACTGATAATTTTCTTCATTTTTATTTCCTCCTAATATTATATAAGTTTAATTGATTTTTCTCCTATCTCTATGAGACGTTCCTTGTATAGTTTTCCAACAGCTCTCTTAAATGCTGCCTTACTCATACCAAATTCTCTCTCGATAACCTGAGGTGACGCCTTATCGTTAAACGGGAGAACACCGTCAAATTCCCTTATGACCTTGAGAATTTTCTCTGCATCATCTTCCATGCGAAGGTATGACTTTTTGTTAAGGCTTAAATTGACCTTGCCATCCTCTCTTACCGATGTAACTCTGGCACTGACTTCATCGCCTATGGCGATTTCCGAATGGAGTTCCTTCTGAGGTATAAGTCCCTGATACTTGTCATCTATAGCCACGAATGCGCCAAATTTGTCGCTTATCTCGTAAACCGTTCCTCTGACCTCCTGATCCTTCTCATAACCTTCACCAACTGGAAGATATTTATATACCTTCATGGTAGCCGCCAAACGGTTACTCTTATCCACATAGAGTGCAAACATATACGAATGTCCCTGTTTGACTCTGGTGGTCTGTTCCTTAAAGGATAAAAAAAGATCCTTCTCCAGTCCCCAGTCAAGAAAAGCTCCTATAGAAGTCACATCATTGACCTTAAGCCTAGCCGCCTGTCCCAATGTAAGAAGCGGCTTATTCACTGTAGATATAAGCCTATCCTTTGAATCTCTGTAAACAAATACCTCTATCTGACTACCTATATCTGCGCCTTGTGGCACCTGTTTCATAGGCAGCAGCACTCTGTCATCATTGTTTACACCATCTGAAAGATACGCTCCAAAATCTGTAAATTTAACCAGCTTTAGAGTCTGTATTTTTCCTAGTTCTATCATGTCTTTCCGTCCTCTCCTTAATCTATCGTAGCCAACAAACAGCTATAATCTACCTTAAATATAACAAATCTACTTGTAAATGTCAAACTGCACCATGGCATACGTCTTGTCACCTTCATCATTTAAGGCTACCCATATATGTGTCTTACCATTTTCATCGTCCTGTCGGTAAACTACGGGATAAAATGTATCTCCGTACTTTGCCGCACGCTTATATTCTGCGCGGATACGTTCAACCTTAAACCCATCTGGAATATATTCCTCTGCACATGCTATGTACTTGCCATTATTAACATGGCCGTTTGAATCTATGAAATATTTTCTCACAGGAACCTGCTCCTTTGGAATTCCCTGAACCCCTTCAGGCACCTTCACTTTTCTATCCATATAATTCATATCAAGTTTTTCTTCCAAGGTGTAGAATTTTGCAATATTATCCGGCAGCTTTACTGGCCTTCCAGTAATCATATCTGTAAATACCCACAAAGTATTAGCCTGTACTATGTCACAGCCCGCACTATCCCTGATAATAAAGTTTCTATGACCGTATGCTCCTGTAAAATCATAAGGCCATGTGCATACCGTAATTTCCTCGCCGGCGTTCATCTGTCTCTTTATCTCTATCTGCCACGAATTTAAAACCCATACCTTCTTTTCATTTTTATAAAAGTCCACATCTGCACCTAACGAATCCGAATGAAACGTTGTGCAATCCTGCAAATAATTCACTATGGCTTCCGGGCGCACAATGCGCTCTTCGTTAAGCTCACTATATCTGACTTTGGACTCAAAACTATACATACACCTACCTCCTTTTACGATTTTTGTTTAATAGGAAAGTTTCAAGAACTTTCCTATACAAGAAAAAAGCTTCCGAAAACTTCGGAAGCTTGAAACTGGCCCACAAGGATTCGAACCTTGAGAATGCTGGAGTCAGAGTCCAGTGCCTTACCATTTGGCGATGGGCCAATGTCTGACGACAAGTGACATTATACAATACGTTCTTTTAAATTGCAAGCACTTTTTTATAAATTTTATATTTTTTTATAAAATTTGATTTTTATCAGCAATCTCAATCAAACCGTACAAAAGTAAATCAGGCTCATAAACATATTTGCTTTCTATACAACTACTTATAAGCTCTGTATTTCCACCTGTTATAACAACCGTACACTCAGTCCCAAGTTCTGCGTTTATCTTCCTTATCATACCATCAACCATCAATGCATGCCCATATACAATACCGCTGTTTATACAACATTGTGATGAGCTTCCTATAATCGATTCCGGTTTTTCTACTATATAAGATTTAAGCTTTGACGCATTTTTAATAAGAGATTCTGCTGCCGTCATAAGACCGGGAGCTATAATTCCACCTAAAAAACGCCCATCCTTATCTATTACATTACATGTTGTTGCTGTGCCGAGGTCAAAAACTATAATAGGTAGCTTACTGCCATACTTCATAATAGCTGCCACCGTGTCAGCCATACGATCTGCCCCCAGCGTCTCCGCTGTATATAATGATAAATCGAGACCGCTGTTTTCCTTATCTACCATAATTACTTTTTCAGTAAGCTTTCCTGCAAGCCACTC
Source organism: Lachnospiraceae bacterium (assembly GCA_017408025.1). Classification (GTDB taxonomy): domain Bacteria; phylum Bacillota; class Clostridia; order Lachnospirales; family Lachnospiraceae; genus SVEL01. The sequence goes on from JAFQVJ010000022.1 coordinate 5,387, forward strand.
CAACACCTGCTCATCCTCTGACACAACACAAGAGATTACTGCTTTATCAAACAATTTCTCTCCATGGACATAATCCCTGTCACAGAGCTCATTTGCCACAACATTACACCATGCATCCAAAAGAATTTCCCTAACACCCTTTGGCCTGTTGTTAAGCATCTTAAACGCATCTGCCTGAAGCTTCTCTTCGTCAGTCTTAAAACGCTTTACTATCTGTTTAGTTTTCATATCAACTGCGGCAAATGTTATAGTTGTATTGCCTGCGTCCACGATTAATACCATATATTTCTCCATTTAATATTATTATCATAACTCTTAAAGCATAATTGGCAAAATTGTCTCTTTCGTACTTTACCTTTACTCATGTATAGCTCTTAAGAGTTACATATGTCAAGAATCTCATCTGCCACCTCTGCCTTTGTCATAACAGGAAGCTCCTTAACATCATCTCTTGTAATGATAGTAACTACGTTCGTATCTACTCCGAAACCAGCGCCCTCAACCTTTAGGTTGTTTGCAACTATCATATCCACATTTTTCTTAATAAGCTTTGCCTTAGAATTCTCTATAAGATTTTCCGTCTCCATAGAAAAACCACAAACTATCTGTCCAGGTTTCTTGTGCTCGCCTATATACTTAAGTATATCTTCTGTTCGCTTAAGCTTTATGCTCATCTCTCCATCAGACTTTTTTATCTTATTATCAGCTACTGCTTCTGGTGTATAGTCTGCAACTGCTGCCGCCTTGATTATAATATCCTGTTTTTCCATTCTGTTCTTCACTTCTTCAAACATCTGGGCTGCACTTGTAACATTTACAACATTTACAGCCGCATCCGCTTTGACATGTACCGGACCTGATACCAATGTAACCTCTGCTCCTCTTACAGCTGCAGCGTTTGCTATGGCATAGCCCATCTTACCTGTAGAGTGGTTTGAGATAAATCTGACCGGGTCAATAGCTTCAACTGTAGGTCCTGCTGTCACAAGCACCTTCTTGCCCACCATATCCTGCTCAGGCAGCAATATCTTTTCAATATGCTCTACAAGAATATCCTCTGAAGGAAGCTTACCTGCTCCCACATCGCCACAAGCCAGTCGTCCTGTTCCAGGCTCTATTATCTTATATCCATAAGCCTCAAGACGCTTCATATTATCTTGGAATATCTCATTGTTGTACATGTTTGTATTCATAGCTGGTGATACAAGTATAGGGCATGTACAAGCCATAATAGTAGTCGTCAACATATCATCTGCTATACCACATGCAATTTTTCCAATAACATTTGCTGTAGCAGGTGCTATAAGTACTACATCTGCCGTCTTTGCTATAGACACATGTTCCACATTATACTGAAAATTTCTGTCAAATGTATCCACAAGACATTTATGGTTTGTCAGCGTCTCAAATGTTATTGGATTTATAAAATTTGTGGCATTCCTAGTCATGATTACATGAACATCTGCTCCTTTTTTCACAAGAGTGCTTGCCACATTTGCCATCTTATAAGCAGCTATGGAACCTGTCACACCAAGCAAAACTGTTTTTCCTTTAAGGTTCATAATCTCACCGACATCCCTTTCTTTTTATTCTTATTGAATTTCCGTTTCCCCAATTCCCATTTCACAAAATCCCTGTTTTCTTCATCAGGGTAATAGCAAGTTTTTCTATATAAGCGTATACTACTGGATATATTTTGAAAAACCATCTCTTTGGTCTAAATAACCTTCAATAGTTCCCACATATAAGATCTTCTTGTCTTCCATCTCGTAAAAATCTCTTGGAGTCATAATTGACCAATGCTTGTCAAATTTTCTTATACCATAATCCTCCAAGGTTCTCGCTACAAACTGTGAACAGGCATATCTTCTCTTCTGATGAAAAGGCCTATTAAACAGCATCCAAGGCAACCCGAGAATCGTGTAATGGTATCTCTTTGCATTTGCCTCATAATATCTAATTCTGCCCCAGACCTGCTCCTTCTGCTCCTTAGTACATTTTATCTCTGTCACCATACAGAGTGCCTTAGGAAACTTCTCTATAACCTTATCCATCTCTTCTTTCTCAAATCCTGAAAAAATAGGTATCTTTGGATTTCTTCGGCCAAAGCTATAACAATTTTTTAAATCCTCATCCATCCCCAGAACTATATGAATATATTTAATTCTTGTTACCATCTTTATGATAGTGGCAAATATTCCCGGTGTACCTATAAGAACGAGATATAATTTTTCTGTGTTTTCCCCATCAGAAGCTATATTCTCGTCCGCCATATCTGTAATTACACTACTGTCTTTCTTTATTTCTTCTTTTATAATATCTTTATCAATCATCTTCCCAATCCTTTTTCCCTTATACATTGCAGGTTCATTTTAATACAATTTCCCACTTTATTCAAGCAGATATGTTTTTTCATTGTGTCCACTTATAAAATGTGATATTCTAAAAAAGTATATAAAACATAAATATTATAGTCATTAACTAAAGTTTTATTTACATTTTTAATTCCATAGGAGGCTTATTATGAAATTTAATTTTGACAAACGTTATTTGAAATTATGCAAATATATCGGCGTCACTACTGTTATCATATATCTTGCATTCAGGCTCATAGACAGCATACCTTTTCTGTATGACAATATTATGTCACTTTTTGGCAGCATATGGGACATGTCATTCCCTATAATACTAGGCTTTATCATAGCATTTCTGATGTTAGGACCTGTTAACGCCATCGAAAAGCTCTTAAAAAAGAGTAAGTTTTTTTCTAAACACGGTGGTGCATGTCGTGCTATAGGAATCGTAACTTCATACCTAGTTGTTTTAGGATTCCTCATCTCACTTTTAATTGGCATTTACTTCATGATAGGTGGCCAGATATCGCAGAACAGCACACTTAGCAATATCCTGGTATCTATTACAGAATATTTTGAATCCAGCAGCTTCTCCACGGAGAGCCTTACAAATCTTATCAGCAATTTGAAGCTTCCATTTGGAGATGTTATATCTTCACAGATGGGCAATATTGCTTCATTTTTGCAGAGCTTAATCACAGGTTTATTCAGTGGTGTTGCTGATTTCGTTATCAGCTTGGGCAGCAATATTTTTACTCTTGTTATTGCCCTTACATGTAGCATTTATGTCATCGCAAGCCGTGAGTTTTTCTCTGATATATGGGATAAATTCTTCTTTATAATATTTAGAAAGAGAAAAAGTGGCGTTGTTATAAGACGTGCTCTGGGCATTATAAAAACAACATTTTCCAAGTACATACACGGACAGCTTATTGAGGCTTCCATTGTAGCAGTTATGTCAACCATCATACTTTACATTATTGGTGTTGACTACGCCATTGTGTTAGGCCTTGTATGTGGTATATTTAATCTTATTCCTTATATCGGACCATTTATCGGAACTGCCATTGCCGCTGTATTTACATTATTCTCAGGAGATATATGGATGGTAGTTGCTGTCATTGTCTGCCTGGTCATTGTACAGCAGATTGACTGTAATATATTATGTCCAAAGATTGTTGGTGATATAGTTGGACTTCATCCTGCTCTTGTACTTATAGCCGTAACCATCGGTGGTAATATGAACGGTCTGCTGGGTATGATTATAGCTGTACCTATTGCAGCTTCACTGAAAACTCTTATCGCTGATTGGTTTGCAACCTATATGAAAGCTGACTATGACAAACACAAAAAGGAAGCTAATGATATAGTGTCAGATGACGATCCAATCTTTGAAACGCTGAAAAGAAAAAACTCTAAAGCGCAGAAAACAGTGGTTGTTAACGAAGATAACGAAGCTGTGGCTACTGTGGAGGATAATACAGATAATAAATAAACTGAAGCTTATTTTTATTGTATAGGAAAGTTTCGAGAGCTTTTCTATACAACATGAAAGCCCACTGGACATCCAGTGGGCTTATTTATACACTCAAATGCTACTTCCAAAAAGTAATTTTATAGTCTATAGCAATTTATTGTACCGATTATTTACTTGTTTGAAAGATACTCATCGATTGATGTGGCTGCTGTCTTACCTGCACCCATAGCAAGTATAACTGTAGCGGCACCTGTTACAGCATCACCACCAGCGTATACACCTTCTCTTGATGTAAGACCAGTCTCTTCATTTACGATGATTCCGCCCCACTTCTGTGTCTCAAGACCCTTTGTAGTAGACTTGATAAGTGGGTTTGGAGATGTACCTATTGACATGATTACACAGTCAACTGGAATATCAAACTCTGAACCAGCCTTCTCCACAGGTCTTCTTCTGCCTGAAGCATCTGGCTCGCCTAATTCCATCTCTAAGCATCTGATTCCGCCAACGAACTTCTCATCATTTGCAAGAATCTCAACTGGATTTGTGAGGAGCTTGAAGATGATTCCCTCTTCCTTAGCATGCTCAACCTCTTCCTTTCTTGCAGGAAGCTCGTCCTCAGAACGACGATATACTATGTATACTTCCTCTGCTCCAAGTCTCTTAGCACTTCTTGCAGCGTCCATGGCAACGTTACCACCACCTACTACGGCTACTCTCTTAGCCTTCATGATAGGTGTGCAAGAATCCTCCTTGTAAGCCTTCATAAGATTTACTCTTGTAAGGAATTCATTTGCAGAGTATACACCCTTTAAGTTTTCACCAGGGATATTCATAAATCTTGGAAGTCCTGCTCCTGAGCCGATAAATACAGCTTCAAATCCGTACTCCTCAATAAGCTCATCGATAGAGAGAACCTTACCTATAACCATATTTGTCTCAACCTTTACGCCAAGGTCCTTAAGTCCGTCGATTTCCTTCTGAACGATAGCCTTTGGAAGACGGAACTCTGGAATACCGTATACAAGAACACCACCTGCAAGGTGAAGTGCCTCGAAAATAGTTACATCATATCCCTTCTTTGCAAGGTCACCAGCACATGTAAGTCCTGAAGGACCCGAACCGATAATAGCAACCTTATGTCCATTGCTCTCAGGCTTAACAGGCTTCTCTGTACAGTTAGCATTGTGATAATCAGCTACAAATCTCTCAAGACGACCGATAGCTACTGGCTCGCCCTTGATACCTCTTACACACTTGCCTTCACACTGTGACTCCTGTGGACAAACACGACCACATACGGCTGGAAGTGCACTTGACTTTGAGATTACCTCATAAGCTGCCTCAAAATCTCCTGCTGCTACGTGCTGAATAAATGTTGGTATATCAATCTGTACAGGACATCCTGTAACACAAGACTTATTCTTACAATTTAAACATCTGGCAGCCTCATCTATAGCCTGCTCTTTTGTATATCCTAATGCAACTTCCTTGAAGTTCTTATTTCTTACGTTTGGCTCCTGAGAAGGCATCTCATTTTTCTTTAATGACATATTAGGCATATTACTGTACCTCCTTCTTGAATAGATTACATGCTTCTTCGTGTGCACGTCTCTCAAATGGCTTATACATGCTTCCACGCTCAAGCGCTTCATCAAAATCTACAAGATGTCCGTCAAAATCAGGACCATCTACACAAGCGAACTTTGTCTCACCACCAACAGTAAGACGACATCCACCACACATACCAGTTCCATCTATCATAATAGGATTCATGCTTACAGTTGTCTTAATGCCATACTCCTTAGTAAGAGCACATACGAACTTCATCATAATAAGTGGACCGATAACGATAACTTCGTCATACTTCTCACCTGCATCGATAAGCTCCTTCAAAGCATTAGTAACAAGACCCTTCGTTCCATGACTTCCGTCATCTGTCATCATCATAAGCTTGTCACTTACAGCTGCAAAATCATCTTCAAGAATAACAAGATCCTTATTTCTGAAGCCTACAACTGAATGAACTTCTGCGCCCATGTTATGTAACTTCTTAGCGATTGGATATGCGATAGCACAACCAACACCACCACCTACTACAGCTACTTTCTTAAGACCTTCCACATGTGTAGGTACACCAAGTGGTCCCACGAAATCATGAATAAATTCACCCTCGCTCTTTGCATTGAGTTTCTCTGTTGTTCCACCAACAATCTGGAAAATAATTCTAACCCAGCCAGCCTCTCTATCAAAGTCTGCTATAGTCAATGGAATTCTCTCTCCCTCATCATCTACACGCAAAATAATGAACTGTCCAGGTTCAGCCTTTTTTGCAATTAAAGGTGCTTCAATATCCAGCAATGTAACAGTTGGATTCAATGCTTCTCTTCTAAGAATCTTATACATCTTTCACATTTCCTTTCGTATCTTTGTCCCTTTTACATAGCATTTAACAATTTACTATGCTAAATGCCTAGCCTTTTAATGATACAATATTATCGATAATATGTAAAGTTTTTTCTTTTAATCGACAAACTTGCTTCCAGTTGTTAATATTTCATTCATTTTTTATTGCTTTTTTCTTTACACAAAAAACATTGTTTCTTCATGTTTAAAAAATATAATACAATCAACAAAAGAAAATCTTTTGTAATTTTTTTCATAATAAAGTTTGAGCAATAGCTCAAACTTCCTCCCTTTTTTATTATACAAACCAACCAAATAACCTATTTAGAAAAAGATGTGGGGACACATCTTTTTCTATTATTAATGTAATAGTATAGATTTTATGTTCATAGAGTTCAGGATGCCAAAAGCCCCTAATCTCATATATAAACAGATGCCTGAAGCGCTAATGGGTTACACTTGATTATGGGTAGAAAATGTGATATATTCTATGAAAATTGACTTTGTGGGAGGATAAATTATGGAGTTTATAATAGATTTTTTATTTGAAGTTATTGTTGAGGGTGCAACAGAGCTTTGCAAGAGCAAGAGGGTTCCTATGCCCATTAGAATATTGGCAATGTTAGTCTGTTTTTGCATTTTCGGTATTATTGCTGGCGTGGTATACACTAGCGGTTACACCTTTTTGTCAGAAGGCAATAACGCCGCAGCCATCACATTCTTCGTTATCGGTTCATTCCTTGTCATCGCTTTCTTCTATATAATATATAAGCAATTCAAGGAGCGTGATGAGAAGAAAACTCAAACAATCACTGAGCAGATATGTGAAGCAAAATCCAACAACCTAAAGAAAATCAAAGTAGTGTGTCTGGTGCTGACTATTTTGATTATATCAGGTGTTGGACTTACATACTTGTATTTATAAAGCTATGCGTGCAACATATACAAAAGATGCACATTTCTATTTCTATTCCACAAATTTTATATTTCCCGTTATATATTCTGTGGTCTGTCCACTGGCAAATTCTGTGCCAAGCTTCTTTGCAAGCTCTATTGACGGTACATTATCACGATGAACGCTGACCTTAATATTATTGGCCTCAAAATGTTCTCTTACATATATAATAATGGCACTTAGTCCCTCATATGCATAGCCCTGTCGTTGCTTATCCCTTCTTATGATATATCCAAGCTCAAGACCTTCTGTACCATCATCATAGACCTTATGCTCCACTCCACCACGACCAATAATTTGCCCTGTGGCTTTCTCTTCAAAGAGCCATATACCAAAATCATAAAAATTATAGATATACTTCTGATAATCCTTTATATATTCCCGTTCTTTATCTTTATCCTCATAGAGCCCCTCCATGTAGGATAAGTCATTTCCTTCGTATACAGAGTAGATATCATCCACATCATCAGGACACATCTCCCTTATGACGAGACGCTCTGTTTCAAGCACTCTTCATGGCTCTGCAAAATGATGACTATAGACCATCTCCATAAACCCGTCATCAATATTGTCGAATGCCTCGAATAGATAATCTGCTGCCGATAAATCCTGCTCTCCTGACCCCTGATTGATAAAGCCGATGCAAGCCATACCTGCCGCCTTTGCAGCTCTTGTACCATTGCAAGAATCCTCTACAACGATACATTCCTCTGGTTTAACACCTAATTGCTCTGCCGCTTTCAAAAAAATATCTGGTGCTGGCTTTGGATTTTTCACTGAAAGCCCAGTTACCAGTGCATCAAAATCTTCTGCTATGCCAAGCTTAGCCACATTTTTTTCTATATTTACAAGTGCAGATGACGAAGCCACCGCAAGCTTATACTTAGAAGAAATAGATTTTACAAAGGCAACAACTCCTGGTACTTCTGGATATCCCTTCTCGTCTACAAGCCTTTCCTTAACTTCCTCTGATAAATCAAACAGCTCCTTTGCTGTATATCCTTCCATAGAGAAATCCTTTATAATCTTGTTCCACATGGCCATGACGGTACTACCGATATATTGTTTATAATACTGGTAATCTAAATCTTTGCCCAACTCTTCCTGCATTGTTATTCTGTTCACTTCATAGTGAAGGGGTTCACTATCAACGAGAACCCCATCCATGTCAAATATTACTGCCTTAAGCATTGTACACCAAGCCTTTCAACATTCACTATCCAGATTGCAACTCTGGCAATTACTTATAGCGACTTCTTACATTGTCTCTGGTTCTGGATAATCCACACCCATAGTATCAACTGTCACTGTCTTCATTCTCTGTGTCTCAAGAGGTCTGTCGCTGTAATCTGTATCACATTCTGCAATCTTATTTACAATGTCCATACCCTCTGTAATCTTGCCGAATGCTGCATACTGTCCGTCAAGATGTGGTGAATTCTTGTGCATGATGAAGAACTGTGAACCTGCTGAATCCGGATGCATAGCTCTAGCCATTGAGAGAACACCCTCTGTATGCTTTAAATCATTTGTAAAACCATTGAATGAAAACTCACCCTTGATATCGTAACCAGGGCCACCCATACCTGTTCCATCCGGGCATCCACCCTGAATCATAAATCCATTGATGACTCTGTGGAAAATGAGTCCATCATAGTAACCTTTCTTTATAAGGCTGATGAAATTGTTTACTGTATTTGGAGCTATCTCTGGATAAAGCTCAGCCTTCATCACATCTCCGTTTTCCATTGTAATTGTAACTATAGGATTTGCCATTTTCTAATTCCTCCGTGTTTTGCGTATATTTGAATAAGGTCTGTTACATATATTCACTTTTGGGCTTATGTGACTATCTGCGTCTGCCACCACCACCGTGACTTCTTCCGCTACTGCTTCTATGACTAGATGAATGTCCACGGCTTCCACCACTGCCTGATGATGTATTTACCTTACGCGTTGTAGTTGTAGTATGTGTAAATCTGTCAAATCTATGAAGTATATTAAAGCTTCCACTTCTCATATATGTCTTACTTCCAGCTGTCATCTTTGTGCCTGATGAAATGCACATTACAAGTACTGCTATTAAAGCAATAATGGCACCTACACCCATGCACATAAAGATATTTTTGAAAGGTGTGAAGAAGCTTTCTTCGTAAGCTTCATAAATCTCATCTGAATATTTTGCCTTAAAGTCTTCATAATCATCATATTCGCCTTCATACCAAAGCTCTTCCAGCTCTTTGAAGTCACTATCTGACTTACGTTCAGCCACAATGTCGTCCACTGTATCTACGAAATCTTCAGCGCTTTCCATATAGTCATATTTTTCAAAGCCTACCCACAAAGCATCGATGATAGTTTCTACATCATAATCATCTATGTATACCATAGCCAGTCCTGATGTTGATACCCATACTCCATCATGGTCCAAATCTATAAGATACAATATACCAGACTCACTATAACCACCATAGTCATAGAAATCATCAGCATAATTCATCTCATTCATTCCACCAAGATCTGTAGCTGACACAATGACTATGTCCAGACCAAGCTCTTTTCCTGTGCTTTCACAAAGCTTTTGTAACTCAAGCTCCTCATCACTGCTAAATACATCCCCATAGTCATATACAAACTGTGTATCGTCTATATCCCAATCATCTGGATTGCCAGTACCCTCCACAGGTGTATATCCGCTGACAAACATTGAAGTCATAACAAATGTAGACAGGAGTGCCAATTTCTTAAATATATTCTTTCTCATCCAAACAGCCCTCCTAACAAAAATAATATGGCTGACACACTTGCAAATATGCCACCGAACCAGGCTACAATCTTGCCAAATGACTTAGGAAGCTTTCCAACTACCTTTCCAGTCTGTCCATTCATAGCAAATGTATGCATCTTTCCCTTGTAGTTATAATTTAATATCCATACTGGCATAAGAGTGTATGCTGCATTACGTCTATTTAGCTTAACGTTAGCTGACACGATATTGACTGATGAATATCCGTTTATAGTTCCTCTAGCCTCATCTATTATGTACTGACGCACTCTTTGCTCTGCTCTAGGTGCAAGCTGTGTTGCATCATATGTAAACTTCTCTGACTGATAACCTGACAAATATGGCATTTGGAAATCAGTCAATTCGCTATAGTTATATGGCTCCAACAAATCCATGGTTCTATCATCCATCTTTTCTGATGCATCAGCTGGAATCTTATCGAAATCTGCCTTTACGTGGCGACCTACATTGAAATGGTCAGTATGCTCATAGATTGTATCTCCTCTTCTGTCAGTTCTACGCTTTTTAGCATGGGCACTGACATGAGCATCTGCACCGTAATCATAAAGCCAGAAAGGAACATATATACCTGTTATCTTCTCTATAGTACTTTCTTTTCTAAAGCCTGAAGGTGTTACAAGACCCTTTCCTGCCCATTTCTTATAAGCAGTAACTGCCGCATCCCTCTGTATCTTAAAAGGTATAACCTTCTGTGGCTTTAATGCACCACTAAGTCTTCCCTTAATCATAGCCGGGCTACCACAAAAGCTACAGAATGTAGCTGATGTATGTTCATCCGTAACAATTTCTGCACCACAGCTTTCACATTTATACCCGTCAAAGCTGCAATACTCTTTCTCTACAGGTGTTTCATCAATAACACTATCACTGTACATGTCATTGATTTTGTCCATTGCTGACACATCAATCTGCGTTTCGCAATACTCACATGCCATCTTGCCGGAAGTCCCATCAAATGTTATAGGAGCACCACAGCCAGGGCATTTATAAGTTTCTGCCATTTTCCATTCTCCTTTTATCTTTTTGCTTTTATTTAAGAGCCGTAACCTGTAATAGGCTACGACTCAAAATAACTTTATACCTCAAATATAAGGTCTCCATACGAAGGCATTGGCCACATCTCTTTATCCACTATCATTTCAAGCTTGTCAACTGGCTTTCTTAGTGCCTCCATAGCAGTTACAACATTTCTTCTATACTCAAAGGCCTGCTCTTTACCTGCCGGCATCGCTTTTGCCTTTGCCTGCGCATGGATAAGTACATTAAGAGTTGCCTTTGTCTCCTTAAGATATGCTGATACCTCTGTCAATGTATCTGACTGAACGCTTGAATCTGCACCAGCTTCTCTTACTGCTATAACAGTATCAGCAAGGAACTTTGTGTATTTAACTACAGCTGGAATAATATGCTTAGATGCCATATCAATCATAGTAAGTGCCTCGATATTTGTAGTCTTTGCATATGTCTCATAAAGTATCTCTGCACGAGACTGAAGCTCTGCCTCTGTAAATATGTGGAACTTGCCGAAGAGATTAATTGCCTTTGGTGTAACAAGTGTCTCAACAGCCTCGACCATAGACTTAATATTTGGAAGTCCTCTTCTCTCTGCTTCTTCAACCCACTCATCAGAATATCCGTCACCATTGAAGATAACTCTGTGATGATCTGTCATATATTTTTTGATAAGGTCGTGACATTCCATATCGAAATCTTCTGCCTTCTCAAGAATATCTGCAGCTTCGCAAAAGCTTTCTGCAACTATTGTATTTAATGTAATATTGGCACTTGCAATAGAATCTGATGAACCAACCATACGGAACTCAAACTTATTGCCTGTGAATGCAAATGGTGATGTTCTGTTTCTATCTGTAGCATCCTTGTCAAGGTCAGGAAGAGTACTTACACCAGTTACAAGCTTTCCGCCCTCAAGACAGCTTGTTGCCTCACCTGTCTCTACTAACTGCTCTACCACATCTTCAAGCTGCTCACCAAGGAATACCGATATAATAGCTGGTGGTGCTTCATGAGCTCCAAGTCTCAAATCATTACCAACATTTGATGCTGACTGTCTAAGTAAATCAGCGTGTGTGTCAACTGCCTTGAGCACACATGCAAGCACAAGTAGGAACTGAATATTCTGGTTTGGTGTCTGACCTGGATCTAGAAGATTTACTCCATTGTCTGTAACAAGGGACCAGTTATCATGCTTTCCTGAACCATTTATACCTGCAAATGGTTTTTCATGTAAAAGGCAATGAAGACCATGACGACTTGCCACTTTTTTCATCGTCTCCATAATAAGCTGATTGTGGTCAACCTCTATATTAGCTGTAGCGAAGATAGGTGCAAGTTCATGCTGTGCTGGAGCCACCTCATTGTGCTGTGTTTTTGCAGACACACCGAGCTTCCACAATTCAACATTCAAATCCTTCATGTATGCACCAATACGCTCTCTGATAGTACCAAAGTAATGGTCATCCATCTCCTGTCCCTTTGGTGCAGGTGCTCCAAAAAGTGTACGACCTGCATATATAAGGTCCTTTCTCTGGAGATATTTTTCTCTGTCTACAAGGAAATATTCCTGCTCTGCTCCTACTGATGGAGTTACTTTTGTAGCCTCGGTATTGCCAAATAATCTAACGATTCTTAACGCCTGTTGGCTAACTGCTTCCATAGAGCGAAGAAGAGGTGTTTTCTGATCAAGTGATTCACCCGTATAAGCACAGAAAACTGTAGGTATACAAAGAATAGCCCCTACTGCATCCTCCTTGATAAATGCTGGTGATGTAATATCCCACGCTGTATATCCTCTCGCCTCAAATGTAGAACGCAGACCACCTGATGGAAATGATGATGCATCAGGTTCGCCTTTTATAAGCTCCTTGCCAGAGAACTCCATAAGCATATGTCCATTCTCGTCAGGGTTTGTAACAAAAGCATCATGCTTTTCTGCTGTGATACCTGTAAGTGGCTGGAACCAGTGGGTGTAATGGGTTGCACCCTTCTCTACAGCCCAATCCTTCATAGCCTTAGCTACTACATCGGCTGTCTCAAGGGAAAGCTCCCCACCTTCGTCAATTATCTTCGTAACCTCTGCGAATACTTTCTTTGGCAATCTCTCTCTCATCTTTCCAAGAGAAAATACATTTTCACCAAAAATCTCTTCTACATTTAACATATTGCTCATTTTTTGTTCCTTTCTCAATAGCGAAAACTTTCATACTGTTTTTGTCTATTTATCTTATTCTTTCTATTATCCTACTATTCTGCTGTTGTTCATTCAGCAGACTCTTTGCCTGTATTAACAGGGTTTCCATATATATCCAATTCTTCTCCTCTTACAAGCTGTACAATCATACGCTTATCATCAGAGCTGGTACATGTGGACAAGGTCGCTATATAGCTGTCTTTTGTAATCTCAGGTGCTTCCTTAAATGTATACTTTGAATTCTTCTTGCACATAGCAACATAATTCATAAATTCTTCATCAGAAGAAAATGCATATTGATACACCGGACTGCCTACAGCATCTGTCTTGTATATAGCAAATACATAATATCTGTAATGAGTATCTTCTATCCATATATCAAATGTTGGATGTTCCTTGTAATATCCTGTCTGGTTCCAATACCAGTTAAGGCTTCCAAACATAATCTTTCCTGCTCTCTGACCAATGTTATGACCGTATATTATACAATTCTTCGCATTGAGTCCCTCTTCAATGCTCGAATCAATAAATATAGAACCTATAGTACTCTTTCTATGATCCACAAGATGTGACAGATAATAGTCATTGTCATCAGGATGCTGCAATATAGGATTATCTATGTATTCGCCATCATCCTGTCGAATATATCCTTTGGCATGAGAATTATATGACAACATCTTCTCATAGTCAAATACAAATATTTGCCCATCGTTTTGGTTTTCCAGTGAAATCATAGTTTCACCTTCTTCATTGGTTGGTATCTCATTATTTTGAACCAAATCATCAATGTCCACACGAAACATATCTGACATCTCATCCTTGAGTTCCTCTGCCTCTGTACTCTCCACATATATAAGAGTCAGCTCATACGCAGCATATCCAAATATAAACAATGCAACTGCCATGATAGCGTATCTCACTATATTATATATTATCACTGACTTTTTAGACTTCTTTTTCTTTTCTTTTTCACTGACTTCATCTATTTCATCATCGTTATTGACATAATTTGTTTCGTTTGTGTCTTCCGACACACCATTAATTTCGTCTTCAATCATTTTGTTGATTTCATCTTCATTATTCATAAGCTCCCTCCTCCGCATAATCTATTAATATTAATGTGTAGAAACCTCAAATTAACTCCCTATATAACTAATAGAGGGTACTACATTTTAAAACATAGTACCCTTTTATTATACACTATTATCTAATTTCTTTCAATGTCCTTTAATAGACAGTTACTTAAGCCTTATTAACAGAACCGAAGAGTTCCATCTTCTCTTTTACAGTAGCCTTGATTGCTTCGAAACCTGGTGCTAAAAGCTTTCTAGGATCAAATCCCTTACCCTGTAAATCCTTGCCCTCTTCAACGTAAGTACGTGTAGCTGCAGCAAATGCAAGCTGGCACTCTGTATTTACGTTAATCTTAGCAACACCAAGGCTGATAGCCTTCTTAATCATATCCTCTGGGATACCTGTACCACCGTGAAGAACAAGTGGCATCTCACCTGTAAGCTGCTGAACAGCATCAAGTGTCTCAAAGCTTAAACCTTCCCAGTTTTCTGGATACTTACCATGAATATTACCGATACCTGCTGCAAGCATTGTTACGCCGAGATCAGCGATTGCCTTACATTCATTAGGATCTGCACATTCACCCTTACCGATAACGCCGTCTTCCTCGCCACCGATTGAACCAACCTCTGCCTCAAGAGACATACCGTGGTCTGCTGCAAGCTTAACAAGCTCCTTTGTCTTTGCAACGTTCTCATCGATTGGGTAGTGTGAACCATCGAACATGATTGATGAGAATCCTGCCTCGATGCACTTTAAACATCCGTCATAGCTACCGTGATCAAGATGTAATGCAACAGGAACTGTAATCTTAAGCTCCTCTAACATACCATTAACCATGCCAACTACTGTCTTGTAGCCTGCCATATATTTTCCGGCACCCTCAGAAACACCTAAGATAACTGGTGAGTTTAATTCCTGAGCTGTTAATAAAATTGCCTTTGTCCACTCAAGGTTGTTGATATTGAACTGACCTACAGCATACTTTCCAGCCTTAGCCTTATTCAACATATCTTTTGCTGAAACTAACATTATGAATACCTCCATTGTATTTTTTTGAGTTTTACTCCTTGCCCTATAATACCATGATAATTTGAGAAATACAAGTGTTTGAAGTTATTACTTCAGCATTACTTCATATCAAATGAAGGATTAAATGCATAGAAATTTCTACTATCAAGGTCATCCTGAACCATTCTCAGTCCCTCACCAAATCTCTGGAAGTGTACGATTTCTCGCTGGCGCAGGAATTTGATAACATCACATACATCAGGATCCTTAACCATGCGAAGAATATTGTCATAGGTTGATCTCGCTTTCTGTTCCGCAGCCAGATCCTCAAATAAATCTGTTATTGGATCACCTTTGCTCTGGAACTGACACGCATTCTGAAAGATGCCTCCTGCTGCCTGTGGCCAAATACCAAGAGTATGATCAACATAATATTTATCAAACCCTGCGGCCTTGATTTCGTCAATAGAAAGACCATCTGTAAGCTGTTGTACAAGAGCACCCACAATCTCCAGATGTGCCAGTTCTTCTGTACCTATGTCATTTAAAAGTCCTGCCACTCTTTTATTTGACATTGTATACTTTTGGGACAGATATCTCAAAGAAGCATCAATCTCACCATCCGGTCCACCATATTGCGATATTATTATTTGTGCAATTTTCGGATCTCTTGTCTTTATATCCACAGGATACTGAAGTCGTTTTTCATATGCCCACATATTAGCATCCTCCCTTCTTGCTTGAATGCCATGGGAGCGGAGCACTGTTCCAATCCCATGAATCACAGCCATCAATATGATAGCTTACTATCTGACCGAATCTTTGTGTGTATTCCTTTACTGACTCATGGCGAATGCGGTGCATTTTCTGAAAATATTCCATAGCCTCTGTGCAATCTGGATGAGTATCAAGAAAAAGTCTTGTGTCATCCATAGCAAAGCTCACCTTTGTGATTATATCCATCAATTCTCGTTCTGTTCTCTCAGTTCTATTCATACGATTATTATTCATATTACGGTTATTCATATTACGATTTTCCATACTCATTTGGATGGCCACCTCCCTGTAAATGGTTTATCAAGACATGGAAATATAGTTCCAGCATGAAGACCATTATTTAAATCATATACATCTCCCCAAGTCTGCCAAGGGATATATCCCATACCCAAAGGTGCGTCATAAAGACATATATCATTACGAGTATTCTGACATGCAGAGCAGTTGTTATTCATATTACCCATAAGCGCTCCTTTCGCACTTTTTTACATTAATATACTATGCTTAGCATCGTATATTTGACACAAGGAACAAAGGCTGTTTATCAATTATCAAAACTGGCAGGTATGATTCTTCCTATATTGAAAATTTACCTACTGGTGGCGCTTTTTTACCTACTGGCGGCGCTTTTTTCTCTCTATTTGGTATAAAACTCTTACTATGACATTAGCTACAACTCTTGCTACTCATCAACTTTTGTTTCATCAAAGAACCCCAAGTCTCTATATACCTTAAGACTTGGGGTTCTTGCTGACTCAATATCGTCTGCTGACTCAATATAATCTACTGACTTATTTTTGAAAGATATATCTTCCAACACACATCTTCTGACCTACCTAATCCACACCTATCTACTTCTCACTGTGATTAGCTACATCTGTATCTGTTGTTTCTTCATCCTCATCCTTATCTCGTGGTTTCTTGATGATGACAATCAAAAGTATCAGTACTGCTGCCACGCATATAAGAATAAGTCTTGGTACATTTGTCTGGTCACCTGTCTGAACAGGCTTGTATGTACTACTGTTTATTGTTACATTAGAAGGTCTTCCTACTATATCAATAGGTTTTTGAATGACACTTCCTGGTGGGTCAATTTCATCAGATGGTGGCTCGATTTCATCAGATATAGGTTCAAACCTTGGTATCAGAACTATATCCCCTGTTCTGTCTACAATATTTTCAACCTTATTTCCATCCACATCATACCATCCAACAAATGTATATCCATTCTTCTCAACATCCACAAGAGTAATATCGCTCTTGACATTGTATTTGTCTGGATTTGGATTTACCATTTCCTCTGTTATATCCTCATAGATAATGTTATATTCGCGCAGTTTGAATGTAGCGTATACAATAACATCACTCTCAGGCATAGTGAAAAGGTATGTTCCCTTCTCAGCATCCACTTCCTGAACAGGGAATGTATCAACCTCTCTTGTCATCAGAGTCCTGCCTCTGCTAAGACTATATGCAGCTCTTGAGTTATCTTTCCTGTACACAAGAGATTCTGGTACCAGCTCATAACCTTCCTCTGCCAATACAGATAAGAGAATGAGTTGATCTGCCATATAACTTGTTGCATTTGAAGGATGAGCTATAGTCACTTCACCGTATTCCTCACCATCGACGATAATTGTGATAGTGTATTCATCCTTTATATAATCGCCCCAGTCTGGTATAAGCACCAGATTCGAAACATAATCTCTGTCTCCAGCGGTTCCATCAGTTACAGGTTTTCCACCTAAGCTGACACCAGTGATAACCTCAGTCTTGACATCATCAAAATTTGTATCGTCTGTATCCGGACATACAAGCAACCAGTCGACACCTTCCACGATAGGTACAAAATCAAATTCGTCATATACTGTGAACTCTGTAGGATTCATACTATTGTCAAATCCATGTAAATCCCAATATATAATTTTGTACTTTCTCACAGAGTATACAAGATATACATCTATAATTGTACCATCCTCAGATTCATCCTCCACATTGAAGTACGTCAGTGGATCATTGTGAACATTGATATATCCATCCTCACCGCGAATACTGTAATACCAGTAGTAAAGCTGCGCAATATCCAACTTCTTTGTAACCGGCTCTCCAACTGGTTCACCATTTTCGTCCATCTCATATACATCAATGTGTAATGTCTCTCCAGGGGATGCATATGCTATTTCAAGCTCCTCGCCTGTCTCTGGATCAATCTCAGTCTGGGTATACACTGGCACCTTGTTTTCACCTTCTAAGTAATATAAGATACCTGTATATCTCTCTGAATCTTTATCCTCATGTGTTCCATCAGCTAAGAAATTTCTCTCTAGTATGCTTAAATTCAAACGAACCTTTCCTGCCTCTCTCCACGATGCAGTAAATGTCAGCGAACCGTAGCCAATATTTTGGTTCTGTTCAAACATATCCTTAAGCGTAAGTCCACTTCCATATATACCTGAAAGAAGCGGATTCTTCCATCCTTCAAAGGTTGCGTTTTTATCATTTTTGTCGATATTATTTACATACTCCGATATTTCTGGGTCAGACATCTGTTCTTTAGATTTGCCTAAGCCCCTTCTTATAATATCACCGATGGTTGTTCTATTATCTATATCTTCCACTGTATACCAGAAACTATTGTTCTCCCAAAGTGCTTCATTAGGACTCTTTCCATCCATGAAATTCACTTCATATTCGATAGCTTCAAATGTAGCTTCAATAGCCACATATACATCTTCCATGTCCATTACAAAGTCTACGTAGTAATCACCAGTATCTATATCCTTCTCTACAGAACCAATGTCTGTACCGCATTTTGTATCGTCAGCTTCTATTGTTATAGTCTTAATCAGATAACCAGTCTCAGTTGATACCAGAATCATAACCTGATCACCCTTATGCAGCTCAGTTGTGCGGTAATACTTAACTCCGTCTACAACTGTAAGCTTGCGTGCACCATCACCGTCCAATTCCAATAGCTCCGAACCGTTGGATGCGCTTACACAAATGAAATCTGAGTATTTTGGATCAAGTCCATTTGCATCAATATATACTCTAAATCCATCTCTATTAAAATTAGAGCTAATCTTGTGACTTGTAAATGTTGAAAGCTGAACTGGTGCCGTTGACTCCAGCTTTGTACCGTCATCAAGAGACCAATGCAAGAACAAATATCCGTTCTTAACTGGTACTTCTGATGGAAGAGTGATGTTTGTAGTATAATTTGTGTCCTTATTACTTCCATAAGGCAATGTAATAGTATCTGGCACTCTTGTCATAGATGCACCATCATCTAATACATAGGATATTTCTATATTCCATACTGCTTCAAGATGAATTTTTCCGTCTGACCACATAAGTGATGTGTATGGCATATATACAGCACTTGCATCTGCTCCGCTTGTTTTATCCTTTGTAATATAGTTGATGTCACCTCTTGTTCCATTCTCTAATACATATTGCCATTTAACAAATATAAGATCCTTTACATTCTTAGCCTTATCTTTAAAAATTGTTTGAATAACAGGAATCTTGAATATACCCTGTCCCTCTTCGTAACCAGCAATATCTTTTCCTGTTATATTATAATCAGCAGTTGGTGCCACACCAGTTGTATTATGAGATTGGTTGTCATTAGCTGATATACCAAGGTCGTATACAATATCAATAATTCCACCATATGCAAATGTTACATCTATTGAGCCTGTGGTAGCTTCGACCTCATACCCTTTTCCCGGCACATACTTGCCAACCTCATCGTTGCCACCTCTGTTTAAAATTGCTCCTTGAAGTTCCAAATACTTAGGTGGAGTTGCAACGATATAGTATGTCTTGTCTCTTACTAATATGTAGCTTCTGCTACCCTCACTTGTAGGGTCGTTAGTAATCATCGGTTCAAGTGGTGTTGTACTACCATCGAGATATACAAGGTAGCTGGCATATTCATCTCCTGAACCTGGTCCAAACTCATCAGATAAAGTCAGCAACGTTGACTCTGTAGCCGGAAGATAAAAATACAACATATCTTCTCCATGACCCGTACCTTTATAGTAATAGTCCTCCAACAATGATATCTTTACATCCACTATATTAACTGTACCAGGTGCAGCAACCAAGCTAGTTGTTACATTTTCAGAGCTTAAATCAGCGGAGAAGGTTAAACCTGTTTCATATATATACTCAAGTGGCACCTTTGTTCCTGTAGAAAGGCTTGCAAGAGCTGTGATCTTCTCTGTAGCATTCTGTGCCGTATCTCCTTTAACAAGATATACTTTCTTATCATTATAATTTACAGGATGAACTGAAAAATCAGAACCTGCTGTATTAAGCTTTATAGAACCACCATTTATCTCTATTCTTGATACTGTACCCGGAGTGCTTTCTGCCTTAAGAGAAACACCCGTACCGATAGTGGTTACTCCACTTCTTGTGGATGTGATCTCTACTGTTCCTGCATTGATAACAATATCTCTGGCATTAGCCGATGTCCCTGCTGCTTCTGTACCAGCACCACCGCCGATAGCAGCACCATATCCATTTGTAGATATGTTGAGGCGAAGAGGCGCTTCACCATTTTCTCCGCCGATTATAATCATACCTGCACCGGTAGCCTGAGATGTGCCAACCCTAAACTGTGGTCTGAACTTATTTTTATAACCAGTTTCAGGTACGAATTTATACTGATTGACAACTATATCAAGAATAGCCGTATCATTTATTGTTACAAGCGTCTGCCCCTGAACAGCATTGTTCATCTGATTCTTCAATGCTACAAGCTCCTCAGATGTCTGAGTAAGTTCATCCTGAAGTTTTTTTGCCTCACTGGAACCTATAACAGCACCATAGGCCGCATCATCCAGAACATTGATACTGAGTGTAGACTCTGTATTCTCACCACCAATATTAACAGTTACTTCACGTATAGTATTGTCATGTACAATGAAATCATCAATAGTTGCATTAGCTTTACTACTATGCTTTAATTCAAGAAGGTCAAACTGTATATCCTCAACACCCATAACCGGTGTTAAGCTTGCGCCAGACACATCAGATGTCATCGTACAATCACCTTTGACTGTCACATTGTACTGTGCCGCACTACTGGTTGTAGCATAGGAAAGCATGGCTGCATCCACTGTTCTCTTCATATGTACATTGTCCAATACAACATTGACATTTACAGCCACATTCTCGGAGCCCTCTGCTGCCGAGTACTTAAACTTTATAAAGACATCTGTCAACGGACTGCCTTCTGTAGTACCACTACCATCAATAATATACGTAGCACCTGCCTGTACTGAAATCTCAGCAATTGCGTTTGATTTACCGGCAAGGTCACTAAGCTTGTAAGTGTGTGTGCCATCACCGTTATCTGTGCCTGTCCACTCTGTAGTTGTAAGTTCCACCGCCTTGGCACTTGGCATAAAAATTATCACACCAACAACAAATACTAGGCATGCAGTTAAAACCCAAACTAAACCTGGAACTCCTTTTTTTCTAATTCTATTGCAAAAATCTATAATTCTATTCATTGGCACCCTCCCTGGAAACCCTTGTTATGTATTCACGTCTTATCACTGTACGCATCAATGCGCAATAATTTATATTAATATACCATATTTATCCTCAAAATTCAACTTATCATTCCCTCTTTTCCACAATATTTTCTCCCCATAAGGCTTATCGTAGCAAATTTCACACTAAAATCTTGTGAAATGGTTGTATTTCTTGCCTTGTTTTCCTATTTAATGTATGTTATGATACAGTAATGATGAAAATAGACAACATCCGAAAATCATTTGGAAAAAAGCAGGTTCTTAAAGGTTGCTCATTTACAGCAGCACCTGGTGAATGTATCGGTATTATCGGCACTAACGGCTCAGGCAAATCCACTCTGCTATCTATCATAGCAGGCATGCGAAAGGCCGATAGCGGTGTAGTAGAGGTATTCGGACACGACATACTGAAATCTCCGTCCCAAGCCACAAAATATATTGGCTACATTCCGCAAGAAAACCCCATTTTCCCCGATTTATCGGTCAAGGACAACTTAATGCTCTGGTATTGCGATTCAAAGATTTCCTTTGATGAAGCAGCAAGGAATGGCGTTATCGCTATGTTAGGTCTTACCTCTGTGCTTAAGCAGAAGGCCGGCACATTGTCAGGAGGTATGAAGAAAAGACTTAGCATTGCCATGGCTGTCGCAAATGACCCTCCTGTCATCATACTTGATGAGCCAGGTGCTGCACTTGACCTTCCTACAAAGCTTGCTATAAAGGATTATTTGCAAAGCTTTATAGAGGCTAAGGGAACAGTCATACTGACGACACATGATGAGGAGGAGCTGAGTATATGTAGTCGTCTCTATGTTATGGGCGCTGGAACACTACACACTGTTCCAAGTACACTTAGAGGTCAGGCTCTGCTAAATGCTATTGATTCATATAACTAAACAGATAGGAGTATACTATCATCAAACATATTTAGGAGGTTTAACTATGTTAAAAAGCAAATTAATGGCTATTATCGGCGTTTCCACAAGCGTTGTCGTAGCTGCAACTACTGCTCTTACCCTTGCAATTTCAGGTCCACGTAACGTATTATCACTCAGTGCACTTAGCGATAATGATGCCGTTGCATATGGTGTATCAGATCTTTTCAGCTCTGCTGCTAATGGTGTAGACACTGTAACAAATGTTATCAATACTATTTCGGAGAATAAAGCAGAACTTGCTGTAGGACTTACTATCAACGAACTTGAGGATTTGGATGAAGCCCTCTACGGTATGGGTGCTGATTTAAAAGTTCAGTTTGATGTTGAAAATCAGCAATATGCTATAAGCGGAAGCGCATCTTATGGCAGTGTAGAACTTATTAACGCCCTTCTTTACATGGACGAAAAAGAAATGATTGCTTACGTGCCATCTCTTTTTGAAGGTATTGTAAAGATTGGATACGATAACTTGGCAGAGAATCTCGAAAACTCTTATATAGGTTCAATACTTGAAGAAGAAGGATTTGATTATGAGGCTTATCGCGAAGAGCTTGAGGCTGTGCTTAATGAAGCTGCAACATCGATGCCCGCTTTCGACTATGACTTTGACTATGAGGATTTCGTAGATGGTCTTAATGACACTATAAACAACGCTTACCTCGAAGCAACAAAATCAATGGATGTGACAGATAACGGCAAGCAACCACTTAATGGTGGTAAATATCAGTGCTACACAGCCTCTATTTCAGTTGCTGAATTATCAAACATCTTAAAAGAAGCATTGGTTTATGTATTAGAAAGCGAAGATTTCCTGGATTATCTTGATTATATAGCTGAATATTATCAGAACTATGAGAGCTCATTATATGGGGACTACGAAGATTACGAAGACTATTATGGCAGTCTTAGCCTCAGTGAAAGCTTAGCTGGTGTTTCATCTATGATTGATTCATACTGGGGAATGATTACATCAGAGCTTGAGGCTGTTCTCGGCAAAAATATTGAATTCACAATTTACCTTACAGACGCTGTTGAGACAGCTGGATTTGAATTATATATTTCACCAAACGCAGATGGTTCTCTCAACTACTCAAAGTCAGCTGCCAACGCTGCAGAGACCGCTATAATCATAAAGGGTGATTTCACAGGTGGTAAAGAAATCGGTGACTACACATACTTAAAGTTCGCTGGCACAAGCTACGGTACAGATGCAATGGTTGGTGAGTACTCATTCAAAATGGAGGAAAATGGCGATTTCACACTTGACATTTCAGCCAGCGAATATGGTGCTTCTCTTGGTCTCTTCCATTTAGACGGTTCATATACAGAAAACGATATGTTCTTCTCGCTTGATGTAGATTCATTCAAATTTGTAGATGAATTCGGTAAGACAACATTTGATATAGGCTTCAACCTTTCATTTGAGCCAATTGATGGTGTAGATAAGCCATCTTCATCAGTTGAGTATGATATCTGGAAGATGGACGAAGCTGATTTTGAAGAGCTTGCCAATGAAATACTGGAAAATATTGAAAAGATCAACGATACAGTTAACTAATCAAACAGGCAGGGAGAATATGGAGCGTTTTAAAACCCTTTTAAAATTGAATATAAAAAGAGCTTATAAAGCGCTCTTTCAGCTTGTTTTTGGAGCAATTGCACTTATCTTCTTAGTAAGTGCAATTGCTTTTTATGGCAATGAATATCTCTATGGTGGTATAACATCATCTGCCCAAAGTGCCGGCTTTAAGCTGGGTGTAGTTTTAAATGACACTTCCCCTATAGCCGATACCGTGGTTAACACCGTGACGGGTATGTCCCAGGTTTCAGACACTATCAGTTTTGAATTTACTGATGAGGAAAAAGCCATGGATATGCTTATAGACGGAGAGGTTATGGCTGTTATGGTTATCCCTGAAGATACTGTACATGGTATTATGCATGGCGATAACACCCCCATACAGGTCATATTTCCAAAAAACTCAGGCTTCGAGGCAATTATAATAAAGGAGGTGGCTGATGCTGCCGCCACACTTTTAAGCTCTGCCCAGGCAGGTATTTACAGCATATATGATTTCTATGACGACCACGGTGCCTCTTCCTATAGGAAGGAGGCCATCAATCGAATGAACCTTAAGTATATCAATATGGCCGCAACTGGCATGAATATGTTTGATGAGACAACAGTTAGCGCCACTGGCTCAACACCTATTATGACCTATTATATAAGTGGTGCTCTTGTATTATTTATACTACTTTTAGGTATGAATTGCTATACATTTATAGCGCGCATGTCACCAGATGCAACAAAAAAGCTTTCTCTATCAGGATGTCCCATAATACTACAAGGCTTGTCAGACTATATAGCCATCGCTTTAGTTATGGTCACAGCCATTGGCATAGTGGCCATTCCTGCAGCACTGATAATGGGCATATTTGACATATCACTTTCAACTACTGGTATCGTGGCCTTATTACTTATCATACCTGTATTTATTCTGCTTGCATCAGCTTTGGTATATTTTATATCACAGCTGACCTTACAGAACATGAACCGCATCATGATAACATTTTTTATTGCACTGGTTATGTGCTTCATTTCAGGATGTTTTATCCCAAGGGTTATGCTCCCTGATTTTCTGCAGATATTAAGTAAAATACTGCCATCCCATTATATGATGAATCTGGCTGGAAGCCTGCTTGCCGGTTCTTTTGACGGAATAGCCTTGGCAATGTGCCTTGTATTCACAATTGTGCTGTTCCTAGCCGGCTGCCTTGCCTCTCACATCAGACTAAGAAAGGAGCTAAGATAATATGAAAAAAGCTTTTACATGGTGTTATATATTTACAAAACGCCAGCTAAAACGCGCTTCGACAATTTTCATACTGGTTACAATGCTTCTTTTAACCATAGCTCTCAGCGTTATGTCAACTACTATGACAGCTTCCATGGATGTTGGATTTTATATTGATTCAACAGATAATGATGCAATCATGATAGGCATAAAAAATGGGCTTCTAAAACACGACGGTCTGCTGAACTTTGTTGCATATGATTCAACAGATACTCTAAATGAAGATGTCACTGCCGGCACAATTCAGTGTGGATACATATTTGATGATAATTTCTCCGAAGCCATAGTAAGTGGCAATACAAAAAACATGGTAGAGCTTGTAGAAACACCTGACAATATAGTTTCCCTTCTGTCCAATGTGGTTATTCTCTCAACGGTAATGGAACAATGTGCGTGTGATATGCTTATAGAAGATATACTTACTCAAGATTTTTTTGTAAATGTACCTGATAAAGATTTGGAAGTTCTTCGGGATACCTACAATACATTTGCCACAAACGGAAGTACTTTTGCGTTTGACTATGACACACTTTACGAGGACTACAAGGGTAGTTCAAATAGCATAGACATCGCACCTTATCTTGTAACACCAGTAAAAGGCATCATTGCTATTTTTATATTTATTTCTGCACTGACAGGTGGTATCGGATGGTTTAATGACAGTGACAGCGCAACATACGCAAATATCCCACTGAAAAAACGCTATCTCTTAAGACTTCTAACTATATCTATTCCAACGTTTTTAGCAAGTCTTATGGGATATATCAGCATTCTTTCAGTGGGAATTGGTACAAATGCCTTATATGAGCTTTTTGCTATATTTGCTTATGAAATATTATGCATCGCTTTCAGCTATATTCTAAGCTTAATTGTCAAGAAAAATATATACAGCTCACTTATACCGGTATTCATTTTAGGTTCCATTGTGTGCTGTCCTATATTCTTCAACCTTGGAAACCTTGTGCCATCCCTTAGGGTGTTGCAAAATATTTTTCTACCAACCTATTATTTTATGTTGTTCTAGATACTAAGCATATCCTTTATTGAAAAGATTTCTTTTGCATCTTCTATGTCGACAGCTTTTCTCAGGCTGTCGATATTTTTTTGCACACTCTCAGATAATTGGCAGCTTGCAAGCTCGCTTATAAGTCTATTCACTCCATCATAGTCAAAGCTGTCTATCATTTTACATATAGCCTTCACAGCTCTATTTTCCGTTTCTTCCGATATGACATACTTTTCTTCCGACTTACTTATCCTGCCACAGCATACCAGTGCATTACCGATTTTCTCCAATGCACTTCTATATAGGGTTACCAAATGTTCAAAGTCTTCATGGAGAAATTCGTATTTCTCATCCTTACCAGAGAATTCGTGGGTCTTGGCACATTCCGATACCTCCATTGCACCAATGCTGGCTGAACTTGATTTTAAGCCGTGGACACCTATTATATAATTCTTGTAATCTTTTTTTGCAAGAAATCCTGCAAACTCTTCAATTCTGCCTTCTCCACTTTCATAATATACTTGAAGAATCTCCTCATAGGTCTCTCTGTCTCCACCACAATTAATGATTCCCTGCTCTATATTAAAGCCTTCTAAACACTGTTCAAAGGTTTCTTTATTTTTAGAGTTTTCTTCAGCACTTTGTTTTGCCTGTGGCCGTTCTATATATTTTTCTGTTTCTTCTGTTAGCCATTTTTCACTTTCAGCAACCTTCTCGTCCACATAAACTATCAGCTCTGGTGGCAGATGCTTTAGCAGCATCTTTTCCATATAATTTATATCTATCGGCTTTGTTATATAACCGTCAAAGCCCTCTGCATCCATCATTTCCTTCACACCACTTATGGCGTTGGCAGTCAATGCTATAATGCAGCTCTTGTATGTGTCATCATCAAGTAATGTCCTTATACGCTTCATTGCTTCCACGCCATCCATCTCCGGCATCATATGATCCATGAAGATAATATCATATGGATTTGTGCTGCACAGCTCTATGGCGCGCATTCCGCTTTCCGCTGTATCAACGCGTATGCCGTATGAGCTAAGCAGACTGGCTGAAACCTTAAGATTGATTGCATTATCATCAGTTACAAGAATTCTTGCATTTGGTGCTTTGAAATGCTTTCGATGACCTAATTGTCCAATTTCAGACTGTATATGTTCATCCGACAGTTTATCCTTCTCCTCATTTTCATAGTCTTCTATTCTGGAATGATCACTAATCTTCTGTGTCAGGGTAACTGTAAATGTGCTTCCCATACCATATTCACTGTCAACAGTTATGGTTCCGCCCATATGCTCTGTGTAGCCTTTTACAATAGTGAGACCAAGTCCCGTTCCCTCTATACCACTATTTTTCTTAGAGTCAAACTTTTCAAATTTATTAAAGAGCTTTGGTATATCCTCTTTCTTTATACCTATTCCACTATCAGCCACAGAGAACTTTATAACAGCCTCGTCCTCCCGCATTTCATCAAGCGACACAATAACCTTTACAAATCCTTGATTAGTGTACTTTACAGCATTATTCATAAGATTTATAAGTACATTCCTTATATGCTTGTCGTCACCATATAATTCATATGGAAGCTTCTTGTCCACATCAAGTATAAACTCAAGACCCTTATGCTTTGCAGCTTCCTTAATATTTATAACACTGTCATTTATAAGCTCGGTCATGTGATATTTGGTATTTATCACATCCATCTTACCCGACTCAATCTTAGATAAATCTAAGATATCATTTATAATGGTTAAGAGATTGTTTGATGCCGTCTTGATATCTGATGCAAAATTCGTTATATCCTTATCAGTAGACTTTTGAAGGATAAGCTCGTTGAAACCAACAATTGCATTCATAGGAGTTCTAATCTCATGGGACATATTGGCAAGAAATGATGACTTTGACTGATTTGCCGCCTCCGCAGCCTCTTTCAATGCTACAATTTCCTTTGTATAGCTGTTTATAAACGTCAAATCAAACAACCATGCCAAATACCCCTTTATATATCCATTTTCATAAAGCTCTGATATCTTGGCTTCATAGTATTCATTTTTTGTTTGAACCATATAGTGCTCGTTGTCAAAAATCTCCTTTATCTTTTGTGCGGAATACTCAGTTTCACCACTGTCAAGATAAGGCATAATCTCTCTTGCCTTGCCATTTGCATACACAAGCTTTTTATCGGCATCAACTACTATCAGGCCTTCTGTTATCTGCTCTAAAGCGCTCTCTTTCGCCAATTGAATTGTATCCAATATGCCATATTTATATATAGCTATCCCCAAAAATATAAAGCATATTGTCATACCCATAGATACAAAATTATAGCCTGGTATCAGTTCAAAGGAAGTTGCTAAATCTCCAAATGTTGCTGCCACAGTTCCTATAAAGAGATATACATTTTTTCTTTTATTTTTTTCATTACTTTCTCTATGACTCTTTATAATAAAGCCACAAAGCACCAGTATTATGGCAAAATCAATAAGCCTCACTAATATATATAGAATTCCGGGCACAACATCAATATACGGATGCTGTACATCACTTACATATATTATCTCTTTGTAAAACAAATAAGAAGTCCTTCCAGCTAAGCAACCTCCACCGCATACAAAATTAAATCCTACTATACCTACCTTATACATTCTCGGCAATTTAATATTACAATAACCTGCCATAAATATTATAAATGATGTAATAACACATATATGACCTATTGCCTGTAGCTGATGAGCCCTTAACAACGCCTCACACTCTGTTGAAAATACACTAAAAAAATTTCCTACGTTTATAACTAAAGAGGCACTACATATAAGCATCATTCTTTTTTGATGATCCGATGTTTTGTAGGATGCCACAACATACAGGATAATCATTGCGAATATGATACCAAAAATACTTATTATCTCAAATATCTGATGTAACATAATCATCTAATGCCTCCTTATCTTCCGAAATGTGTATATGATTCCTTCAGGAATATTCTCTCTAATGTCTTTATAAGCATGTCACTCTCAATAGGCTTTATCAAAAATCCCTCTGGATTAAACTTAGCGCATTTACTTATCATCTCAGCATCGGGTGTTTTTGTCATAAACAGTATAGGAATATCCTCAGTGCATGCCTCCTGTACGCTCTGCTCAAGCATGGATAAATCACATATTATAAGGTTTGGTTTATGATGCTCTATGTAACTCTTTGCTATATCACATGAATTGACTATATTAACCTTATATTTGTGCTCAAGACAGCCCTTCATCTCTCTCAACGTTTCAAAATCTTTATCAATTATGAGAACATTGTGGCATATTTCCTTTTCTCTTCTCTTCTTCAACTGCTCATATATTACATTGGTTATACCATCTTTTGAAAATGGTTTAGCAATATAGTCCTTCATTCCAATACTCAAAAAATTCACTATGGATTCCTTGTTTGAAGGCTCCTCCAACACTAGAAATATAGGATTTTCATCCTTGTATTTTTCTACCACTTCATTATAGAAGTTCTCCACATCTTCTATATCCAAACCACTGTCAATAACTATAACATCAAACAGCTTACCATTGCATAAACCACTGGCTGCAGCTATTGAATTCACACACTGAAGCTCGTACTCCATAGCAAGTATGGACTTATATAAACCATAATTGCCTAAATCCTTATCTATAATCAGAATGCTGGATCTTCGCCTTACATCTCTTTTATTCTTCATCTCATCTGATAAACTTGCCATAATATTCCCCTTTCCTTTAATGCAATTTCTGTCATATTTCTTACGGGATTATGAATTTTTACACGATAATCATATTTCTTATTATACAAAAAAGGATGGAATAATTCCACCCTTTCTGTATTAATAAATTTTAATTAACTTATTCCAGATTAAACAGATTTTTCTGTACTATACGAGCATATATCTCATCCTTGGCACCCTTCCAGTCTGAAACTTCAATTCGGAATTGGGCATATCCATTCTCTGTCTCTTCTACCAGACTTTCTATCTGAGCTAATTGCTCACTAGAAAGACTTGTATCTCCCAAACGAAGCTCACTGACAATGCCATTCCTCAGAGGATTGCTCTCTGTATAGCTCTTTATAAGAACCTCTGTGCCGTCTGGCTTTACCCAGTACACATATGCTTCCTTGAATTTTCCTACAAGGTCCAAATTTCCATTTGCAGCCTCATAAGATATAAGGTCGGCATCTGTAGCCTTTATATCCAACTGATAATCGCCGCCTGTAATTGTTGAGTCAGTATATACCATGTATATTCCACCCGAGCCCACTGAACCATTTGTAATCATAAGCTCTGGTGCACTGTTACCACCTGCGATTGCTTTAACAATAGTATTAACAAACAGTCTAAGCTCTGCCTCCGAATTCATGGTACTATGACCAGCTCCTGAATATGTAATATTATTCTTCGAATAGATGTAATAGTTATTTCCTGCATCCTTCTCAGTACACTCGTAGTATCCGGCACCAGCTGTTCCATCATCAGACAGTGTATACCATACTACAATATCCTCATCCTCCATATCCAGTTCGTAATACTGTGCATGAGTTTCAGCAACCGTCAATTTCTCATCAATACTATATGGATACATTGTAACAGGCCCCTCATTGAGCTGTATGACTTTTTTAGTAGTCCACAATCCATCGCTATCATTATAGATAAACTCTGTATTTGTATATGGTACAAGGGTATACAAGCCACTGCCCGCTCTGCCATATTTTTCACTATAATCTATAGTAAATAGACCTCTGTATATATTCCATGTATTGAAGCCCTGAAGCTCTTCCACATAATACTTGCCATCAGCTGAGGCACTTGTATAATTAGGTGCCGACAAGCTGTTGCTGTATACTGGAGCTTCCTTGCCATCCCTATTGTCCTCAGTTAATGTTATACCATACTTATCAAGACCTACTATATTTCTCAAGCCTATAGTCAACTGATATGCAAAGTTTTGGTTGCCGCCAGGTTGCCAAGCCGCCCCTGCATTTATCTTTCCAGACTCCTGCATCTCTATATGCTTACTTCCGTCAGGCATAGCTGTTACATAGTTTGGAGTTGCTCTCCAGCTCAAGGTATCATGTGTAAAGAGTACGGATTTTCCAATCTCTATAAAGTCCAGTATATTGTCTAGAGCACCATACTTGTTGTTGATATCTTGAGAATTGTACATATCCGCAAATCCTATAACAACCATATCGTAGGATTTAAGCTTGTCCTTCTCAGTGTTGATATCTACACCCTTCTCATAGCTATTGTCTCCCGACGCATTAGGCTTAAACAGAGCTTCATATTGAGAAACCTTCATAGTATCTATGATAATGTTGTATCCTACCTGTTCTTCAACCGCCTGAAGCAAATCCTGAAAATCGTTTGCTTTAGTCGGATCGTTAGTAGCCAAATTTAATGTAACACTATGTGGTGGCAATATCTGCAAAACTCTTATATCCTTTGAAGTTTCATTCTTGATTGCCGAATAGCCCTTCTCAGATGTAGCAAGTGCAGTTTCATGACCTGCACCGTCTAGCTGTATAACTTCTATCTTCCATGGCAGCATACCTACGAAGTTATCAGAAAGTCTAGATTTAATAGTATATTCTGTAGCATTGCCACCATTGAGTGTAATTCTCTCTGAGTAATATAACTCATTACTATCATCAGAAATACCTGCCTCAATACCCTTAAATACACCATCACTATTCTTATCAACATACAGATTAATCTTGTAAGTCTTACCCACCTGTCCCTTGAGTGTGAACCTGTACCTCAAATCACGGCTTCCAAAGGTTGATATAACACCATTTACATACTCTGGTGCTGCTGGTGCTTCAAGCATTGTTATCTGTGGTACCTCATTAGACAGATAAGCCACTGCACCGCTTATATATTTCTGTCTTATAACACTATAAACACGATGTCCACTCTCATCCTTTATGGCAAGAGTCTCTGATAAATCATAAATATCTGATGTAGGATAAACTGTGGTTTTGTCCATATCATATAACGAATCTGACAATACAATAATTTTTCCTGCCTCTGCGAACTTCAATAGCTTGTCCTTTGTTATATCCGTTACGTCGTTATCTGCACCTCTGACATTTCCCAGTGAATAGCTGAGATAAAACTCTCCTGTGCTGTCGTTATAGTCATACTTGCCATATGCGCCACCCTTTCTGTAATACTCGTACATATTCTTGCTGACAAGTACCTTGCCATTAAGTCCAGCTTCCATAAAGCTATTGAATACATAATCTGTCCACAGATAGTCATGACTCGCACTTACATCAGAAAAGTACTGTGTACCAACCTTTAATTCTTCGTATTCACTTGGCAATATACCAAGATAGTTTGAACCTACCTTGAATAAATCTCCATATGCCAGATATTTATATCCGTTAAGATTTCTATCATTGTATATAGTATTTCCGTCACCATCCTTGGTGAGCAATTCTATATTCTCACCGATGATAATCATATCGTACTTTGCGTTCAGATCATCTGTCATACCATTGAGAGCATTTGTGGTCACACAATCTACTTGGAGATAATTCTTGTAATTCTCCTCTGTCCAGCTGTCTGCTCCTGCCATAAGAAGCCTTTTACCCAACTCTTTAACTTCGTCAAATGTGTCATAATCAAAGGAGTTACATGGCTCCACTTCCAGAACCCTCATAGTATAGTCGTATCTCTTTATTTGCGAAGACTTCGCCCCCAAGAGGTACTGAATTATTCCCTCTGCTGTTGTACTTGATCCGGTTCTACCTGTGAATCCCGGATTATTACCATAGTCTGATGGACTGGACATATTTGCAGGTATAAGAAGCTGAGTGCCCGGATATACCACAAAATTGTCTGTAAGCCATGTCTGATATTTGCCTTCAAAGCAATTCGTCACTATAGCATCCTTGTATTTACCACCATCATAAATATCATAAAAAGAGTTGAGTACACTGCCACCAGCATCACCAAAACTAATCGGTGTTGTCTCATCAAAGGTTCCAGTTGCTGTAATATCTAAAGCAACCGTTACCAGACCATTACTCTCTGATATATACTGTTTTTCTGTTCCATCCGCAGCTGTATATGTAGTGCTCAAATATTGCTTCAAGACCTCGTACAATTCAGCTGGATTAACATATGAATCATTATCTATATTTTCAACGCCAGCAAGAGTTCTATATATCATGGCAAACTTAAAAAGGTTAGTATCCTTATTGATTTCATATGTTTGACCGTTATCAAGAACTATAGGTGTCTTCACTGTTACAGTTGTTCCATCTGAGAGCGTAAGCTCTCTACCATTTATAGTACATTCCAGAAGTTCTTCACACATAGCCCACTCTGCATCACGCGATACATATGTAACATTGCCCGCTTCGTCTGTAACCTTCTCGTAGGTATTGTAATATTTATCAGAAGAAACATCTCCTGTACTTGTATAAAATACATTGCCAGTAATTCCAGTCCAGCTCTCATAGCATGACAATGTTCCATTATCGTGATTCTTTGTTGAATATATGATTAAATCAGCTTGTTCTATAAGCTCTGCTGTTAAATCATTTGCCTCAACTGTATCCAGATGAATTCTATCTGCCAGTAAACCTGAATAATCTCCCAGTACGTTATTTAAGAAAGCATTTTTACTTCTTATCTCATACAGACCTGTAGCTGAATTCTTCCTAATCTCATATCCAAAATTAGAAAATCCCCCATCCTGAAGCGTCTGCCATGCGTTGCCACTCCAATACCAGCCTGAAAGCTTGTCCTGTTGTGCCTCAAGACTTTCTCTGACCTTAGGTTCATCTAGGTAGTAACGAAACTCTCCGAATCCAGTATATGGCACTATCTCCAATATTTTAAAATCCTCCTGAAGTCCATTAATTATTCGGTCAACAATATACTCCATATATGCTTTCTCTGAACCTTCAGCTGAAACATTGTCCATGTTATTGTTGCCAAACCATACAAATGAACCTGCAAGAATAGTCACAGCCACAAGTATGCTTATAGCTCTTGTCTTAATATTTGTTTTCTTTATAAATCTTTTAATTGCTGCCATATCCTCACCTACTTTACTCGGTACAAGCTTTCACTTGTTGCGTTAATCAGTAATGTTTCTCTCCCATCAGTGGTATATAGCACCACCTCGCTTAATATATTTCTAGCTTTCACACTTATATCTACATCTGACTCTTCATCGCCATAAGCAAGTGTCATGCTAATGTTTATAGATAACGGATTGACGTAATATTCTTCCTCGTGTTCACCAGCACCCGTAACCCTCTTGCACTTCTCATCGATACTTATATCCATATCTGCAACCCACTCTGACAAGAGATTTCCTTCTGCTATTGCGGACCCATACGCACTGGAAATATACAGCTTTTGCTCCGATTTGTCGTAGGTGATAATACGTTCTGTGGTAACCTCGCTTGTCCCACCTGCTCCAGATGACTCTGCCACAAGACAATTATTGTTCCCATCCACTGAGCCAGTATAGATAACTAAGTCCTCACCAGCCCTTACAATCGCTATGGATTTTGCACCCATGATAGCTTCACTTATCTGGTTCCTGACTATCTGAATCTCATTTTGCATATCTATGTTTTCATTTTCGCCCTTGAAGAGATTTGTTCCCTGCACAAGCATAAATGATATCATCAGAAGCACAATACTCGATACCGCTATGGTAACCAATAATTCAATTAAAGAAAAACCTTTGTTGTTCATAATCTACTCCATTTTCTAGAACATACTGTCTTACTGCAAAATCCATCCAGAATTCTTGTTACTCTCGTTCACATTTTCCTGTATTATAAAATATCTTCATAACAATATCGTAGCTTCCATCACTTATCTCTATACGCCCGATACCGTTTGCTATACTAGCATTTGTTCCAGCCACTGTTACCTTGCTGGCTTTGCCTGTAGCGGAATCAAAATATATGCATAGCGGCGTGGCTTCGTCTATGACCCAACTACTCACACCATCTTTAAATGTGACAGTAACACTGTGGTTGTAATCATTTTCGTCCACTTCTACCGTTTTTAACTCCGTCGTTTCTCCCACTGACTCTTCAACGGTTTTACAAAGCTTTGTCACATAGTCACCATCCTCAACGGTCACCATCATATACCACTCTTTGGCACTTACACTCATGCTCTTGGTTCTAGCCATAGTCACATAGTCCTCTATACCTTGCTCCACCTCTTTTACATTAGAAGTACTCAATATAGATGATGATGCTATTGCAACCGCCACAAATACAGCCATGATAGCTATAACTACTATAAGCTCCATCAGTGAAAAGCCTTTGTTGTTAATTCCTCTATTCAGATGTGAAGATACGCTTTTAGTCTTCATATTTTCTCCAATTGTTAAAGTTAACCAAATCCTTGTAATCTACTGTTTCTACTTTTACTTCCTCACGGCTGTCATCCTCTGTTGCCGCATGCTTATACGCATTGAAGTATTCTTTAAATGGTATATCTTCTGTCTCCTCTGTATCTCTAAAGCCATACTCCATTGTGATAAGCTGTTCAACTAGAGCAGCACTTGTTTTTATAGTAGCATCGTTTGTTATAACAATGTCTCCACCTGCTATTATAAGTCCCTCAAAGTCACCCTGAACCTGGACATCTCCAGCTGCAACAATCACGCCACCATTGCATTCTTTCGGCACATTGAAGTTACCATTTTTAGCAATTTTTATATAATTGATACCCTCTGGGTACTGAATATATGTGCCTGTAGGATTATATTCCTTACTTTCAAGCAATCCCTTATCAATGATGTTATTAAATATATTGCTTGTAGTTAACTCGTTTCCATTTACTAGATAATTCTTGTTCTGCCACAACGCTGAATCCACATCATTTACAATATACTTCTTACCAGTGTAAGCATCTGTCCATGGCATGTTTGCAAGAAGATGTGTAAATATCTCATATCTATTCTTAAGATCAAGTGATGTCAATACAAACTCATCATTTCCAAGAGCTGTATTTGTGTTAGCGCCAACCCAGTTGTCAATCTGTGAAGATGATACACCATCCTTAATACCAATACTTCCAGAAGATGTTGTGAGAAGCGCGCCCTTTGTAATTATCTGCCCTCCACCACTATTGATTATGGCTTTTCCCGTATCACCAAATAAGCTTGCCGTGTACTGGATAAGAAGCTTCTTAAGTGAGCCTGGTGCACCATTTGTACCGTTTGCCACATCCTTTACATACTGCGCTGCAGCATCCTTATTAGTAAAGTTAAGATATACATATATACGGTCTCCAACATTCTTTGCAGTGTATGGCATAGTACTGAGATATCCTGCCTCCTCTGCAAAGAAACCATCCATGTCACATACTTTTACCTCTGAATCCGGAGCTGCCGCTGCTGCATTAAGGTTATTCCATGTCTCCTCTGGCATAGGATTTGAAACAGGTGTACCAAAGTTTATAGCCAAATATTCCGATGGCACCAGATAGATTTCCTGATCTCCCTTAAATGCCAACGACTCGCCTGTTGTGTAGTAGTTATCGCCTACTTCTATGTATGCATGACCACCTAAAATCATCTTCGAAGTTCCAAGAGTAAGCTTAGCTCTCTTACCATTTATAATTATAGCACTGCTGTTGGCATGAAGTGCATTTACATCATATCCGTCATAGCTGTAACCATAATATTTACCGTTTATTTCAATCTCACTGTCCTGCCCTTCTATAGTAAGGTCGTCTTTTACAAATGTGCTACAGAATTCGTCTATATTTACACTGCATCCTGCCGATTTATCTGTACTACCGATAGTAGTAGGCATGGTCACAAGGTTTGTACACCATATATTTACGCCTGTAGCTGTAAGACTCGCCTTTGTATCTGTAGTTCCCATAATTGAAATAGTACCAGCATTACCATCTGTATTTCCACCACATATAATATTTGCCGGCTCGCCGTCCAGTGTACCTACTGTAGACAAGTTGAGGTGTGCTCCACCCATTGTGTTGGAAACTATATTTATCATACCACCAGCATACATAGACGCCTGTACATTGACAGTTTTTCCATCAATCTTCAAATTGTTATCTGCTATCATGGTATAATTGATAAAATCATTAAGTGTATTTGTAGTAGAGAAATTTACTGTCATATTGGGGAACTGAAGCTCCAAATCTGCTGTGACATCTGAAAAATATGTCTCTCCTTTTTTCTCTTCTTTATAAGAAACTGCCACATCTCTGATAATGAGCATATATGAACGACCTGTTGACGAATTCTTGTACGCCTCCACATTACCTATAGATGTAATACTTGCCATACCCTCATCATATCCTTTTATAAATCCCTGAAGATATTGCTTTACATACTCTTTCTTTGTCACATCTATGCTTAAGAAGTCTTCCTGACCACTTGTAAATGCCATCTGACCGTTCGATATTCTATCAAGCATACTTTCTATAAATATGTTCTTGAACTCTTCATTTGCCTGGTCGTTGTCAACGATGTACGAGTAACCTGCGGCATCCTCTTTTATAATACTCTTAAGTACAGATTCATATGCCACACCTAACTGGTTCATACTGTCAAGACCCACACCTGCACGAATCTCATCCAAAACGGACTCTGCGGTGTAGAAGGTTGCCTTGGAATTTCTATCGACGCCTTTCATGGCAATATTGTTGGCCGACGCCGCCAAAATAGCCACCGCAAGGGTAGTTATAAGAGTTATGATGATAAGCGCCATAACAAACGTTGAACCTTGGTTATTTAATTTTGGAATTTTTATCTTTTTCATAAATCTTCTCCATCTCTTTGAAAAAATCCTACAGATTCTCTCGGTGTGGAACCACACTTAGTGTTCTCCTTATTTGCTAGTGGTAAATGAAGTTACCACCTTGTCTTCTCCTTCCAGTCTCACATCCACACTCAACTCATAAAGAGCTGTTCCAGTGTTGTAATCTCCATATGTAAGACCATACTTATTATCAAATGTTGTATCTCTATCGCCTATATTTGTATATACCTTAAGGCTGTTGCTTTCGTTATTATATTCTGTGTACTGTTTATCATTTATATAAACATTTCTAGGATTGATACGCTCCTGTAATGTCTGTCCCGGAAGCATGTTAGTCATCTTCTGCTCTGCTATGTAGAAGTACATGTCATGCTTGAATTCTGGTGCTCCATTATATGTATAATATATTTTTATGGAATCTGTGTTGTAATAATAGTCCGTAGCCATATCAGCAGTTGAGTATCTGTCAAATATCGGACAAAGCATGTAGATATTGTGTATCTCATTCTGGTCATATGACTTTTCCAATGTTTTTACAACATACACTGGCTCTACATCGTCATATGTATATGTAATCTCAACATTAATCTTATAGAGATATTTGCCAGTTGTGCTGTTATAATCACACACTATATTTACGACTGTGGATTTCTTAATGTCTTTTCTCACATCTATGTCATTGATTCTGGACAATGTATCTGGTTCCAGCTTTCCTGCAAACAACTCCTCCAGCTGCTCATCCGGGCCTGCATACTGTCTGTACAGCATGATGCAATCAGAACCATATAATCCCGAAAATACTGGAAGGTTCACATCATTTACCTCCACCTTGCCAGTACCTTCCCCTACTCTGTACTGAGTCGGGTCAAGCTTTACATCTACAATAAAATCTTCTCCGTCTGCTCCCTCTGCCTCTATCCCCTCAAAGGTGTATATGCCAGTAGCATCATCAAACGATACAGTAACACCATCTGCCTCGTAGGTAGACACAAGTGTGTCCAAATCAAATGACTTGAACAGCTCCGCAGTATCCTGTGCTACTGCGGTGCCGTTCTGTATAAGTCTCGCCTTACTGTTTGTCTCCATGGCGTTTAAAAAGCTGTTGATAAGAGGCGCTGCAATCAAAGCAATAATAGCCACTGTAACTAACAGTTCCACAAGGGACATACCTTTGTTATTCAGTTTTCTTGTTGCAAATCGTCTCATATCTTTTTTCCTTCTTTTTATTAACATTCTTTTTCAAAACATGTGCCAAATCTTGTTCTTACACCGTTAGGCAAGTTTATGATTTGTTTCTTACATTTTTTTATATGACTATTCATTATAGAATATCACGTTGCCCTCTGTCTTTTGTATATTTACTCTTGGGCTCTCCTTATCATCATTTATGACAGCTATATTAAGCGGCATATCTGACTCATTGATAATAGTTACGTTGGCAAGTGTTGCATCATTCTTGTCTACTCTTGGCTTACTTATAATAAGCATATCGAGTGTCTCACCACAAACAAGAGTTGCTCCATCATTGAAGTTTTCTGCTGGATAAACATTGCTTCCAATCTTATAGCTTACCTTATACTCACCTGCGCTACCTGTCACACGGAGAGTTACATCTGCCACACCATCCGTATCAGTTGAAACTGCTGCCTCATTTGATGGATCGTTTGCCATACCGACTGCCATAGTCGACATGTCAGAACCAGCCTGATTCATAATCATGTACAGATCATAATCGTTAATGATTTTTTCTCTGTATGAGTTGTCAATTCCAGATGATATAAATGTATCTGATGCAAATACGTTGTCTGTACCTACTGCAACATCATTGATTATAACATCCTTCACCTCTCTGTCAGAACCGGTGATTGCGTAAAGTGTCATCTGCATAGTTCCTGTTACTATATCTGTGGACTCACTATATGAAAATGTTATATTGCTGATTGTTGCTTTCCTGCCATTTTCCTCAAGATATGTGAGCACATTCTTTAAGTCATCATATGTACACTCATAGGCAAGGATCATAGATGTACTTATACCCATGTAATCACTTGAGTACACCTTTTGTCCCAAGGATGATGGATTCGTAGATGTAATATCACCAAATTTGTATACTGTTGAAACTTCACTAAAGCCAACCTGCTTTAACCATACGCCTGTGTTCTTCTCAACCATTCCAAGAAATACAAGAGTCTGCTCCTGACTGAGGCTTGTATTAAAAGAATCAACAGTTGCCTGATATAAGGTCTTTGCCATCTCTGTATCCTCAATCATAATCTGTTTGCGGGCATTTTTCACAACAAGATCATTGTATTCTTCTTTAAGTTCCTTGTATTCCTGCTCATTCTCTGTCACAGCATCACTAAAGTTAGTAAACAGCTTCACTGAGCCTGCGATAATACCCACTATAAGAAGCAGGAGCAATAATTTTTTGTCTCTATCAGATAATTTAAATCCCATATTACTGTTCCTCCTCTTCTGCAGTAGTCTCTGTCTCGCCCTCAGCCGCTACGCTTTCTTCCTGTGGCGCAATAAATGACTCTATCTGTGAATTAAATGTACACACTATACTAAACGAAGACGAGACAACACCATAGTCATCCTTTGCCTCTGTGGTGCTGGATACATACACACCAGCCACTCCCGGCATACTCTTAAGCTGTGTTATAAACTTAGCTATGGTCTGCTTTGTGCTGGTTGTGGCAGATATGGACACCTGACCATTTGCCACAGTCATACTCTTAATAGACACATCACTTGGCTGTGCTTTCTCTAGCGCATACAAAAAGTCCAACATATAGTCGTTTGGATTAGTCGCTATGTCCAGAAATGTTGTCATATCTTTAAGCTTGTCCGTTGCATTATAATAAGCATCTACTACCACTTCCACATCCTTGATTTTATCTATCTTTTCCTCCATATCGCTTATGTCAGAGTTGACAGACAGATTCTGAATACCTGGTATAGCTATAAGTATTACACCTGCTACAAGCGAAGCAGCAGCACCAATTAGAAGATATGTCACACTCTTATCTTTCTTAGTTACACCTGCCACTGTTTCTGGCTGGAAATTGACCGGCTCCATAACAGCACCTGCACATGATATAAAGTGAGATACAGATTTTGGACCAACATGGAGGTAAGGTGCAAATGTGAAGCCCTGAAAACTCATAATAGGCGTTACACTGAAGTCAAACTCAGTAGCGAAGAGATCCTCAAGTCCTACAAGGCTTACAGACTCACCTGTAAGATACGCCTTCTCTACAGGACTGTCACTATTTCTGGATGTATAGAATTCAACAACTCTCACGATACTGTTTACAAGATATCTGAGAGACTCTGTTACTTCATCGCCGTCAAATGAGCTGTGCAATATTCTCTCCTTTGCAAGAATCTCCTCCGCGGCCTCCTCGTCTACATTTCGCTCCTCCATAAGGGTTTGTATGACAATATTCTTGCCATAAGGAACAGTTCTTTGGAACTCAAGGACATTTTCCTTAAATATATTAACTACTGTAGAATCATCACGAACCTGTATAACTATAGATGTCTCTGGTCCTATCTGTCTCTTTAAAAGTGCCACTGTGGCATTACCATAGCTTTCAATATTCTTGACCATGAGACCAAGCTTCTCTGCTAACTGATAATATGACTCTATCATATCCTTCGGAGCCGCAAACACATTTACACGGAGCTGTTTTTCACCACTATCCGTCACAACCTTTGATACAATCTTCTCTGTGACAATATAATCATCTATATTAACAGGAAAATAATCAGATGCGTTTGCTTTTATCATATCGTCAAGCTTGGCTGGCTTAATAGCTGGTGTGTACACCTCTTTCATAACAATCTTCGACGAGTCAAGTACGAATATAATCTCCTTGGCTGCAATTGATTCCCTTGCCATCTCTGCGGACATATATGCCGCCAATCTTTCCATATCAAGAATCTTTCCATCTTCTACTGTTCCTTCAGGGGTATCTACCTTGAAGATTCTCTGAATAACAGTCTCCTTTGAAGAATGGCTTATCTCACATATTTTAATATTCACATTACTTATATGAGCTGTGATTATAGCTGCCATTTCTTCCTCCTCCTTTTATGTTTTATAATAAAATTCTGCTTGAATTTTTTTTCTTATTTTGTTACCTTTTATTGTGTTCTCTACATATATAAATCAAATTCTTCATTGTTTAGGTCAGGCTTAGGTCAATAAGCCAATATACCAATCCACCAATTGTTCTCCATAGAACATTGCAAAAAAAATGCCCAAAGACAAATATGGTCCAAATGCCAATGTTCTGTCCTTCTTAAAAAATATCATAAGAATGATATGTATAACCGAGCCAAGTATACAGCCTAAGAAGAATGCTGCCACTATGCCCTTCCATCCAAGCAACAGCCCAGTTGCTGCCATAAGCTTTATATCGCCACCACCGATTCCTCTGCCTCCTGTAACCAAAAAAACTATAAACAGAAATAGGCTGATAGCTACCATACCTATAAGGTAGGTTACAATATGTTCAAAATCATATATAACTCTCACTATACCCAATGCGAATATAAATATATTAAACGCCACTGGAATCTCAAAGGTTCTCCAGTCAATAACACTACGCGCCAGTATTGCTGACATACATAGACAATACAATATGCTGACGAAGTTAAAGCCGTTCACAACGAATATCCATACATACCCGACTCCATTGATAAACTCTATCAATGGATACTGTATAGAAATCCTTGTGCCACAATATCTGCATTTACCTTTGAGGAACAGCCAGCTGAATAGTGGTACAAGATCGTACCACTTCAACTGTGTTCCACACTCCATGCAATGCGAGCGTTCTGTCGCAATATTCTCTTTTTTCGGTATTCTATATATACAAACATTTAAAAAACTTCCTATAACTATACCGTAGAGGAATACTATAACATATATAAATGTTGTAAACAGTTTTAACTCACTTAGCATATTTTCATTCCTTGTTGTAAATCAATTTGTTCTAACAACTATTAATTTTTTACTGCCTCATCTGAACCCTGGTTATATACAGTTCCTACAATGTATGCATCATAGTCATCATTTTCTGCATCATTAACTGGTACAACAATTGATACAGCACCATCAGTGATTGTTACAAAAATATCAGCTAATGTTATATCTTCAAATGCAGCTGATGAAGAATTAAAAGTACCCTGTACAGTTCCTGCTGTAACTGTACCACTACTTGGATCTTCTGACGCATTATTTCCTGTCATAGTAAATACTTCTGCCAAAACGTT
Organism: Lachnospiraceae bacterium; assembly: GCA_017408025.1. Lineage (GTDB taxonomy): Bacteria > Bacillota > Clostridia > Lachnospirales > Lachnospiraceae > SVEL01. Next base: position 48,903 of record JAFQVJ010000022.1, read on the forward strand.
TCTGATTGTACCTGATGTATCCTGATTGATAAGATCCTGCAACGAACTATTTGCTACATCTCCACTATCAACCTCTGTTACATATGTGCTTATTGCTGACTTCAAAGAATCAAGTGCCTGTACATCCTTAGAATACTTTGATTTCTCAATGTATCCTAAAATTGTTGAACCAAGTACTGCGATAAGTACTACCATGATTGTGATAACAACGATTAACTCTACGAGGGAGAAACCTTTGTTATTCTTCTTCATTTCTCTTAACTTCTTCATGTTAAAATCCTCCATTTGTGTTTTATAGTGTTTTTTCTGTGAAACACGGTTATCACGTTGTCTCACGTATATATGGGCATATGCCCTAATTCCTGCGTCGGGTTGCAGGAATTATTAACTTTTTAATGAGCGTTGTTTCCTCTAAACTAACATGTTTGGAGCCTCTGCCATCGCTTTGCGATATTTCCTCCAAACTAGCATGTTTGGAGCCTCTGCCATCGCTTTGCGATATTTCCTCCAAACTAGCATGTTTGGAGCCTCTGCCATCGCTTTGCGTTGTTTCCTCCAAACTAACCCTCTGCAAGTCCGTACATTCCTAAGATTGGCGCGTAAATTGCCGCTATTATGGCAACAACTACTACCGCCATAACTACAATGATAAGTGGCTCCATCATTGATGTTGCCTGCTTTGTCGTTATCTCAACTTCCTCATCATAGTACTCTGCCACGTTGTCAAGCATACTTTCAACAGAACCCGATTCCTCACCGATTGTCAGCATATGTATAACCATCGGTGGGAAGAGACCACTTGCTTTGAGCGGTGCAGATAGTGGCATACCTATCTTTACCTGCTTTATCGCTTCCTGCAACACATCCTTATATAGTATATTATCAAGGGTCTTACCTGTTATCTCTATAGCCTCAATAAGAGGCATACCTGCTGACATCAGCGTCGAAAGAGTTCTCGAAAATCTGGCACACTCTGTCTTGGTGGTAAGAGCTCCAAACACCGGTATCTTAAGCTTTACCCTAGCCACGGTTCTTGAACCACTCTCAGAACGTGCATACGCCTTATAGCATATAACTATAGCCGCTATGACAATCATCCATATATACCACGTATCTACCAGAGAATCACTCAAACCCATAACCATCTGTGTATATGCCGGTAACTCCTCTCCCATGCTGGAGAATGTGTCCTCAAATCCTGGAAGAACCATAACAAGCATAATAACTACAATAACAACGGTTACACACATCAGCACTATAGGATACATCATAGCCTGCTTAACCAGTCCCTTGAGCTTTGAATCCTTGTCAAAGTGTGTGGACATTCTCTCTAACGCAACTTCAAGGCTACCTGACGCCTCACCTGCTTCCATCATATTTATAAGGATATTAGGAAATACACCGTTTTCTTTTTTCATAGCGCCTGCCAGTGTCTCACCTTTTTGTACATTGTCCTTTACATTTTTAAGTGCTTCCTGAAGTTTTTTATTGTTTGTCTGAGTACTTAACATATCAAGTGCCTGCACGATACCAATACCTGCATGAAGTATACTCTTAAACTGCTTACAGAAGATACCCAAATCTCTAGACTTTACTTTTTTTCTACCAAATCCTCCGATGGAAATTTCCTTATTAAGGAGAGATGCCTCCTCAATCTTCAGAACGGTCATTCCCTCTGACTTTATGTGGGCTTTAGCTCTTTCCATTGAGTCAGCTTCTATATTCCCTTTTTTCGTTTTACCATTTCTGTCTAAAGCCTGGTATATAAACTCTGCCATATCTCTTCCCTTTCTTTCGTTTTTCTATTATGTGACACCTACGCATTACTTGGTGATTTGCACACGTGTGACACCTACGGATTACTTCGCGCTTTGCACTCTCGTAATCCTACGACCATTCGGAATCCGCCCTGTTCGGGCTACTTCCTCATGTTCGTGTGCGGTTTCCAAATACATGAGTGTTCATGCAAGCATGACACTCATGTATTTATGAAACCTTGGTGTCACACGTCCATATTTA
>JAFQVJ010000023.1 GCA_017408025.1 Lachnospiraceae bacterium
CATAAAAAGAAATAAGCATCTATCCCCTGAGAAAGTTTAGATGCTAATTTCTTAGTATTATATATTTTTTACTGGGGCATCGGAGATTTTACTTCCGATAACCTTTCTACTTGAATTATACACTAGACCGTTTGTGAATGCAAGCGGTCTTTTTATTTTCGAATCATTCTCTTGTTCCCAAAACTACCCAAATATTATCTTTTTTCTCTAACTGATTGCATACTTTTTCTACTAATTCCACTGTTGTAATATAATCATTCTCCCTTTTCTCACATTCAATAATTTCTATAATCTTAGGAAGATAAATCATTCCATTTCCTCTATTGATAAATGCCTTTACCACATCTAATATCAATCCATAAGGAATCTTATTAAATTCGATTTGATTAATCAAAACCGGATACTTTGTTTTCAAATTATTAAGCATATCACTTAATATATCCACGTTAATAATCTCTGCATATTTATTACGTACAACCTGACCAAGTTTTTCGATAATATAGTCTAACGTATTTTCATTAATTAAATTTATCTCTTCAGAATACAATACATTTTGATATGCCAATATCATAATTTCATTTGATTTCAGACAAAGTTGGTCTTTAACACATACAATTGGCATTAATATTCCTTCTCTTGATAACTGCAATCTAAGCTCCGCAATTTTATCGATAAATTCATTGTCTATGAATATAGGTACTATATCCTCTCCAAATATCAACTCTAGTGGTTCTAATCCTTGTCTAAGATTATTCCATATTTCATTTTGAATTATCACATCACCATTTTCAGTAATACTTTTATTATTAAGTCCTATCAAAAAGTCAGAACTCACACCCAATATTTCACATATCATAAAAAGCATTGACACATCAGGGCTACTTATACCCTTTTCCCACTTACTTAGTGCCTGTGGCGTTACTCCAAGACGATTCGCCAACTCATCCTGTGTAAAGCCTTTGCTTCTTCTACATTCTGCTATTCTTTTTCCGATATTCTCCAATACATTTTCCATATAACATATCTCCTTTTCTGTTGATGCATAAAGCATATCAGATTATTATTTAAAAAGAAAACAACCTTTCGTTGATTGCGACTCAACCCAATATTTACATCTCATCCCTTAGGATATGATACGCCACCCATTACATTCCAATCTGCGAAAAAACCTACTCTACTTGTGGTATGGTTCATTCCCCAATATTCTATAGCTCCTATAAATCTGCTCGAGCAGCACAACCCTCATCAACTGATGCGGAAATGTCATCTTTGAAAAGCTCAGCTTATAATTCGCCCTATTCTTCACTTCATCAGACAATCCCAAGGAGCCGCCTATTATAAACGTGATATGCCCTTTGCCAGACACCCCTATCTGCTCTATCTTTTTAGACAATTCAACAGAATCAAGCATCTTGCCCTCTATCTCAAGCGTTATGACATAAGAATCATCCTTAAGATTAGATAGTATGCGTTTCCCCTCCTTTTCACGTATCAACCGTTCCTCTGTTTCAGATGCGCCATCTGGAGTTTTTTCGTCTGCCACCTCCACTATATCAAGCTTCACGTATCGGCTCAGACGCTTTGAATATTCATCTATTGCCATTGTGAAATATTTTTCTTTTATTTTACCTACTGTCAATATTGTTATCTTCATTTACACTTTGCTCTTACATATATTATGTATTCCTATATATACTTTCTCCACATTCTAACATCATAAGTTTATCATCTTTATAGTAATATTACAAGAAATGCCCTAAAATTTTAACAATACTATCACAATGCGTATGGAACACTATTTCCAAAGCTCTTTATATATATTTACAACTGCTTCCTTGTCAATCTCCTTAATCGTATTTGCCGGGCTTCCACTGGCAATTGCATCTGTTGCCATCTTATCAATAGTAGCAAAGAATTTCTCCTTGTTTATACCGTATTCTTCAAGAGTTGGAATTTCGCACGCTTTACATATCTCATCCAAGGCATATAAAAATGATTTTGCTGCTGCCTCGTCAGACATCTCTGCTGTGGCAACACCTATGACTCTTGCAATATCTGCAAATCTATCATAGCAACCGTCAAGTGCATAACTTAGACATTCCTTAATAAGCATAGCATTGGAAATACCGTGTGGAACATGAAATAATGCACCGATAGGTCTGCTCATACCGTGTACAAGTGTTACTGATGCATTGTTTATGCATATACCTGCCTCATACGCCGCAATGGCAAGCTCTTCTCTTGCCTTTTCATCACTTCCGTCAACATATGCCGTAGGCAGGAAATTAAAAATACGCTTAATAGCCGAAAGTGCATATACATCTGTCAGAGTATTTGCTTTTTTTGATGTATACGATTCTACAGCATGTGTAAGAGCATCCATTCCAGTAGCTGCTGTTACTGATTGAGGTGCGCTCAATGTAAGCGATGAATCAATAATAGCAATATCAGGTATAAGCTTGTCGCCTTTCAAAAGCATTTTTACATTCTTTTTTGTATCGGTTACACATAAGAACTTTGTTGCCTCTGAACCTGTTCCTGCTGTAGTTGGGATAAGAACAAGAGGTGGAAAATTTCCTGATATTTCTTTTCCCACATAATCTGAAATCTCTCCTCCCAGTGTCGCCATGGCAACAATTGCTTTGGCACTATCAAGAGGACTTCCACCACCAATTCCTATACAGAAATCACACTTGTTCTGCTTGTATGCATTAACGCCTGTAGCTATCATATCATCAGTTGGTTCACCTACAATATCATTAAATATAACATAGTCTATACCAACATTTACAAGCATATCTGTGAGGATACCTACTGTTCCCATTTTTGTTACAATTTTGCCTGTCACGATAAATGCCTTTCTTCCAAGCTCTTTGATATAATCCGCACTTGAAGCAAGCGAGCCCTTTCCTATAATTGTTCTCTTTGGTGCTGTAAATGAATATGCCATATACCTTACCTCCATATCTGTTTTTATTTGCCTTGTTCTCAATTTACATTTTTCTTGACTTTCCGCTTATCTTTTCCGTTATTATCTTATATACTGAGGCCTGATGTCCTGACTGTTCTACATATTTTCTTCCCTCAGTGATATAATCACTTGAATATTTTTCCACTATATACATAAGTGCCTTTATTTTTTCTTCCCCTTCTACCTCACAAACCTTACCGAACACAACTGTGCTTTCAAAGATCGTAGAAAACTTTTCTGGAAGCACCTTGGTTTCACCTACAACCGTAAAGCACACCTTATCTGAGTATTTTATATTTTCCAGTTTATGCCCCATATCCTTCGCACAATGAAAATATATTTTTCCATCAGCATATGCATAGCTTAAAGGAATACCATAAGGATATTGGTCCTCTCCTATTGTTGCAAGTACTCCGTACGCAGCTTTTGTCAAAATATTCTTTGCCTCCTCCTCAGACACTACTCTGTCATTTCGTCGCATTTCTCTTTGCTTCAACATAAATGTCACCCCTTCTATTCCTTCTTATCTGCCCTCAACACCGCATTTAGCATAATGGTTGCTCCCATAGTGCAATCCTCAGGCTCTGAATACTCCTTCTCGCAATGAGATAACCCTTCCTTTGACTTTACAAAGATCATTGTCGTAGGAATCATATACGATACAAATTGTGCGTCATGACCTGCACCAGAGTGAATACATTTATAATTTGCCCCTGCCTCCTTTGCACTCTCCTCAACATATCCTACAAGTTCCTTATCCCAATATACTGTGTCTCTTTTCCACTGTAATTCAGTCTTACATTTGCAACCAGCAAACGAAAGTTTTTCAAGCCCCATCACAACTTTTTCAACTCTTTTGAGAGCCTCTGTGTCCTCGTGGCGCACATCTATTGATATATCTACCAAATCTGGCACACACGTATGAATATTAGGATGACACACTATCTCACCTGTAGTATATACAAGCTCTGCAATACCCAGCTTATCTATCTCTTCATGAATATAACATATGGCCTCTGCAGCTGCATACAGCGCGTCTTTTCTCTTATTCATAGGAAATGTTCCAGCATGGGATGTCTGTCCGTAAAATCTGATTCTATAATTAAACATTCCTAAGACACATTTTACAATACCAATGTTTTTTCCTGCTGCTTCAAGAATAGGTCCTTGCTCAATATGCGTCTCAAACATACATTTCGCATTTTCCCTGCTAAGTCTGTTCTCTATTCTACCTCTAAAACCAGAACGCATAAGTGCTTCTTCAAAAGTAGTTTTTCCATCTAATACATTCTTTGAATTCATCATATCTTCATATTCAAAATTTGCTTTTATATTCTCTGGTAGAAACTTATAGCAAACAACACCAGAGCTCATCATTGCTGGAGGATAAAGCGCCCCTTCCTCATTGGTCCATATCATTGCTGTCAACGGATGTTTATGAGGAATAGCTTCTGTAACAACAGTTTCGAGAACCTCCATAGCCGATATTACACCTAATATTCCGTCATAATTTCCACCATTCATTACTGAATCTGCATGAGAGCCCATTACAATTCTCTTTGCATGTGGATCACTTCCTGATATAGTCGCGTACACATTTGCCATATCGTCCTTTTCAATAACTGCTCCTATAGCTTCCATTCTCTTTATAAATTCATTTCTTGCCATAATTGCTTCTTCTGAAAGAGAGTACCTTGTAATTCCTCCATTACCTGTATCTCCAAACCGTGCAAATGTTTCAAGTTTTTCTTTCATTCTTTCTAAACTGCACTGGTACATAAACATCCTCCTCACTATAACTTATCTATTTATTCTATGCCTGAAAAACTAATTTTCCATCTATATATGTATCTGTTACACTAATCTCTCTTATACGTTCAGGCTCACTTAAAAGAATATCTTCCGACAGAACAATAAAATCCGCAAGCTTCCCTACCTCTATGCTTCCTTTTATACCTTCATCAAAGCTTGCATACGCTCCGTTTATGGTAAACATACGGATTGCATCCATTACTGATATTTTCTGATTTGGACCACATTCAACACCATTAAATATATCTTTTCGTACTACCGCGCCCCATATCCCAAGCAACGGATTGGCATCTATAACTGGTGAATCTGAACCTGCCGCCACTAATATTCCTTCATCAATATAACTCTTATTAGCAAACATCATCTCCACTCTTTCACCATAATACTTATTGTATTCCTTGGCATTGACTGCTATAAATCCTGGATTGCTAATTGGAATTATTCCAAGTTTTTTTATGCGTCCTAGCAATTCCTTATTTATTATAGCGCAGTGTTCAATACGAGGTCTGGCATTTTCCCTAGGATATTTGGTCAAAACCTTCTCTATGGAATTTATCATCTTTTCAACTGCATCATCTCCAACGCAATGAGCAGTTATCTGAAATCCCGCAAGATGCGCGTCAGCAAAAAAAGTATCCATCTCTTCCTGCGTCCAGTTAATGATTCGTGGTAAATCTGGTTCATGGCTATAAGGTTCCTTTGTAGAGCAAGATGGTGCCGTTGTACTTCCATCAATAATCAACTTCGCTGGTCCTAACTTATAATGCTCATTGCCGATTCCTGTATGAAGTCCTGTTTTAATATGCTCATATACAAAATCTCTGATAGAATTTTTTCCCAACATTCTGTATACCATTTCATATATTCGCACATATACATCACCACTGAGACTCGCATTCTGTAATACTTTAACAAATTGTCCACCATACGCGCCAGCATCATGCACACTTGTTATTCCATATTTTAAGAACATTCTATCGCACATCTTATATGCTTCTAGTAATTTTTCGTCATCATATGTCAATAGTGAATTGATATACCCAAATCCCTCTTCTTTTACAAGCCCAGTAAGTTCTCCGTTTTCATCAATATCCAGTTCGCCTGGCTGAAACTTCTTTACACTTTCTTTTGTCCAGCCCGCAAGCCTAAGAGCCATACTATTGCAGACACCTGTATGCAAATCTACCCTAACACACCAAACAGGATTATTTGGCGCCACCTCATCTAAATCTTTACAATTTGGATGCCGTTTTTCCTCAAGCTTCTCATTATCATATCCCTGAAGTATTATCCACTCACCCGCTTTTTTCTTCTTCACCTCTATTCCAATTATTTCTTTTATATCTTCAATTGATTTACATACTTTATAGTCAATGGGTATAACTATATTGTTGAGCATCATCGATATCAACATAAAATGAGAATGTGCATCGATAAATCCTGGCATCAATGTTCTTCCCTTAAGGTCAATAACGTTGGTATCCGCTCCAAGATAATCTTCTACCCCTTTATTACTTCCTACATAAATTATTTTATTTCCTTTTATAGCAACAGCCTCAGCTATGCTATTATCATTATCGACAGTTATAACACTTCCTCTTATAAATGCTATATCTGCATATATTTCTTTAATCATAAAAACACCAACCCTTCTGCCTTAATATTCGTAAAGGAGACACGCAACCCTATGTTCTTCATTGATGTCCGTGTACACTGGTTCTGCATATTTACAATCATCTCTTGCCTTCGGACATCTGGTATGAAACGGGCAACCAGAAGGTGGGTCTATTGGTGAAGGTATATCCCCCTTTAACTCTATCTTTTCTTTCTTTAAGTGTGGATCAGCTTCCGGTACAGCTGATAATAATGCCTGGGTATATGGATGCTTTGGATTATTAAATAGCTCATCCGTGGGTGCAATCTCAACAATATGTCCCAGATACATTACTGCAATTCTGTCTGAAATATATCTCACAACGCTTATATTGTGTGATATAAACAAATATGACACATTCATTTCTTTTTTTATATTCTGCAACAAATTAAGTATCTGCGACTGAATAGATACGTCTAGGGCTGATACTGGCTCATCACACACAATAAGCTTTGGGTTAACTATCAACGCCTTTGCAAGACCTATTCTCTGCCTCTGTCCACCTGAAAATTCATGAGGATATCTGTAGTACTGATCTTTCCTTAGTCCTACCCTTTCCATCATTTCCAATACTTTGTTTACCCTCTCCTGCTTATTTTCGTAGAGTTTGTGAATAATCAGCGGTTCTTCTATTATCTGACCCACGGTCATCTTTGGATTGAGAGATGTATATGGGTCCTGAAATACCATCTGAAGATTCTGACGTTCCTTCCTAAGTTCTTTACCCGACAGTTCAAGAAAACTCTTTCCCTTATAATATATTTCACCACTAGTTGGTTCTATAAGTCTTAGTACTGTACGTCCTGTTGTACTTTTTCCGCAACCCGATTCCCCTACAAGGCTGAAGGTTTCATTTTCCTTTATATCAAACGATACATTGTTTACTGCTTTTACTGACTTTGCAGCAACTCGCATCCTGCTGTCAATATTAAAATGCTTATTCAGTTTTCTAACCTCCAGAATCACCTTATCCTGTTCATATCTTTCCATTGGGTTTTTTGTCTTTTTAACAACCATTGCATTCACCACCTTATCTACAACTTTGTAATTTCTGAATAATTATGACACCTTACCTTCCTGTTAGCTCCTATATCCATAATCTCAGGCGGAGTATTCTTACATTTATCTGTAGCATAATTGCATCTATCACAAAATCTACATCCTCCTCCCTCCTGTCCTAGTGCAGGTACAGTTCCCTTTATCATATATAGTGGCTCTTTTCTGTTTGTATTTAATGTAGGTATCGATTTAATCAGCCCCATAGTATATGGATGCTTTGGATTGTCGAAAATATCATCAATCTTACCTTCTTCTACTACCTGTCCAAGATACATTATTATAACTCTCTGGCATATCTGGGCAACTACTCCAAGGTCATGTGTTATAAGCATAATTCCCATATCCAAAGTATTGTTAAGCTTAACTATCAATTCAAGTATCTGTGCCTGTATAGTCACATCAAGTGCTGTCGTCGGTTCATCAGCTATAAGAAGCTCTGGCTGGCAGCAGAGTGCCATAGCAATCATCGCTCTTTGTCTCATACCACCTGACAACTCATGAGGATAACATTTGACACGCTTCTCAGGTGCAGGAATACCTGTAAGTCTCAACATCTCTTCTGCCTTTACCATAGCTTCTTTCTTTTTCATTCCCTGATGAAGCATTAACGCTTCCGATATCTGCTCACCTAAGGTAAACACAGGATTTAGAGAACTTAAGGCATCCTGAAATATCATCGCAATCTTATTTCCTCTTATGGTTCTCATCTGCTTTTCACTATACTCCAATAAGTTTTCACCATTAAAGAAAATTTCACCTTCATAGGTGACCAACTTTTTTTCATCATAAAGTCTCATTATAGACTGTGATGTAACACTCTTTCCACATCCAGATTCGCCAACAACACCTAATATTTCTCCTTTTCCAACACTGAAGCTGACTCCATCGATTGATGTAACTGTTCCTCTTACCGTCTTAAAGGTAGTTTTTAAATTTTCTACTCTGAGTAATTCTTTATTCTTCTCAGTCATATAATCAACCCGCCTTTCTAATTTGACTTTGGATCTAAAACATCTCTCAATCCATCACCTAAAATGTTGATACCTAAAACAGTCAATACCATTGCAATACCTGGATAAATCGTAAGCCAGTTAGCTGTAAATATACCCTCCTTAGCCTCATATAATATATTACCAAGGCTTGGCGCTGGAGCTGGTATGCCAGCTCCTAAAAAGCTAAGTGATGCTTCAAGTATAATAGCTGTCGCAAAAATATATGTTCCCTGTACGATAACAGGTGACAAAATATTGGGAGCAATATGATGTAATAAAATTCTAAGAGACGAAGCTCCCTGCGCTGTTGCTGCTTCTATATATGTATTTTCCTTGGCTGCTATAGTGGCTCCTCTTGCAACTCTCGCTATCTGCGGTGTGTATACGATACACAAGCTCATTATTACACTAGTTATACTGGGTTCAAGTGCTGACATCAATGCTATTGCCATAAGTACTGGTGGTATTGACATAAGCGCCTCACATATTCTCATAATAATGTTATCTACCTTCTTAAAATATCCAGCAATCATTCCCAATACCATTCCGAATATAAATGTAACAAGTGTTGTTACTGCTCCTACAAGCAACGATATTCTGATACCATAAACAATACGTGCAAATACATCTCTTCCCATCTTGTCTGTTCCAAAAATATATTCTCCACATGGTTCGATGTATCTCTTTGCTATATCCATAACGTACGGTCCTTCTGGGCAAATAACATCTGCAAACACCCCCAGAAAAACAATAAGAATTGTAATTACAAGACCTACCACAGCAAGCTTGTTTTTCATAAATATTTTTAATTTTAATTTTCTTGACTCTCTTATGGCCTCTTTTCCTATGCCCTTCTCTGTATTCTTCATACGGACTCACCCTTTCTTCCACATTATGATTTACCACTAACTCGGATTCGTGGGTCAATTACTCCATACAGCATATCAATTGTAAAGTTAATAACTATATATACAAGACTTATTACAAGTACAAGCCCCTGTATAAGTGGGTAATCTCTCTTTAATACCGCATTTACAACAAGCTGCCCCATACCAGGTATATTAAATAGTGTTTCAATAACAGCTGCACCTGCCACAAGGCTTCCTATGCTCTGACCTAAAACGGTAAGTATAGTATTGAAAGCATTTCTAAATGCATGTTTTGTTAATATAGTTGTTCCCTTTAATCCTTTGGCTTTTGCAGTTTTTATATAATCTAAACTTAACACCTCAACCATAGATGACCTTGTTATTCTCGTCAAAAGCGGTGCCTGCGTAAGTGCAAGTGAAATAATAGGTAATACCATATAACTAAAATGTTCTGAGGTGCCATACTCTTCAATTGTTTTATAGCCTGATACAGGTAAAACGCCCAAATCAACTCCGAAATATAATATTAACAGTAAGCCATATATAAAACAAGGAACTGACAAACCTACAAGTGCAAATGCACTCACACCTAAATCTGTAGCTGCGCCCTTTTTCTTAGCAGCAAATATTCCACATGGAATAGAAATAATGATAGCAAGAATCTCTGCATACAACGCTAATTCCAGTGTTGGTGTTATACATTCACCAATTGCTTCAATAACTGACTGCTTTCTGAAATAAGAATCTCCAAAATCACCCTTAAGAGCATCAGCTATCCAGTTAAAATACTGAGTGAGTAAAGGGTCGTTTAACCCCAATTCTTCTCTTAATTGTTCAACCTGCTCCTCTGTAGCATCCGAACCTAACATATTTGAGGCCGGATCACCTGCTGTACTGTGGGTTAGAAAGAAAATGAATAATGATAAGACAAATAATGTTACAATAACACTAAATATTCGTTTACCAACATATTTTTTCATACATTCACCTCATTTCTAAAACAACTGGCCATTCTTTGTCACTGAACAGCCAGCTGCTATATTTCACCTATTACTTAGAACATCCGTAAATGTTCATTCCTATAAATGGTATAAAATCCTTTACACCATTTGTTGCATATGGCTCACTAAAATAAGCTAATGGCAATGATGAAGCCGTCTCTAATAGGAAATAATTCAATTCTGACCATGTTTCCTTTGCCTCATCTACTGACTTCGATGCATTGAGTTTCTCAAATGATGCTGCAACCTCATCGAAAATGATCCATCCGTCAGGACCTGTCTGATTAAGCTTTAATGCTGTAGGCACTGTTGCCAATGGCCACCACAATAATGCACCATCAAACTGTGCAGGATCCTTCTTCATATCAAGCATTGTTGCCCAATCATATGTCTGTACCTCGACGTTGAAGCCAACCTCCTCCAACTGTTTCTCGAGTATCAAGGTTGCATCAATCCATCTTGGGTATGCTGTTGTTGAAAGAAGCACCACACTTGTTCCATCGTAACCTGATTCCTCAAGAAGCGATTTAGCCTTCTCCGCATTCTTCTGGTTCCAATACTCTGAGCCTGAGTCTGTTCCCCATAATCCTCCCTTATACATGAAACTTGAATATTTCTCAACATATTCCGAATTAGGTACAGCTGCTGCCATAATCTCATCTACATCAATAGCATATGCTGCTGCCTGACGGACCTTCTCATCCGCAAAAGGACCATCTTTCTTATCAAGAGCGACCGCATAGTTTCCTACTAAGTTATTAACAAGAGTGATATCTGAATTTGAGCTTAATTGATCAATATCATCATATGATATCGTCTGTGCAATGTCATACTCACCACTCATGATACCTGCTGTACGGATCGACGAATCAGTAACTATATAATAGTAAACCTCATCAAAATTTATCACCTTGTTTCCTGCATCACCTGTAAGGTCATATCCTGGTGACTGATAATCCTCAAACTTCGAGAATTTTACATAACTATCCTGCTTCCATTCTTCAAACTTCAACGGGCCTGTACCAATATATTCTGTAACACCTGTTGTTGTTCTTGCCTCTATGCACTCCTTTGTTGTAATAGCTGCAAACTGGCATGGTGACGTAAGTACATTCAAGAATGTAAATGCTGGTTTTGTAAGTTCAATCTTAACAGTGTAATCATCTACAACCTCAAACTTTTCACCTGCTGTTATAACTGAAGGTGCTGCTACATTATTCTCCGCCCAACAGTTAAGCGAAGCAACAACATCCTCTGCCTTCATCTCATCTCCATTATGAAACTTCACGCCTTGTCTTAACTTAAAGGTCCATACCTTATATTCCTCATCAACCTCATACGACTCACAGAGCTGTTCCTTTGGCTCAAGATTTTCATCAAGCTCAAATAAACCCTCATAAATGCCTCTGTTTGTATCTCTTACTGCCGCTGCTGTAGAGAGCCACGGATCAAGTGTCGGTGGGTTTATTGCCATTGCTACATTTAATACACTTGAATCCTTATTACTCTCTTTACTGTCACCTCCACATGCAAATAGCGATAATACCATCACACCTGTTAATGCTACAGCTATTAATCTCCTTAATGTCTTTCTCATAGAACATGCCTCCTTCTTACTGTTAAATTTCTTACTTAACTAAGCTTTATATCATTTCATTGTCAACAAACTCTAAAACCTCATCCAGCTTTACAAGTTCCTCTAAAAGTTGCTTCTCTGTAATAATAAGTGGTGGATTCACGAAAACCATATTTTCATGAGAATATGTCATAAAGCCCTTCTTCTTAAGCATTCCAATTATCTTACTCATCTTTCCTTCTGGATCCCTGCCATACTCCACAAGTGGCTCTTTTGTTTCCTTATCCTTTACAAGCTCTATACTAGAAAATAAGCCGATGTATCTTACATCACCTACACTCTTATGCTTTTTCTTAAGCTGTTCAAGCTGCTCACCTAATACCTTGCCTACCTTATTAACATTTCCTAGGATGTCAGCATCCTTATAGTACTGTACACATGCTTTTCCTGCTGCACATGCAAGTGGATGACCACTATATGTAAGACCACACGATAGAAGATGATCATCAAAATACTCTGCAATTTTCTTGCTAACTACAACACCACCTAAAGGAATGTAGCCACATGTTACACCCTTTGCAAAGGTTACAATATCTGGTTTTACATCAAAATTCTCAAATGCAAACATCTTTCCTGTTCTTCCCCAACCTGCCATTACTTCATCGCATATCATCATAATTCCAAATTCATCACAAAGCTTTCTGACACCAGGGAGATAACCTTTTGGTGGAATGATTACACCATTAGAACCTGTGATTGTCTCCATTACTATAGCAGCGATTGTATCCCGACCTTCGTATATAATCTGCTCCCTCAGCTTACCAAGATAGAATTCTGTAGCCGCTTCCTCACTTTCAAACGGAATCCTCTCTCTATAAATATATGGGTCAAAAAATTTGATAAATCCAGGAATACCTGGCTCTAACGGATATCTTCTCGGCTCACCTGTCAGATTTCCTGCTCCAAATGATGAACCATGATAGCTTCTGTATCGACTCATCACCTTATTTCTTCCAGTGAACATTCTGGCAATTTTTACCGCATTTTCATTTGCATCTGCACCTGCATTTGTAAAAAACACCTTCCCCATATTGTCAGGCATAAGACCAATAATCATTTCCGCCAATTCTGAACGGGGTTCTGATGCATAGCTAGGTGCTACAAAACAATACTTATCAACCTGTTCCTTAATTGCATCTGCAATAGCCTTGTTCCCAAAACCAACATTGAGATTTACCAGCTGCGAAGACATATCGGTGTATCTGTTACCATCGTAATCCCACATATAAATGTCTTCCGCCTTCTCGATTGGAATCGGATTTAATCCCTTCTGCTTACTCCATGATTGGAGGTTATACTTCAAATGCTTGCTTACTACTTCTTCACCTGTCATATCAATCTCTCCTTTAACCTTATTTATGCCTATATGCACAAAAAACGCTTACAACTATGCTGTAAGCGCCTTTGCTTCCCTACCTGTCTTAACAAGTATGGTGTTATTATAATTCTTAATTCTTTATTTGCAAGAAATATATTACCAATATTTTATGTGCATTTGCACAACACCTGATTTATATCTTTATAACTATATATTATCTATTTCTATAGATAGCTTAATAAGAAGAAGGTTCTCCAGCTCCATTATATCCATACCTGTAATCTTCTTAATCTTTGATATCTTATAATTTATTGTATTTCTGTGCACGAAGAGCTCTTCTGATGTTTTTTGTATACTACCATCATTTTCTATAAATATTTTTAAGAAATCACAATAATCCGTTGAGTTATTCTTATCATATTCCTTAATCGCACCTAGTATATTGGAAGAAAAATCTTTCAGCACATTTTTGTCCTTAACAGACATAAGTATCTTATATATACCTAAATCATTATAAAACAGAACGCAATCCTTCTTCTTCATACACATGGTAAAAACCTCTCTTGAACGCTCATAAACTATGTCAAGCTTGCTGAGATTATCAACATTTGAGCTCACTCCCATTCTTATATTGAAACGTTCAACACTATGCTCTTTCATGGCATTTACGAATTCCTTAATTTTACTGTCCTCTATACCTGCTATGACAATTGACATATATCTTTCATGCCAGAACAGTACATATTTCCCTGATGCCCACTTTTCTATCTCCCTTCTAGCAAAAAACTCCAGTCTGACATTATCATTTTCGGTCACGGTATTGTCTCCATTGTCCAGTCCCATAGTAATCACACAATAATTGACATCACGCATAAGTCCCCTGCGTTCAAGAACATACTGAATCCTCTCCCTCTGTGCCGGATAAAATATGTAATCCTTCAAATCACTTTCAAGCTTTTTTTCATTGACCTCACTGTTAATTATCTTTTTGCACAAATCTCTGGTTATCTCCACAAGACGCATCTCCCATGGACAGGTGTAAAGTGGAAAGTTATTTACATCGCAATACTCAATAACCTCCTTTGGCACAGACTTAATATAAGGACCTATATTTACAACCAGACCACTGACCTCTCTCTCCACAAGACCTTTAACAAAATTGAGCATATAGCCATCATTTTGTATATTTCCGATTCCTGTTGTAAATACAAGCTCATAGCCTAAAAGGAATGATGCAACCTCTATATCCTCAACTATATGCACCCAATTTACTATGCTTTCCAATCCATTTTTGCCTGCAACTAGTTGCATTTTGTATTTCTGATTTACATCCTTACATAATTTACCTATCGTTATGGCCATATCTGTCTCTCCTTTGTGATGTCATAATTTTTCCTTACACATTATAATACTCATCCAGAAAATATCAAGTTCATTTTTGTGCAACTATACATAAAACCTCATTTATTTCTACAATATTCAAATCAATTTTTCTATTGTATATTAAACTAAACACACAACAAAAGGAGGAATGTATATGGAGTTTTCATCAAATAATACTGTTTGGCTACTTGTATGCACAGCTCTTGTATTTTTTATGCAGGCAGGCTTCTGTATGCTAGAGGCAGGACTAACCCGTGCAAAAAACGCCGGTAATATTGTTATGAAAAATCTGGTAGATGTAAGTATAGGTATTCCACTATTCTGGATTGCCGGATTCGGAATTATGTTTGGTACTACAAGCGACATCTTGGGTGGAATACATCTTTTTGCCACAGGAGATTATCATTCTATTCTACCTGACGGAGTTCCTTTTTCCGTATTCTTCATTTTTCAAGCAGTTTTCTGTGCCACTGCTACTACTATTGTATCAGGTGCTATGGCAGAGCGTACTAATTTCAAGGCTTATTGCATATATAGTGTGGTTATGTCATTACTGGTATATCCAGTATCTGGTCATTGGATTTGGGGTCAAGGCTGGTTATCAGACTTAGGTTTTCATGACTTAGCTGGTTCAACAGCCGTTCATACCGTTGGGGGGTGTGCTGCCTTAGTCGGTGCAAAACTTTTAGGTCCACGTATTGGAAAATATGATAAAAAAGGACGTTCCCGTGCCATTCAGGGACACAATCTAACACTGGCAGCTCTCGGAATTATGATTTTGTGGTTTTGCTGGTTTGGATTTAATGGTGGTTCAACTGTAGGCATTGAAGGAGCTACTGTAAATACAGATGGTTCGGTGCTTTGGAGAGGCGACCTCATAGGAAAAATTTTCTCTGTAACTGGACTTACCGCAGCTGTTTCTACAGTTACATCGCTTCTATTTACATGGTTCAGATACAGAAAGCCTGATGTTTCCATGACTTTAAACGGCACACTTGGAGGTCTTGTAATCTCTACGGCTAGTGCTGACTGTATATCAATGAGTGGCGCCGCTATTGAGGGTATTATCTCTGGCATCGCCGTTGTTTTACTTATTGAATTTATTGACCATGTATGCAAGATTGATGACCCTGTCGGTGCAATCGGTGTACATTTAGGCTGCGGGATTCTCGGTACAATAAGTGTCGGTCTTTTTTCAACAGGTCAGAATGGTTGCGCCAAAGGATTATTCTATGGTGGCGGTGTGGAACAGCTTGGTTTACAGTTGTTAGGCTCTATCTCAGTCATTGCATGGGTTTCTGTTACTATTCTGATTGCCTCCACTATCATTAAACATACTGTAGGTTTAAGAGTTCCTGCCCATGTGGAGCTTGAAGGTCTTGATTGTGCCGAGCATGGTCTTTCAAGTGCTTATGCTGGCTTCGAAATTTCTGGTAATAATTTTATGAGTGATGCTGATGTAGAGTACGAAACCATAGGCTCTGAGAAAATAGATGTGGCTATCCCAGCTATTGTCCAGTCCTCAAAAAAATCAAGCAACAAAAACATTACGAAGGTTCAAATTCTAATGAAGGAGGCTCGATTTGAACGTTTCAAAAAGGCAATGAATGATATCGGTGTCACTGGTATGACCGTAACTCACGTTCTTGGTTGTGGAACACAAAAAGGTGCAACTGAGTATTACAGAGGTACAGAGGTCGATATGAGACTTTTACCTAAGATTCAGGTTGATATGGTTATCTCTAAAGTACCCGTTATGGATGTCGTAAATGCCACAAGAGAAGCTCTTTACACTGGACATATAGGGGATGGCAAAATATTTATATATGAAGTAGAGGACGTCTTCAAGGTTCGTACTGGTGAAAGTGGCTATACAGCCCTCCAAGGTGCCGACGATTAAACTTGCTCTTTCAAAGATTTAGAGCTGCTTCTCAAAAAAAATATCTAAAAAACCAGGGAGAATAAATCGTCTTACCCTGGTTTTTTAGAATTATGGTCAACTCATAATTTGTGTATAACTGCAATCATTATGTTCTACATATCTTTCAGCAGCTTTGCCAATTCCTCAAGAGTCATATTTTCATTCTTAAGTATATCCTTTACTCTCATACTGCCACAGCATGGGGCTGATGCTTCCATTGTATCTGATGAACTCTCATCCATAACCTGAGCATCAACCTGCATACTTTCTGTATCTGTGCTACTCTCCATCATGTTTTCTGACTGCATTCTCTGTCGATTATCATTGGCATCAAGCAAATCTTCAATTAAATCATCAAGATTATCTGTCCTGTTGTTTTCCTCATTCCTAGGCTGCACCATCGGTGGTCTTTGCTGATTCTGATTTGGCATTGGCGATGGTCTGTTTGGAGTTGTTGGCATAGGTCGTTTTACAGGTATGCATATCTGGTCGCCTATTTGTAGATTATAAATGTTTACATTTGCGTTTGCGCGCATAATCTCATTGATAGTTACATTGTAATATCTGCTGAGTAAGTAAAGTGTATCTCCTCTTCTTATAGTGTGTACAATACCATTACATTTTCTGCATGTGCAAATATTTCCAAAATATTCCGCCATAAACATATCTCCATATGTCTTCATTTTATAATATGCAGCATTTATCAAAAATGTTCTGCTCATCCTAGCGGAGCGTTTTTTTTATAGGAAAGTTTCAAAAACTTTCCTATACAAGAACCAAGTGGACAAGTCCACTTCAACACCCCAATTCTCTATCAATCATGAGGGACTTGCTCCACTTTCCGAGTCGAGCACGGTCAGCTTAAGCTGACATTTTCTTCTCGTGCGAGTGCTCATCTTATTTTTATTGTCTAGGAAAGTTTCAAAAACTTTCCTAGACAATAAAAAACCTAGATAACACCTTGGGGATGGCGTTATCTAGGTCAATAAGAATTGAACTATTTACTGTATAATGTATTATTTGTTTATTTCACTCTGAAATCTTTCAAATTCCTTTGATGTACAGAGTACGAAATGACCAGGTGTTACCTCACGAAGCTCTGATACCTCTGAACGGTCACTATCAAACTCTGGAGTGTAAATAACTCTCTTACGCCTCTTCTCATAATGAGGATCTGGCACTGGAATCGCTGAAAGAAGCGATTTTGTATATGGGTGACATGGATTCTCAAAGAGTTCATCTGCGTCAGCAAGCTCTACAAGCTTTCCAAAGTACATAACTGCTATTCTGTCTGAAAAATACTTAACAACAGAGAGGTCATGTGCAATAAACATAATTGTCAGTCCCATTTTATTTCTAAGCTCATTTAACAGATTGATAACCTGTGCCTGTATAGATACATCAAGAGCACTGATTGGCTCATCAGCTATGATAAGCTCCGGCTCAAGGATAATGGCTCTGGCTATACCGATACGCTGACGCTGTCCACCCGAGAACTCATGAGGATATCTATCTGCATGCTCTGGAACAAGACCTACAAGGTCAAGTACCTCGTATACTCTCTTGTTGATATATTCCTTATCTTTTATGCCTCTGATTGCGAAGCCTTCTGCGATAATCTCACGTACTGTCATACGAGGATTAAGAGATGCTACAGGATCCTGAAATATCATCTGCATCTTGTTGATATTTCTTGAAGTGTGGGTTTTATTGATTTTCTTACCCTCAGCAATCTCAGCAGCAATTTTCTTCGCTTCCTCTGCATTGCCCTCCTTCTTAGCATTCTTATACTGTTCTTTGAGTTCTTGGATACCTACTGATATACATTCTCCACCAAAGAATACCTTACCACCAGTAGCTTCGTATATCTTGATGATAGTACGTCCTGTTGTAGTCTTACCACATCCGGACTCACCTACCACACCTAATACTTCACCCTTGTGAATCTTAAAGCTTACGTCATCTACAGCTTTGACACCACGACGTCCACCGAAATACTGCTTTAAGTGCTGTACATCCAATAAAACTTCGGCATTATCAAATTTACTCATTGCTTTCAGCCTCCATTCTCTTCATTCTCGCTATACGCTCTGTCACAATCGCTGGAAGCTCAACCTTTGGAGCATTTGGATGTAACAGCCATGTAGCTGCATAATGTGTATCAGTAACCTTAAACATAGGTGGCTGCTGCTCGAAGTCAATTTTCATAGCATATTTATTTCTTGCAGCGAATGCATCACCCTTTGGTGGATGAATCATGTTTGGTGGTGTACCTGGGATAGCCTCAAGCTTCTCCTTTGTATAAAGATCTGGCATAGATGAAAGCAATGCCCATGTATATGGATGCTTTGGATCATAGAAAATCTCATCAACTTTACCATACTCTACTACCTTACCAGCATACATAACCGCGATCTTGTCTGCCATATTAGCTACTACACCGAGGTCATGTGTGATAAACACGACTGAAAGCTTTCTCTGCTCCTTAAGTCTATTGATAAGCTCAAGAATCTGTGACTGTATAGTAACGTCAAGGGCTGTTGTCGGCTCATCACAGATGAGAATATCAGGATTAGCTGAAAGTGCAATAGCTATAACTATACGCTGTCTCATACCACCGGAGAACTCGAATGGATACTGCTTATATCTCTTTCTTGCGTCAGGGATACCAACCTCTTCCATAAGCTTGATAGCTCTTGCCTTAGCCATGGCACGGCTTACCTTGTAAACCATCTTTGCTGCCTGTTCCTTTAAGTAGTCTACCATTGCTACTGCATCGTCATCCCACTTATTATCCGCATTGGCAAATTTCTTCTCATAATCCTCTTTAATTCTGAGAACTGGTATCTTCATATTTTCCACTATCAAATTATAATCAGTATTGTCAAAGATACTCTGCTCATGTCTATTGAGCTTCTTCTTATCCTTGAGCTTCATAGCTTCAACGTATGTCTCCACCGCAGCGCTAAATGCTGACTTAAATGTATACGCCACACTATCCTTTACTATATCAAGGCGGTTGATTGACTCTTCCACTTCCTTGATTATAGCCTTTTCCTTTGTTAAAAGAGTCTTAATATCGATTGTATCTCCATTCAAGAACTGAAGCATATCTTCTGCAACTGTAAGAACTTCCTTCTTCTGCTCGTTGGATTTCTTATCAGCATATTCAAGACCTTTTTCAATGTCCTTTAAGAACGCTGTCATAAAGTTATCATCAAGATACTTTCTTGTCATCTTATTCATAGCAGAGACATCTGATGAAAGCTCTGCCTCCGTCTTAGCATCCTTCTCAAATGTGAGGTAATAACCTAATGTGAAGAAGTTTGGTGCATCGCCTTCATTTGCCTTGTCAAGGTATACCTTAAGCTCTTCCAATGCATCCTTAAGCTCTTCGCCCTGACCCTTGGCGTCCTCCTTAGGAAGCTTGCTATACTTGCCAGCAAGCCCCTTAATCTTTACTGATAAGGAAGCTATCTTCTCATCATTTTCATGTACAAGGAACGGATTGTATACCTTTGTAAGAATCTTCAAAAGTTCTGATACCGCCTTGCCTACTTCCTTCGTATTATCACCTGCTATATCTATAAGAATACCTTCTATATGAGATACTGCATCGATAATCTTCTCTTCTGCTTCATTGTATGCTCTCTCACACTTATTACTTACTTCTATGAATTTTTTAAGTGTTTCTATATTTGCTGATACATTTTTTACACCAACAGCTGTCATACATTCACTAAGGAGTGCTGTCATCTTCTTGAAGATTTCCTTTGCATCCTTCTGTGTTGATTTACCATTAAGAATCATTGCCTCTGTAAGCTGCTTACCGATTCTAACGATAGGATTTAAGCTTGAAAGAGGGTCCTGAAATATCATAGATACTCTATTACCTCTTAGCTTGTGAAATTCCTCTTCAGAAATTTTCATTAAGTCTTTGCCATCATATATAATCTCGCCACCCTCTACGATTGCATTTGGAGCAAGAATACCCATAATAGCGCGGGCAGTTACCGACTTGCCTGAACCAGATTCACCTACTACTGCAATGGTTTCTCCCTTGTTCAGGTCAAAGCTAATATCTCTAACCGCTTTAACCCTTCCATTATTCGTACGGAAGGAAATTCTTAAATTTTTAATATCAAGTATTTTTTCCATATTAGTCCTCTGCTCCTCTAAGTGAAGGGTTAAATGCGTCACGTAATCCGTTACCAAATAAGTTAAATGAAATCATAAGCAATGAAATCATAAGTGCTGGGAACAAGATAATGTGTGGGTCCGTGCTAAGATAAGACTGACCATTTGACAAAAGTGTTCCAAGCGATGTCATTGTCTTGCCCTGAAAATTGATAATACCAAGGTAAGAAAGAACTGATTCTGTAAAAATAACACTAGGAATTACAAGTACTGATGATGTTATGATTGTTCCCAACGAGTTAGGGAAAATATGCTTAAACATCAATCTACGGTCTCTGGCTCCAAGAGTTCTGGCAGCAAGAATATATTCCTGATTCTTAAATCTATAAAACTGTGTTCTAACGTTATATGCTGTGCTAATCCAACCTGTCAATACATAACAGAAAATCAATGCAGTAAACTGTGATATCTTTCCTGTATTTACAAGATGAAGAGTAATAAGTGTTGCCAATACGATAAATGGTATACCGCTTAAGATATCACTTATACGCTCACCGATAAGATCCACAAGCCCGCCATAGTAGCCTTCAATAGCACCCCAGATTGAACCAAATATCAGGTTAATAGCTGATACTGCCACTGCTAATATCAATGAAAGTCTAAGACCATATGCAAGACGTACAAATATGTCGTAGCCCTGTCCGTCTGTTCCAAGATAATGAACTGGTTCAAATCCATTTACAAACTGATAATAGTTATAATATAAAACTCTTATCTTAACCATAGATTTATCACTTACCTGCGAGAATACAAGTTCACCGTTCTCGTCCCTTAGATAATTGTCCACAAGACCATTTTCTCTGATATCATCCATAGATAACTTCTTATCATTTTCATCTACCGGATTACTCTTAATAGACTTGTACCAGAAATTTGCATTGTTCTGCTCTGCACAATATTCATTAGTATTGTCAATAAGAGGATACACCACCTGTATGCCTGTTTCTTCCTGCCATGCAGCTATCTCTGCATACTTTTCCTGTGTTACAGACATATACTTGAATCCAACTGCCATATATGAGTCAAGACGGGCATCTCTGTATGTTGTATTTCCTGATTTCGTCTCCTCACCAAGCTCCATAATTGGATTATATTCCGAGTCCTTAACTTCATTGTAGCTCATGCCTTCGTCATTTACATCCTCTGTACCAATGGCCATAGCCATATAATAAGCCAGGTATTTATCGTTTATCTTCTGATCATATCCGCCATCGAACATGCTTATAAATGATAACCACTCCACCTTTGGCTTAAGCTTTTTATATGTTCCATCACTGTATGTGAGATCATAATTTGATATAAATGGAACAATGATAGCGTAGAGCACGATAGCTAAAATGATAAGTGTTCCGACGATTGAACCCTTATTCTTTCTAAAACGCATCCATGCATCCTTAAAATAACCTATAGGTTTTGTCTCAAACTTCTGATCGTGTATTTTCTGATCCAACTGGGCAAATTCAAACTGCTCAGCAGGTATTTTATCCATATCAAACTGATCTTTCATTATTTTGCCCCCATTCTTATTCTTGGGTCAAGGAATCCGTAGCTTAGGTCTACGATAATCGTTCCGCCCAGAGATATTATAGTATAAAACATACTTGTAGCCATGAACACGTCATAGTCTAAAAGTCCGATTGATTTCAAATATAACTGACCTATACCGTTTACAGCAAAAATCTGCTCAATAATCATTGCACCTGACATAATATTTATAAACAATGAAATAATAGCCGGTAATATAGGTACCATTGCATTTTTGAGAGCGTGTCTCAAAGTAGCCTGACCCTTTGTAAGACCCTTTGTTCTTGCAAGGAGCATATACTCACTTGTAAGAGACTCCGTCAGCTCTGCTCTTGTAAATCTTGTAAGGCTGGCAATTGTACCAAATGACAACGCCATAACCGGAAGTACCATAGAATTCAGCATTGTTGATGAGAACCATGAATTACCTGCGTCATACAATGATGAAAGTACTATAGGGAATAATCCAAGCTTAAATCCTAGCCAATACTGGAGAAGGAAAGCATAAACGTAGCTTGGAACCGATATAAATATCATAACAACTGTTGATATAAAATTATCCTGCCACTTATTTTTCTTCAAAGCAGCAAAAATACCTAATCCAATTCCGATTGGAATAGATACAATCAATGAAAAAATATTTAATAAAACTGTTGGTAAAAGACGTGAGCTTATTACCGAACCAACTGACTGACCATAATCAATTTCCCAGGAAGTTCCCCAATCCCATTCAGTGAATATGTTCTTCAGATAAATACCGTACTGAACCAATATTGGCTCATTGTAGCCACGTGCTTCTCTCAATTGTAACTCCAGCTGTCCTGCCACACCTGGTGATACTTCAGGCTCAAGAAGTCTTATAAGAGTAAAGCATATAGTCATGATAATCAAGAAAACAACCATCATGAGGGCTAATCTCTTTATAATGTATTTAAGTGTCTGCATAGTTTCAATCCTCTTTTATAGTTTGTCATATAGAAATGTTTAACACATCCCATACATTGAATTAGCTATTGGAGGAATATCCTCCAATAGCTGACAATTCATTATTGTAATAGTTTGTGTGTAATATTAAATCTTATTCGTAATTTAATACTCCACCCTGCTCCTTAACGTAAGCGTTCCAAGCAGCATCATCATAGTTGTATGTCAAATGACGGATACCACCAAATGTATACATGATGTTGAACTCATCTGAGCCGTTCTGTACCTTCTGTGAGTAAAGTGTATTAACTGTCTGTGTTCCCCATGGAATACACTGATATGTCTCAAGTACACCCTTCTCAAGTGAAGCAAGGATATGTGTTCTCACCGCATCATCTGCTGAACCATATACTGTGTTATCGTTAAGCTCAAGTGTCCACTGTTCAAATGTCTTTGTAAGTGTTTCTTCTGTTCCATCTCCATCAAAATCGAATGTAATATCTAATTTATCTGTTGTCGGATCCCAACCACAGCTCTCATGAATTGTTCCTGCATATGCTGGGTTTGTGTAGCTACCAATCATGTTGAATGGATAGAACGCTGCACCACCCCATGCACCTCTGATCATTTCCTGCTTACCATTAGCTACATCATCATATCTATTTGCTGCGCCAGACTCAAATGTTACAGTAATCTTTCCTTCAAAGCCAGTTCCCTTTGTAGCCTCATCAAGCATTCTGTTGAGAGCATCCTGCTGAGCTATATCCTGTGCTGAAAGCGAAGATGCTGCTGATGCCATACAGTTAATCTTTATTTCCTGTCCATCTGTATAGTTGCCATCAGCCTTAGCCTGCTCGTATACTGACTGGAATAACTTCTTAGCCTCTTCAAGATCATAGCCTGTAACCTTATCGTAAGCCGCCTTGATAGACTCTGTATTATCCTCATATTCAATTCCGTAAAGATCAAGAACTACCTTCATAGCCTCATCACTGTTTCTGTACTGAGAATTTGGATTATTGTCTATATCTGTGTAATATACAGAATTGATAAGGTAATATGCACTGCTGTAACCTGGTGTTGCTTCAGCATTGAATGTATCTCTGTCCATAGCAAGTGACATCGCCTTACGGAAATCGTCGTAAGAGAGCACTCTCTTGTTTGCGCCATCGTTTGCCTCGTCCTCAAGCTTGATTAAAGCGTCAAGTTCAGTAGCAAATATCCATCTGACTGTATATGTCTCATCATACTGATAAAGGTAATCCGACATACGATATGTCTCCATATCATCTACATCAAGAGTGATGTCATCAAGCTGTCCACTTAAGAACATCTGAAGAGCTGTTGCATGCTCTGAGATGATATTAACAACCATCTTTGTTGTCTGGAACTGATTCTTATGCTCTCCATCATTATAACCATACCATTTTTCATTCTTCTCCATAACGAACTGCTTATCCTTCTCGAAAGAAACGAGCTTGTATGGACCGTATGACTTGTATGTGTCTGCTGATGTACCATATGTTGTTGTTACTAAACCTTCAGCGTCAGACTTACCAGCGTTATATAACTCCTCATCTACAATCCAGTTAGACAACATTGATATATTGAAGTAAAACTGAGTTGTTGAACCTGTTGTAATGTACTGTAATGTATAATCATCAACCTTGATAAGACCTACATTCTCAAAAGGTGTCTCCTCATATACCTTACCACTTGGAACTACAATATATGAAGTGGCATATGCCTCATAAGGTGTGCCTGGTGCAAGATATGTGTCGTAAATGTACTTACCTGATACATAATCCTCAGGCTGACCTTCCTCAACAGACTCATCTCTGTACTCTGTTGTATCCTGATACTGTGCATATCCATTTTCTGTATCTGGTGTAACCCCCCAAAGTCCAGCTAAGTCAACGAAGATTTCCTCTCCCTTAACACCTGCATCAAGAGCAGCCTGAACTGTATCATAACCCATGTCGGCAAGTGTTGCATATATCGGCTGACCTGCCTTATCGTTGTTGTAATAGTCCATAGCACCAACGATAGATGTATCTGACTGATTTGGATCATAGAATAGGTTAGCTCTATAATTCTTCATCTCTGGGTCAAGTAAAAGCTTAAGAGAGTTTACGTATGTGTCAGCATTGATTACTGTACCATCCTCCCAGCAAGCATCCTTGTTTAACTTAATTTCCCAGACTCTACCTGTCTCATCTGCTCCGATGCCCCACTTCTCCTTATCAGCAAAGTCAGCAGTAACATCTGTGATTGAATCTGCCATCTCGTATACCCATTCCCATGAGCCATCCTCAGTCATCTGAACGTCTACGAGACCCATCTCACAGTAAAGTGAGATATAATCATCTGCATTTGTCTCCCATGTATGTGCATTCCAGCATAATGGGCTTACTTCCAAAAAAGTATTATAAGTATAAGACTTATCAGAAGCATTTTTGTCTTCATCATCACTTCCACAAGCTGCAAGACCCATTGTCATAGTTGCAACTAAACCTAATGAAAGTGTCTTTTTGATGAAACCTGAAAAGTTCTTTTTTTTCATTTTGAAAATCCTCCTTCTTTATTTACTGGAATTTTGTAAAACCCTGATACGTCATCACTTTAAAAAGATATAGTATTAAACAAAAAAGAGTTCCCATTACTATAATGAAAACCCCTTTGTTTTTTACCTTACTATCAACTATTTACAAAATTCTAACGTAGAGATTATACCTTATTGATAATGGTTTGTCAATATTCCATTATCTTCCAAGACGTTTACTCATAACATCTTTATTAACAGAATACATCAATGCATTGTCTGCTGAAATCTTTCCCTCATTGTAAAGACGCATAATATCGCCATCCATGGTTCGCATACCTTCTGAAGCTCCCGAATAGATTACGTTATCCATCTGAAAAACCTTTGCCTCTCGTATCATATTGCGAATAGCTGAATTACATACCATTATCTCAAACGCAGGTACCAGTCCTCCGTCTACTGCCGGTATAAGCTGCTGCGATACAACTGCCTGCAATACCATAGACAACTGTATTCTTATCTGCTGCTGCTGTCCAGGTGGGAAAACATCAATAATTCTATCAATTGTTTTAGCCGCTCCTATGGTATGAAGTGTTGAAAATACCAGCTGACCAGTTTCAGCAGCTGTTATTACAGTCTGTATAGTCTCGAAATCTCTCATTTCTCCCATAAGTATGACATCTGGAGATTGTCTTAACGCTGCTCTAAGTGCTGTTCCATAGCTCGCTGTGTCATTCTGCACTTCTCTTTGGCTAACTATACTTTTCTTATGCTTATGAATGAATTCCATAGGATCTTCAATTGTAATAATATGTTTATGCTGATTCTCATTGATAGCGTCTATAATACTTGCAAGTGTTGTAGATTTACCGCTTCCTGTAGGTCCTGTTACAAGCACAAGACCTTTCTTTATATTTCCCAGTTCTATAATAGTATCAGGAATACCAAGAGCATTAAAATCAGGCAGCTCAAATTTTACAACTCTGAGAACTGCGGCCATAGATCCTCTCTGCTTATATACGTTACATCTGAATCTGCCAAGTCCACTGAGAGAGAAAGAGAAATCATCATCTCCTTTTTCCTGAAGTCTCTTAATATCTCCGCCCTCGTATATAGCATATATCTCATGTACAAGTTTAGCCGTATCTATATGAGAAAGCTTATCTGACGTATAATTCACTATCTCTCCATTGATTTTAAAAGAAAGTGGGCCTCCTGCTACAATATAAATATCTGACGCCTCTTTTTTTATAGCTGCGCCTAATACATCTATCATCTGTAATTCCATCTCAACCACCCCACATATCTGGCAATGTTTCCTCCTGCGTGAAACCTGCACTCTCTGTATATACATAACATCTGTCAACAACACATCTCTCGCCGACACCGTCTGTATTAATTGTTGATTCTATAATAAGTTGTTTCTTATCATTCATATTTATATCCAAAGTTACCTGTATGGTCTGCTCCACCAATACATATGTAGCATTCACATCACTTGTGGTTCTTGACTCTAGTTCTGCCACTACTTTTTCTAATGCCTGCTGCCCTATATCTGATTCTGTTTCCAATAAACGACGTATCTCACCATCTATATATGCCAACTCTCTGTTCAATTTAGAATAAGCATCATAGTAACTCTGTATATTATTTGAATTCTTTTTATTTAATTTCAAATCCGCATCTGCCGAAGTATAGGAAAGTATAGAAAATGTAGTCAGGCACAAAACAACAAATATCATAAATATAGATGTAACACCTGTACCTATCTGGAATCCTGAATTACCTTTCATCACTGCACCTCCCCGCTTGAGTACTGATTCAAAGTCACTGAATAAATATCTTCTTCAGTAATCATATCAACATAAATAATATCAAATTCATATAAATTACCAGCGGTAACCTTTTCATCATTTACCTTTGATACCATAACCTTTTGCTCATACGCGGCTTCTTCTTCGGCAACAATATTCATATTCTCATCGAGAAACTCAGTATATATACCTTCGCTATCGTAAACAGACTGACCTGATCTTATGTTTTCAGCTATTGATTGGGCTTGTAATGACACTTTTGCCAAAAGTACACTCTCATCATCCTTTTTATCTGATTCAACATACAATCCTATGGTTATGACTGCCGCAATTGAGAAAAACAATATCACTATTATAAATTCTGTTAAAAACGCTCTTGTTTTATTTAACTTTTCCATATCTTTCTCCCATTATCTGTTACCCGTATAAATATCTACACTACCAGTCTCACCCATGGTACCAACTGTTACGTTTAACATTCCTGTGACAGAATTTAACTTCAAAGAAAACTCTGATATCTCTGTCAATGTGTCTCCAAAATCAAGATTATATTCATCACCTGCAACAATTGTTGCTTCCTTTAATTTTCCATTATTTTCAAATATCAGTGTCTCATATGCAGCATCACCTTCTGAAGAAACTATAACAAGCACTTGCACGCCATCTTTTTCCTCCAGATATACACCACCATCATTCTGACAAGCTCTGACTTTATTTGTTATATAGGATAAAATCGTTCTATTATTGCCATTAATTTCCTGTGAAGTAGTTATTTTTCCATAGACATTTGAACCTATAAGTATAAGTAAAACAGACATTATGGCAAATATTGAAAACAACACTAGCATAAATATAACATCTATGGAATGCGCTTTTTTCTTCATACCATACCTCCTACTCTGTCTCCAACGGTGCGACAATCACATTAGGCTTAACGTTTGGACCTAACAAGTCATACACCACTACATACTTATCATACTCTATAACTACACCATAATTTTCTTCTATATACTCAATACTTTCAGGATAAGTTCCCTCTATAGCATAGCATGTTGTTATTGCTTTATTGATTGCATTTTTTAATGCCATTATCTCATTATCATCCACATCATCAGAAACATTAATAATAGCTTTGAAAAAGAATATAAAACAAACCACAAACAATACCACCCCAAAAAAGGGACCTGCTGAGATTTTTTTCTTTTTATATAAATGCATATTTTCTCCTTTTTATAACGTAGACATAATTCCTGTAAGAGGAAGCATTACTGATACAAGTATTCCTCCTATGATTATAGATAATATAGCTACTAATGTTGGCTCAATAAATGACAAAAGTCTTTCAATAGAATCATCTACCTCATCCTCGTATATCTTTGTCATCTTATCCATAACTGCATCAAGCTGTCCGGCTTTAAAGCCCACACTTATCATTCGATTCTGCATACCATCAAACATATCTATATTTTCAAGTGCTTCTGGAAATGATTTTCCATCCTTGAGAAGTTTATCACACTTCTTGATTTTCTCTCGTGCTACACTATCTGTAACAATACCAGGCGCCATCTCCAATGCCTTCTCAAGAGAATATCCACTAGCTATCATCATTGATAAAACTGATGCAAATCTTCCTGATGATATTTTTTTACTTAAACCTTTTAAAAGTGGCAGCTTAAATGAAATCTCTTTTAGTTTTTCTCCTGCTCCAAGCTTTGTAGCAATATAAATGCAAATAACCACAACAAGTACGATGGCAACTAAAATAAACGCAACATTTCCAATAAGTACACCTGCATTCATTATAGACTTTCCAGTTGCTGATATGTCAGTTCCCATATTGTTAAAAACCTTTTCGAATACAGGAATAACATATGTTACAAGAAGTGTAACTACTGCAGCCATCATAGCTATAAGTAGGATAGGATATGTAACAGCTGATTTTATGGATTTACGTATCTTTGCCTCTCTCTCATAATAAGCACTTAGAGATTTAAGTACCTCTTCCAGCTTACCAGCCTCTTCACCTATATGAATCATATTTACCACATACTGTGGAAAGAATCCTGCGTCTCTCACGGCTTCATATAGCATACCAGTCTCGATAACCTTGTCTGCCAGTTGCTTAAAAGCTTCCTTTGCATCCTTATCCTCGCAGCTTTCAACTAAAGTTTCCATACCATCAAAAAGTGGTATACCTGCTTGCAATATTAATGCTACCTGACCACAGAATGATGATATCTCATCTGCCGGTAATAATTTTCTCTTTCCCAAGTTATTGTTTTTCATCACTCATCCTCCTAATAAAAATACACCTCTACGTAATTACTTCCTTTACCTCCACCTGCATCAAAGGTTGTATCATAAAACTTCCATGAACCGTTGACATAAACTTTATTCCATGCATGATATACCTTGCTAGTGGTTGTCACATATCCTTCCACAACCATACAAGGAATACCTTGTGCTCGGCACATTGTTGCAAAAAGAACTGAATAATCTCCACATATTCCCTTTTTGTTTTTCAAGCATCTCTCAGCATCCATGTACCCCACCATACCATTGGCAGATACTTTCTTTGCAAAATCATAATCATAATCAATGTTGTTGACAATGTAATTATATATAGCATTTACTTTAGCCTCATCACTTGTCTTTCCTGCCACCAATTCACATGAAAGCCTTACAGCTGTCGAGTTGGCATTAAACTCTACATACATATTAGGATATATATACGCTTTTGTTTCAGGTGATATAGATGCATACTCTGTTATAGTATTCTTTTGAGCATATTTACCTGTTGACGTCTGTTCAAGAACTCTGACACAATATGTATTTGCACCTTTTGTCAGTGGAAATGCCAGATATGTATCTGTGGCATCTATAATATACTGACCTATCATAGTACCCTCTTTACTGTTCAAATAAATCTGTACTACTGCTGTCGCTGAGGTACTAGCTTTTATCATTACATAGCCATCCTTCATGTTGCTGTAATCAATAACGTAACCATTCATGTCACTTACTGAATTACCAGATGCAACCGGCTTCTGTATATTAACATTATAATTGACTTGTGGCGCCGACGTAGTCGTTGGTTGTGTTGTCGTAGCTACCGGCTTTGTAGTCGGTGGCTGCGTAGTTGTCGGTTTTGTTGTCGGTGGTGCCGTTGTTGTTGGAGGTACTGTAGTCGTTGGCGGTGCCGTTGTTGTTGGAGGTGGCTCCGTTGTCGTAGTCGGCGGAACTGTAGTTGAAGATGATGTTTCATCCTTTACAGTTGTTGATTCCTTGACCACATCTGATGCTTTAGTTGTCTGACCTCCATCTGTAGTCAAATCATCCCCTGACACCTCAACTGTAGTGTTGTTTGTCAGCAACTCCCTTACAGGATCATCATTCCCACAGGCTGTAACTCCAGACAATGCCAAAAGTACAGCCAAAAGCAATGCACACCTTCTTGCCAAAGCTTTATTCATTTTTTTTAGAAATATTTCACTCATACCACTACCTGCTTTTTATCTATTCTTATAAATAATGTAAATAATCACTTCTAATAACTCTATTGATTTTACTATTATTACCCCCTTTTGTCAATTATAGCCATTGCATAAATACATAAATATCATTAAATTTATTAAATACAAATTTTATTTGTAACAGGGACAGCCCCCTCTACGTATTATGTATTGTAAACCAAATTTGGAGGAACAAAAATATGTGTAACGTATCAAACTGTGGATGTGGTAGCAGCGTTTTCGGAGGTAACAACAATAACTGCCTCTTCTTAATCCTCATCCTTTTATTCTGTGGTGGAAGCTGCGGCAACAACGGATGTGGCAGCATCTTCGGAGGCAATAACAGCTGCTCAACTATCATCATTCTTCTTCTTCTCTTTGGCTGCTGCGGTAACAGCTCTAGCTTCCTTGGCTCTGGCTGTGGTTGCGATAATGGTTGCGGTTGTGATAGAGATAGAGATCGCGACTGTGATTGCGGTTGTGGCTGCTAATTGTAAAAGAACTTTTTCTTTTCATAAGTGGGGGCAGGACATATCCTGCCCCACACAATTTTAGCTATATTTGACTATGTTTTATAAACATTAACACATATTTTAACTTAATCACACATAGACTTAAACAAAATAACGTATTATATGGACTGATATGAATAATCTGCCTCCGATGACACTATTTGACTATATGGTCTCCTCGCGAGAAAACAATATGCTCAAGGCATTTCTTCCTTATGTGGATAGAGATTTTCAGCCTATGTTAGCTACATATATAAAATTTTCTGAGCTTCTCGCCACTATAGATTTATTTCGTCCAGGCAGAAATGTATTTGATTCCCAATCAGCTTCGCCTGACTTCACTGACATAATTTCAAATATGCTTCCTTATGTGTCCCAAAAGGAACGGGAAGCATTCGAAACAATAAGCAATATAAAAAATGCAATGGATATGTTTGAGACATACAAAGACATGTTATCTCCTGACATGATGGATGCTTTCACTGCTTTTAATAACTCAGAAGCATTTAATTCTTCTGAAGATGATTCTTCTGATGAGAATTCTTCTGATAAGTCCCATGATGCCCATGTTTCCAATAGCAGTCCTTCAGATGATAATTCCTCTGATGCCACTTTTGGTAACACCGACAATATGTCAGATATGCTCTCATCTATGCTTTCTCCAGAACAACAGCTTATGTTTGAACAGCTGTCAAATATGATGGGCAATTCATAATTGCATTTTCATAAAAAGCCTTATAACTCTTAACAGAAAGGAACTATCTCTATGGAAAACAACGAAAAATATGAAGATTTGAAAAACAATCCGGCCTTAAAGGATATAAGTCCTGAGAAGCTTGAACTTCTTGTCTCTCTTGTCTCAAAGGCCGAAACACTTAAACAGAATGAACTTATGCCATTCTTTTTGTCTATCACAAAGGAGGCTGGCAGCAAAGGTGTTTCCTTTAACGATGCTGAAACTGAAATCATACTAAATGTCCTTAAGAAAAAAATGTCCTCCGCAGATATAAAGAAAATTGACATGATAAAAAATTTAACAAGAATGATTTCAAAAAAAGCAAAATAGATATAACCTTAAAAGGATTGTTACATTTGATTTATACCAAATGCAACAATCCTTTTCAATTGTATAGTAAAGTTCTCGAAACTTTCCTATACAACAAAGATTCTTTTTTATTACATAATATCTACATCTTTCGTATAATCCACGCCGTCAATCTTGAATCCGAACATATTGAAGAAATCTGACCAGTATCCGTCAATATCTGCAAGCTCCTTTATGTTATCTGAGTTAATCTTTCCCCAAATATCCATAACTTCACTCTGTACGTCCTCTCTCATCTCCCAATCATCAAGACGAATCATTCCTTTCTCATCAACAGGTACTGAACCATTGAAAAGCTTTTCTGTGAAAAGTCTTGCCATCTGCTCTATACATCCCTCGTGAATGTTCTTAGCTTTCATTACCTTGTAAAGAATTGAAAAGTAAAGTGGAACAATAGGAATGGCACTACTTGCCTGTGTTACAAGTGCTTTATTAACTGATATGTATGCCTTAACTCCATCAAACTGATCATTAATCTTCTTTGATGACTCATAAAGATGATCCTTAGCTTTACCAATTGTACCATGATAATATACAGGATATGTAAGCTCAGGTCCAATATATGAGTATGCTACTGTGATTGCATTGTCTGCCAATACATCTGCACTCTTAAGTGCCTCAATCCAGTCAACCCAATCTTCGCCGCCCATAACCTTTACAGTACCTTCTATCTCTTCTGCTGTTGCAGATGGTATTGTAGCTTCACAGATTGTATCATTCTCAAGATTCCATGATTTCTGAGTAAAATCTTCTCCTGTTGTCTTAAGAGATGACTGATATACTGTTCCATCAGCCATTGTTCTTCTAGGTGCAGCAAGTGAATATATAACCATGTCAACCTTGCCCATATCATTCTTGATTGTCTCTATTACTTCATCCTTAATTTCCTTTGAGAATGCATCACCGTTAATAGACTTTGCATAAAGTCCATCCTGTTTTGCAAATTCTTCAAATGCTCTTGTATTGTAAAGACCAGGTGTCGCTGTTCTCTTACCGTTTGATTCCTTCTCAAACATGACACCAAGAGTATCTGCTCCTCCTATGTATGCAGCTGATATTCTTGACGCAAGACCATATCCTGTAGAGCATCCAATGACAAGTACCTTCTTAGGAGTTTCCTTCTTCTCCTGAGCCTTAGCGTACTCAATCTGTCTTCTGACATTTTCCTTACATCCTTCCGGATGAGCTGTTATACATATAAATCCTCTTACCTTTGGTTCAACTACCATGGTTTTCTCCTCCTAAATATTCCCTATCTGACGACCCTGTTTGTCTTAAGTTTTCTCAAATAGTCTGATAATCAAATTACATAGTACCACAGCAAAAGCGTGATTACAAGGTATAATTAAATGCTATTTTACGTAGTTTTAAAAACCACAACTATTATTTGCTTGTAGCTATCATTACCATATACACTACTGCTATAGATACCACAATCTGAATTATAGCAAACCTAAATACAGCCTGCGTATTTGACCAATTCTTAACCTTTCGCACATGATCATGAAGTGGTGTCCTTGTATTCTTTAAAATGTGAAGCTTTAAAAATCTTAAAAGTGCTACCTTTACCAGACCTAATCCTCCATCAAGTATAAGCACTATAGCTACTGGTATATAAAGTATTGGGCTTCCAGTTTTAAGTATTGCTATAGCTATGAAAAGTCCCATTGCTCTTGAACCTGCATCGCCCATCATAAGCTTGCTTGGTGTTGCATTAAACCACAGATATCCAAGTATACACACAACAAACAGGAGGATATAATAACTGAAATCTCCCGCTGTTCCAAGCAACTCCATGATAATATATATCGTCATAAGTGTTATCATTGTGAGAGTTCCTGATAAGCCATCAACTCCATCTGAACAATTTGTCACATTTATGGATACCCATACAAGTAATACTACAAGAATACCATAAACTACCGGTGGAAGTGTCACTGTTACTCCAAGTGATACAATACTTATATCTGTACCATTAAAATTTATCATGGTAATTGCAATCATTATTGCTATAATCAGATCAAGAAATCCCTTCTTATATTCTCCCCAGGGTGCCTTTGAACAATCGTCCAAAAAGCCTGTAAGCATAGCTGCAAAAACAAGAATTAAGTATATGATATTCTCGGTATTAACATTGCCAAAACATACTGCAACAGCTATAAACACCATAATAAATACAAAACCTGCACCTCTTGGCTTTCCAGCTGAAAGCTTTCCATCATGGGCAAACTCTCGTCCCTGATCTGTAGGGAGCTTAGCATAAAATAAATGTATGAATAAGCACGTAAGCGTAAAAGCTGCCATAACTCCTAAAAATGATGTTACCTGGATATTGTTTAATACTTCATTAATCATTGGTTTTCTCCTCTTCTGACACTTCTGATATTTCTGATATGAAAAATTCTGTTTCTGTCTTTTCTATGTTATAACCGTTATCGGTAGCTGCATTCATATCAACATGTGCTCCCACAATAACAGTATCTCCTTCTTTATATGTTTCAAGCTGATTTTTTATGAAAAAATCAACATTATCTTTTACGAAATTGGAACATCTGCTATTATCTATCACCACTTCTTCATCTTCTATATATACGTTCAAATCGCTAAACACATCAAAATCTGTGCCTTCTTTCAAGCCTTTGACACTATATGTAATGGTGTCAGATATAATATTGACGCCTTTATCTTTTAGTGCTTTACCATTTACAAAGCTCACGGTAATTTTATCTCCATTGTACAGGTTATTCTCCTTAGATACTGTAGCTTTTACATCCTCTGCTGTCAAATCTATGCCAGATTCATCGCATATCCTTTGCAAATAACTTTCGTTAATCTGTAAATCCACAAAGCCCTCACCCTGAGTTCCGTATATATTCACCTTATACAACTCATCAAGCTCCAGACCTGCCTTTTCTTCTTGACCAACACCATCTACTAGCAGCCATATACCAAAAGCCACCGAAATAATAAGCACGCACACTATGAGAAATATAGGTATCTTATTGAATTTCAACATGATTTATCCCCTACGACCACGTTATCCTTTCTTTTTATTTGCGTATTAGCATTTTTAATAATATTTCTTTTATAATTTCTTAAATATTTAAGGGTAAGCCCTTGCAAGTATACACCCTCTTTTTGCTCACGTAAACAATTTTTTAGTGCACTATTGGAAAATATGTGATATACTAGCTTTGCACTTTAAAGTTATGAAGTGTCTTACTTACTCAAATACTATTGGCTAATCGGAGGCAAGCTATGAATAGAAAAACTGTCAATCCCCATCTTCATTATGGTTTTATCGGTCTCGGACTTATCGGTGCATCTATTGCAAAATCACTTCGCCGTGTGTTTGCAGAATGTACTATTACTGCCTATAACCGCAGTGAATCTGCTCGTATTATGGCGTTTAAGGACGGTGTTGCCAATTATGTTACAGATAAAATAGACGATACTTTTAAGGATTGTGATTACATTTTTTTGTGCACTCCAGTAGAATACAATTGCGAATATTTAAAGCTTCTTAAAGATATTATCAAGCCCAATTGCATAGTTACTGATGTCGGCAGTGTAAAAACAAATATTCATGAAGCTGTGAAGACTCTTAATATGGAAGCTAATTTTATTGGTGGACATCCTATGGCAGGTTCTGAGAAAACCGGTTATGAAAACGCAACCGACCGCCTTGTAGAGAATGCATTTTATCCGATTACACCTACTCCTCTTACTAATCCTGATAAGCTTAATGAATATAAAGCTATTGTGGAGTCTATTGGTGCAATCCCAGTTGTGATGAATTATGCTGAGCATGATTACACTGTGGCTGGAATAAGCCATCTTCCACATATTATAGCTTCTGAGCTTGTCAATCTTGTTAAATCATCTGATTCAGAAAAAGGGTTTATGAAGCTTCTTGCTGCAGGTGGATTTAAGGATATTACACGTATAGCATCCTCCTCACCTGAAATGTGGGAACAAATATGTATGACAAATACAGATAATCTTATAAAGCTTCTTGATGACTACATTAATATGCTTAACGAAGTAAAGGTTAGATTGCAAGGTAAAGACAACTCTTTTATCAACAATATGTTTGCAGAAAGTCGTCAGTACAGAAATCAATTCTCCAAGAATACTACCTCTTCTATATTGAAGTCATATAGACTTTATGTGGATATTGCCGATGAGATTGGTACTCTTTCAAATGTTATCAGAATTCTATCTGACAACGGTATCAATATCAAGAATCTTCGTATTGAAAACAACCGTGAAAACGAGGACGGTGTATTATCAATTACGTTTGTCGATAATACTTCTCTTGAAACAGCTGCGGGACTCTTTAAAGCTAACGGCTACACCGTATATGTTCGATAATTTTTTATGGTTGCATTCGTAACTGCATTACTTATTTTTATTGTATAGGAAAGTTTCAAGAACTTTCCTATACTAAAAAAAGGATGTCACAATTATTTTTGTAACATCCTTTTTTAGTATAGCATTCTCTAGGACAACGTATCTATAACATCAAAGTAATTTTCAAAGGTCTTCTTGCAGCAAAGTGGATCCTTTATGACTATTCCTACTCCTGATAATCCTGAAAGGGTAAATGACATAGCTACACGGTGATCCTGAAATGTCTCAATATCTGCCGCCTTTACCTGTCCTGGATATATAGTAATACTGTCTTCGTTTTCCTCCACATCTATACCCATAGCTTTAAGGTTTACAGCTATAGCATTTAATCTGTCACATTCCTGACCTCTTATGTGGGCTATATTAGCTATGGTCGTAGGTGAATCGGCGAATACTGCAACATTTGCAAGGGTAAGTGCCTGATCAGAGAAGTTGTTCATATCCAGATATTCTATTCCGTGTAGCTTTTCTCTCTTGCTTTTATCTGGTCCTATAACTAATATTCCCTCATCAGTGTCTTTAACTGTACAACCCATGTTTTTCAGTAATTTAACAAAACGTATATCACCCTGCGTGGAATCAAAATGCACATTATTAACCACAGCCTTTACACCATATATTGCTGCAATACCATAAAAATAACAGGCAGCTGACACATCTGGTTCGATCTGGTATTCCATAGGTGTATATGATTTTTTGGCAACACTATACGTTGTACCGTCAAAGGACACATCTCCGCCAAAATCCTCTACCATTTTTCTGGTTATATCTATATATGAACCAGTCTTTTTTTCACTTGTTATCTCTATATCCAGACCATTTTCGCACATACATCCCGTCATCAAAAGTGCACTTAAAAACTGTGTACTCTTTGATATATCCAATGTAATTTTTTTCTGAACATGTGCATTTCCATCTGCAAAGCATCCTCTTATCTTTACTGGAAGCGCATCTTCTGCTTCCATAAATTCTATGACTGCACCCATATTTTTAAGTACATCGAACAAAGGCTTCATAGGCCTTTTTTTCATTTGCTCAGAAGCATTTATCACATATTCACCTGACGATAATCCCAGCATAGCTGTAAGAAATCTTGCTGCTGTGCCAGCACTACCCACATATATAGTTCCTGTGCTATTTGGTATCCTTCCACCACATCCAAGGACACGAACAGTCTTCGTTTCTTCGTCTTCTTCTACTTCAAAGCCCAAGTCCTTGAGAGACTTAAGAAAATATCTTGAGTCATCGCTAAATAATGCACCTTTTAACACACACTGACCATCTGTCAACGATGCCAATAGCAATGCACGATTTGTAATACTCTTTGAACCTGGCACTGTTACCTTTATATTATCATTTTTTAAGGCCCTTACCTTGTAAGTTTTCATTCCTGAATCCCCTGTAACGCTTCATATATCTGAATTTCAAGTGCCTGAGATGGTTTGAGACCTACAAACTTACATCCGTATATAATATCATCTCCACCAAGGCTCTCCATACGCACAACCTCAATAACAGAATCAAATGCAGCCTTTGTCCAAAGGACAAGCTTAATGTCGTAGTATGTATTAAGCTTTAATTCGTGCTTACACTTAAAAGCTAAACCACCTATTGATACATTTAAAACATTTACATCAAATTCCTCTTTGCTAAGACCTGATGTATCCTTTGTTGTCTTCAATTCATTAAGCTTTAGTACTGCATTAAGTTCAATACGTTTTGCGCTTCTTTTTTCTTCCATTGTTATTTTCCTCCGTTTTGTTATATGTTGTTAAATTAATATCATAGCATCGCCAAATGAGAAAAATCTATATTTCCCCTTTACGGCTTCTTCATATGCCGCCATCACATTGTCCTTGCCTGCAAATGCTGACACAAGCATAAGGAGTGTGGACTCTGGTAAATGGAAATTTGTAATCAGTCCATCAATCAGCTTAAATCTGTATCCAGGATAAATAAATATATCTGTCCATCCAGATGAGGCTTTTATTCTTCCATCGTCCGTTGCCGCAGATTCCAGAGTTCTACAACTTGTAGTTCCCACTGATATTACTCTGTGTCCTGCTTCCTTTGCTTTATTTATCTTAGCTGCTTCGCTCTCTTCGATAACAAAGAATTCGGAATGCATGTGATGCTCTAAAATATTTTCAACCTTAACTGGCCTGAAGGTTCCCAGCCCCACATGAAGAGTTACATGAGCTATAACAATTCCCTTCTCTTCTATCTCTTTCAACAGCTCCTTTGTAAAATGGAGCCCCGCTGTAGGTGCTGCTGCTGAGCCTTCATGCTTGGCATATACTGTCTGATATCTGTTTTTATCCTTCAGCTCGTGAGTAATATATGGCGGTAGCGGCATCTGTCCTAATTGATCAAGTATTTCCTCAAATATTCCTTCATAATAGAACTTTATGAGGCGATTGCCATCTTCTACCACATCCAACACCTGAGCTTTTAACAAGCCTTCTCCGAAAACTAATCTTGTTCCAGGTCTGCATTTTTTTCCTGGCTTTACAAGAGTTTCCCATATATCATCTTCTTTTCTCTTCAGAAGCAGTATCTCTACTTTTCCCTCGTGACCTTCCCTTGTTCCAAAAAGTCTGGCAGGAATAACCTTTGTATCATTTATAACAAGGCAATCTCCCGCTTCCAGCGAATCAATGACATTTGAAAAAACTGTATGCTCTATATGACCACTCTTTCTATCTAATTTCATCAATCTGCTGGAAGACCTATCCTCTAATGGGTCCTGCGCTATAAGCTCCTGTGGTAAGTCATAATAAAAATCATGTAAATTCATGTCTCTTAGTAACCTTTCTCAACATTAACTATTTACCGAACCTCTACTCCAGTAAAATAATGCTTTAATATATCTTTATACGAAAATCCCGCTTCAGCCATCCCCTTAGCCCCAGACTGGCTCATTCCTATTCCATGACCATAGCCCATTCCAGCTATATAGAATGTATTGTCATTATCAGGTGCTTTCGCCGGATAATTTATCAGATTGTCTGCCGTCATAACTACAAACTGTTCAATACTTGCCGACGCTTTCTTGACCTGAAATTCATCTGAGGCTATATAGCTGTCAGCTATATCCACTGCATATTTACCGCCACTGGTAAGTACAGCAACATAATCAGGATTATCACTATATTTTACCACTTTATATTTGGTGCTGTAAAGACTGAAATATTTCCTAAGCTTACTTCCTGTAATAACCTGTTTTGAATCGCCTATCACTTCCATGGCGTATACTCTGCCTGAAGCAGTCATTACAAACGGACGAATATCGGTCACATTTCCCACTGATACACCATTATCAGATAACAGCTGCTCTACCTCATCCTTTGTAAGCTCCTTAATCCATGGGCCTAACTCTGGATCAAGCTCATATATATCAGAAACCTGTCTAAGATATGCACTTGGTGTTCCCCACACATCTTCAACATTTTCAGTGCTTCCACCACTTGTAGACGAGTAATATGTTCTCACTGGGCTTCCATTGTAATACACAAGGACACCCTTTGTTTCATCCACAGCTTCATTTGTGCTGCTTTTCTCCGCTCCATATCCCTTGTATACCTGACTTGATGTTGTATCACAAATCTTGTATGGAGACGAAATATTTGTATCACCGCCATAGCCTGCCATGTAAGCATAGCCCCTCGCACATACTGCCTGTGCCTTCAGCGCTTCTTTATGCCATGTATATACCATCTCGCATGGAACAACACCGTAGAGGTATTTCTCCATAGGAACTATATTGACAGCTTTTAAAGACGATGCTCCATTATACCTGCCTATTTCAATTCTTCCGCGATATTGTCTCTCCCCCAAATCCACAACGTATACTCCCTTGGTATCAGCCGTGGCTGCCGTAATCTGAGGATATGCATTATGAGTCCCATCTACCGTGTATACAAAGCCATTGCCATCTGCACCTGTTACCAGAACAGCATATTTATCTGGACTTCCCTGTCCACAAACTGCTACTGTCCACATATTCATGTACAAAAGCACAGGATACGCCTTATTCCCTTTGCTGACAAGTTCATCAGCATATTCCTTCGCCTGATTGTAGCTTGTATATGATCCCGATTTTGTAAAGCTCTCTGTAAACGGTCCAAAGGTATATGTCCCATTATCACTGGAAAATTCTCTATAATACTTATTGTTTACAGAAAAGCCCACGACAATATTTGTATTTCGCACAGTTATTGACTGCTTGTTATAATATTTTCCCTCTAAGCCTACTCTTATTAGCTCATTTTCTTCATCTGAAGCTGATACAGTTGATATTCCATCTCCAACATTATAAGCTCCATCTCCAAAGGCTGTTAACGCCATAAGAAATACACAGATTATGCTCAAATATTTGATTATTCCTGTTCTCCATTTTTCTTTCTTCATTTTCTTATCTTAAGTCCTTATCTAAAAGCATACACCATATTTATCTACAACTACTGTGATTTTTCCTGACCAGTTATATATTTATATTCTGCAAGAAGTAAATCAACCACCATTCCATAGCTCTTCACACCATCCTCCTGGCCATTTACCTGAAGGTAAGTGTTATTGATTTGAGTGGAAACACTTGAAACAACTTCTCCTACTGGTGTCTCAAACTGATCCCAATACTTGCTGTTTGCATATAAG
Source organism: Lachnospiraceae bacterium (assembly GCA_017408025.1). Taxonomy (GTDB): domain Bacteria; phylum Bacillota; class Clostridia; order Lachnospirales; family Lachnospiraceae; genus SVEL01. The sequence continues at coordinate 41,816 of JAFQVJ010000023.1, forward strand.
TCTGCATTTACTTCATCGCTAATCATTTCACGCATCTGACAGTACAAATCAATATCCTCATCAAATAAGGCATTTGATGCATGAATATATGCCATCATATATCCACTATACACAAAGTCAGGTCTGCCTGAATTGATACACGCCAAATATGACACGTAATTTGCCTCATCCTCAGGCATTACACCTCGAAGATGTGCCAACTCATGCATGGCATCTGATGGCTGATTGTAGTCAACAGTGTCTACATTGACATTTGCTTCCATTGTAAATGGAATAAATATACCTACAATATCTGTATATGACATGTATTTCGATGCAAGCACTGGCTTTACAGACCCCGTACTCCACTGTAGAGAGGGATAACTTTCTGCAAATTCACTCATAATTTCTTCAGCTTCTGCAAAAAAATCACCGTAAGTCTCATAGTTTAACTTCATCACACCGTTTTCATCTACAGTGGTAATCTCAGCTCTCGCCTCATTTACCTTATGAGCAAGATAGACACATAGATTGTACAAATCATATTTGTCTGATTCAGTTATATCATAATTTAAGTATTCTTTAAAGCTATATCTGTAATAATTTGTACCACACATCACTACAAAAAGAAAAGCCACAATGCTGATAGCGCATAAAACATTCAAAATGCCTTTCCCAGCAATCTCCACACGCCTTCCCTTTCCTTTAATGATATGTACAATAAACATAATAGGAATAACTATTGCTACCACTAATAATACATATATAATAATCTCTGCAACTGAAAATGAAAACCATCTTGTGACTGCCCCTACTGTCACTGCAAATATTCTATATATAAATCTGCCAAACACATACTCTGCTATAAACGAGTTTGCACGACATATGAAAATAATCAATATTGCTATTGGAGCAAATAACAACAACCACTTTCTCTTTAGCCTTAGTATATTGCTCATATCTAATCTCCACTTATCTCCATTACAATAAACATGCCCTCTGCCATGTCTACTACCGCTTTCTCTCCTGCAAATTCATTTGATACAGCCATTCTGTATTCCCTGCTTGTATCAAACTCAAAATGTTCTACATTATATTTAAACCCCTCCAGTGTTACATCTCTCACTGGGCCTTCCAACTGCATGAATGAAATATACTTACCATAAGCCTCATCCCTATAAAGCACTGTCTTCTCTGCAATGACTGATATTTTATTTATCTTATCATACATAACAGCATGTGCCCCCCGTTCATATGCCATTTTCAGCATATATATATTTGACATGGTGTGATCAATACGGCTGCCTGTCCCGCCTAGAATATGTATCTCTTTTGCGCCTGCATCCAAGATTCTATTCATGGCACACTGGGTATCAGTATCATCTTTTTCCGGATTAAGTCTCACTATCTCACATTTGTCATCACCTATACCAGTATAAATGGACAAAAGCTCTTCAGAGACAGTATCGAAATCTCCCACTATCATATCTGGACACAATCCTAATAAATTAGCAGCAGACAGTCCCCCATCCACTGCTATTATTCTGTCATATTTATGCATTTTTACAAATTCGCCAGCCCACATTATATCTATGTTTCCACCAGCAATCAGTAATGCTCTCATCTACAATCTTCCCTCATATTCTTTAAATACTTCAAGAAATTCTTTCACGTTGGCTGTCGCATCGCCTCTATATACGCTTGAGCCAGCAACTATAATATTAGCTCCCGCATCAAGAACAGTTCTGACATTTTCTACAGATATTCCACCGTCAACCTGAATGTCTGTGTTTAGTCCTTTTTTCTTTAATAAACTTCTCATCTCACCAATCTTTGGTGTGACACTGTCCATATACTTCTGTCCGCCAAACCCAGGAACAACAGTCATAATCAATATCATATCTACCATTTCTACAACTGACTCCACAGCATCAATGCCGGTACTTGGGTTAATCGCCACTCCTGCCTTGCATCCCAATTCTTTTATTTTCTTTATGGTATCTATAAGATCGGCGCATGCCTCAGCATGAACAGTTATAATATCTGCTCCTGCGTTCTTGAAAGCCGCTAAATACCTAACAGGCTCATTAATCATAAGATGGACATCAAACACCTTGTTTGTTACCTTTCTTATGCTCTGAACTACAGGCACACCCATAGACAGACTTGGCACAAACAAACCATCCATAACATCTATATGAATATACTCTGCACCAGCTTCATCAACTATTCTTATATCTTCTCCCAGCGTGGCAAAATCTGCAGCCAAAATAGAAGGTGATAACTTAATCATTTTCTTCCACATCCATTTCTTTTATCAGTATTTCCTACGTTCTTTAATCTCGTTGTAAAACTGAACGTAATTATCATATCTGCTCTGTCCTATGTGGCCCTTTTCAACAGCTTCTTTTACAGCACAATCAGGCTCATTTACATGGACACAGCCATTAAATCTGCACTTTCCTTCGTATTTATAAAACTCCGGAAAATAATCCCTCAACTCCTCTTTCTCACATGGACATGTATATATGGAACTAAATCCAGGTGTGTCCATAAGATAAGTCGAATCCCCAAGACAAAAAATCTCCGAATGTCTCGTTGTGTGCTTTCCTCTCTCTATCTTTCTACTGATATCTTCTGTCTCCATGACTGCGTCAGGCACAAGGGTATTTAGTAATGAGGATTTGCCCACACCAGAAGGACCTGCTAGAGATGTTGTCTTGCCGTTTAAAAGCTCTAAAACCTTATCTATACCATTGTTTTGCTTAACACTTATAAGCAAAACTTCGTATCCTGCTTTTTCATAGGTGCTTTTAAGTTCATTTATCTCTTCATCCTCTGCCAAGTCCATCTTGTTGAAACACAGCATGCTTTTCATTCCCTGTGATTCCATCATCACTAGAAATCTATCTAGCAAATTTCTGTTTGGTGCAGGACTTTTTGCTGCAAATACTACCAATGTCTGGTCTATATTAGCTACTGCAGGACGTATGAGCTCGCTTCTTCTCTCTAAGATAGCCGTGATATTGCCCTTCATGTCTTCCTTAGACACTATATCAATCTCCACGTCATCTCCAACAAGAGGCTTTTGATTTCTATGTCTGAATATACCTTTGGCCTTGCAGGTGAATATGCCTTCACCTGCCACATGGACAAAATATTCTCCTGCAATGCCTTTGATAATCTTACCTGTCACTATTCTGTAACCTCAACCTCTTTGTACGCACATGTGTCAGTGTATACAACTGCATCCGTTGTCTTTCCATTAGCGTCCTCGTAAGTAAGTGTCAGCGTAAATGTAACATCTGTTACGTTTAACTGTTTAATCTGTACGGTTATCTGTTTCTGAGTATAGCCAGTCTCATACTTTGAAACAACATATTCTGTTACTGGTACATGTGATATTGTTCCATCGCTTTCTTTTACTATAAGTGTTGCAGTCAAAGTTCCCTTTGTAACATTCTCCATAACAGTCTCCTGCTCTGCTGGATTGTCACCTTCTCCACCTTCTGCATCACCGTTGACTACCTTTGATATCTGTGGAATATCAAAATCTTTATCACTAAACTTTGTAATCGTTACCTCTGTCTTAGTAACCTTCTTAGTTGTTGGCTCTTGAGTCGTTGTAGTAGGTTGTGTTGTTGTCTCCTGTGGTCCCTTACTTACTACAAGCTCTAAAGCATCAGTTTTTGCAATAGATGCTCCAGCTTTTACATTAGCACTTATAATCTTACCGGCTTCTACTGTATTGTTATACTCTTCAACAAAATTTACATTTACAAGTCCTAAGTCAGCCAACTCTTTCTGTATCTTTTCCTTTGTCTTTCCTACCATCTGAGGTAATTCGACAAGATCTGTATTTTCTCCTGGACTAACATATACAACAATGTGGTCACCTTTAATCAATTTTGTTGGTGCTGTAGGTGATGTACGGATACATACATCCTGCTCAATATCCTTATATAATGTCTCATCAGACTCGTATTCCCATGCAACATCAAGGCCCAATGATTCAAGCATTTCAATTGCCTCATCCTTTGTATTACCTGTAACAGAAGGAATGTCAAACTCTTCAGCACCCTCGCTGATATATACAAGAACTGTTGTATGCTTATCAACAATACTTTCAGCAGCCTTATCCTGTCTTATGACAAAGCCCTTCTCTACTTCGTTGCTCATCTCATATTCTACCTTTATTCCAAGGCTTGCCTCATTTAGCATCTCCTCTGCTTCCTGAAGTGTACGGTTAGAAACATTAGGAACAATTGTCTGTGTTGCTAAAAGACCTGTCGAAGTTGACCTTGTAGTCTCGTATGGATTATCTCCATCTCCTCCACATCCCTTAAGAACATTTATAAGAACTAAAATAAATACAATAAGAACTACTACACATGCCACAATAGCGCCAATGGTAACAATTCTGTCAAGCTTAGGATTAGATGCATCTATGTCATCATCATCCCCAAACGGTTCCTTCTTAGACTTCTCAGTATCTATAACATCAAGTTCATCTTCCTCATGTGACAACGCAGCTGCGTTTGCATTATTTCTGATAGCAGATATCTGTTCATCTGTCATCATAATTGTAGCATCTGTATTAGCTGTAGAAGCAATAACAACAAAATCCTCATCTGGTGTCACAAGGGCCTTCTTAAGGTCAGCGATAAGTGCAGACACCTTAAGATATCTTTTTTCAGCCTTCTTTTGTGTACACTTCTCAATAATTTTCTCCACACTGATAGGAAGCTCTGGCACTTCAATTTTAGGTGAAGGAAGCTCTTCATTGATATGCTGTAACGCTATAGTCACTGTAGAATCTCCTTCAAAAGGAACTTTACCTGTTATCATCTCGTAAAGAGATATACCAAGTGAATAGATGTCGCTCTTCTCGTCTATATATCCACCTCTTGCCTGCTCAGGTGATATATAGTGAACAGAACCCATGGCATTGGAATTGATTGTATTTGCAGACGCTGCTCTTGCAATACCGAAATCTGTAACCTTTACCTTTCCTTCTCTGGATATAATAACGTTCTGTGGTTTAATATCTCTATGAATGATATGATTATTATGAGCAGCCTCTATGCCCTGTGCAACCTGTATTGCAATACTTACAGATTCCTTAATAGATAGCTTACCCTTCTTCTCAATATATTTCTTAAGTGTGATACCTTCTACAAGCTCCATTACAATAAAATATATGCCATTGTCTTCTCCAACATCATATACATTTACTATATTTGGATGTGTAAGACCTGCTGCTGACTGTGCTTCCACCTTAAACTTAGATACAAAATTCTTATCTTCACTAAACTCGTCTTTTAGAACCTTTATGGCTACATATCTGTTCAGTTTATGATCCAATGCTTTATATACATCTGACATTCCACCAGAACCGACTTTATCAACGATTTCATATCTGTCACCAATGAACATTCCTTTTCTGATCATCATAGTAATAACTTCCTTTCAACCATTCTTCCTAAACTTCTGCTAAAACTACTGCAATATTGTCAAGACCGCCATTATTATTGGCTGCATCTATAAGCTTATGTACAGCCTCTTCCATATTGCCATCTGAACATCTGTCAACGATGTCTTTTATATCAGCGTCTTCCACCATGTTAGTTAATCCGTCTGAGCAAAGCAAAATCTTCGTTCCCTCACTAATTTCTGCCTCAAAGAAATCAGCTGTAACCTTTCTCTCTACTCCAACAGCTCTGGTGATAACATTCTTTCTCGAATGTGTTTTTGCACTCTCTTTGTCAAGCTCGCCGATGCTGACCATCTCTTGCACAAGGGAATGATCTCTTGTTATCTGTCTAATGTCATCACCTATGAGATAAAGTCTTGAATCTCCTACATTAGCCACATATAGGTTATTGTTCTCCAACGTAGCAACAACAATTGTCGTTCCCATGCCCTTGAATTTCTCATCCTTAGTGGCCATTTCAAACACTTTCACATTGGCAACATCAATAGCTTCCTCAATTATAGATATTTTATCTTTCTTTTCGTTTTCCTTAATTGATTGCAATACAGCATTTACAGCCTGTTCTGATGCAACTTCGCCAGCCTTGTGACCTCCCATACCATCTGCAACTATTAACACATTTGGGAGATTACCTATCTGTTCAACAGAAAAATAAGCATAATCCTGATTAGTGTTTCTCTTTGCACCTATATTTGTCATTGCATATGCTCTCATTATTCTCCCTCCTTTTTTTATTCTTGTTAGTATAATTTTATTACACTACATCATCTTATACTAACATACAAATGCCAAAAGGGCAAGAAAAAAAACTATCTCTCGCCCTCTGCCAAACCAACTGTTTCCTTATAACTTTTACGGAGCTGACCACATGCCCCATTAATATCTCTTCCCATCTCTCGGCGAACAGTCACATTCATACCATACTTTTCAAGCTTGCCTTTGAACCTTTCTATAGCCTTCTTGTCAGACTGTTTATAATCTCTCTCTTTTATTGGATTGACCGGGATAAGGTTCACATGACAATTCATTCCCTTTAACAAACTTCCAAGCGCCTCTGCACCTTCCACATTGTCATTCACACCAGCTACAAGTGAATATTCAAACGTAAGTCTTCTGCCTGTTTTCTCAAAAAAGTATCTACAGGCTTTAAGTATTTCCTCAATACTATATGACCTGGCTACAGGCATCAATTCTTTTCTTGTGTCATCATTTGATGCGTGTAGCGATATTGCCAATGTAATCTGCATATTTCTATCTGCTAATTCATATATCCTTGGCACAAGTCCACAGGTAGATAATGTTATATTTCTCTGGCTTATGTTTAATCCATTTTCATCAGATATAAGCTCTAAAAATTTGACAACATTGTCATAATTATCTAATGGTTCTCCACTTCCCATCAGAACTATATTGGAAATCCTCTCACCAATATCTCTCTGTATGCTGTAAATTTCATCAAGCATCTCTGATGGCAATAGATTTCTCTCAAGACCATCTAATGTAGATGCACAGAATTTACATCCCATTCGACAGCCTGCCTGTGTAGATATACACACAGAATTGCCGTGATGATACCTCATCAATACACTTTCTATTACATTTCCATCACTTAATTGAAAAAGATATTTTTTTGTTCCATCCACTGCTGATGTGAGAACCTGTACCGGCTCCAGCTTTGTGTATGCACACTCTGATTTCAGTTTCTCCCTTAACGCCACTGATATATTGCTCATCTCATCAAAAGAGCCTGCCAGTTTCACATGCATCCACTCATATATCTGCTTTGCACGAAATTTCTTTTCGCCAAGGGATAAAATGAACTCATTTAATTCTTCCATGTTTAATGATTTTATATCTACCATACTTATCTTCTCTCTTTATATTAAACACGCTCAAAACGGCATATAAAAAATCCATCTGAGCCATCGATACCTGGAAGCATCTGAAGATAACCATTTCTTGCTGTTCCTCTGCAATATCCTTCTGGCACATACTTTGATATATCTACCAGTTTCAAAGGATACTTTTCTTCCACATATCGCATATTTTCTATGTTTTCTTCCTTATTCAAAGTACATGTGCTATATATAAGTGTTCCACCCTTTTTCACATACTGCCATGCATTATCCAACATTCTTCTCTGCAATCTCACAAGTTCCTTTTCCTTGTCAGGTGTCATATTGTACTTGATGTCACTCTTCTTTCCTATGACTCCCAATCCTGAACAAGGTAGGTCAGCTACAACTACATCAGCCTTGCCTAGCATAGATTCATCCAGCTCCGTGGCATCAAACACCTCTGCTTCCACGCCATCAGCACCTGTTCTCTCTATGTTTTCCCATATCAGTTCTACTTTATAATCGCTGACATCCCGTGCAATTACCTTTCCCTTAGCATTCATCATCTCATATAGATGCAATGCCTTTCCACCAGGTGCTGCACACATATCCAGACATAAATCTCCTTCCTTTGGGTCAGCTATAACTGAAACTAACATAGAGCTTAAATCCTGAACACTTATCAAGCCTTCCCTAAACGCATCTGAGTTCTCCAAAAAATCAATCTCACTTATGTATAATGCATTCTCATATACATCCGATTTCTCTACTTTAATTTTCTCCTCCTCAAGCTGATTTACAATGTCCTTTGCAGACGCTTTTGTTGTATTCATGCGCACACAAATTCTGTCATCATCTTTGGCAAATCCCTTGATTATACGTGATGCATCCTCAACACCGTACTGAACAATCAACTGCTCTACAATCCATTTAGGCATTGAATACATTACATGAAGATATGTAACCAAATCCTCTGACGCATTTGGGAATTTCAAATTTTCTTTATTTCTAATAATAGCTCTAAGAACACCATTTACAAATCCTTTAAGCTGTCCAAAGCTTCTCTTAATAGCTAATTTTACTGCTTCATTGCATGTTGCAGAAACAGGCACTGAATCCATCTTCAGTACCTGATATACAGACATTCTTAATAGATTTCTTATAAGTGGCTTCATCTTAGCCACTTTTATCTTGGACACCTGATCGATCACATAATCTATATAGATTCTATTTTCAAGAGTTCCCTCTGTTATTCTTGTGATAAATGCCCTGTCTCTTTTATCAAGATACTGGTACTTGCGAAGAGTCTGGCGCAACACCACATGACTGTAAGCACCCTTCTCACATATCTCCATAAGCATATCCAGTATAATCTCTCTTGTATTTATTTCTCCAGCTCCCGCGTTTTTATTAGTCACGTCTTCTTCCTCCAAAGAGAATTATTAATCTAAGTAATTGTAATATAGCTGTAGCGGCACTTGCTACATATGTCAATGCCGCCGCTCCAAGCACTTTCTTTGCGCCACTTACCTCTTCTGTGTACAACATACCTGTACCTGCCAGCACCTTTATAGCACGTGATGATGCATTAAACTCCACTGGCAATGTAACCAGATGAAAAAGTACTGTAGCTGCAAAGCATATAATACCAGCTGTAAGCCAGACTTGGCTTGAGCTTCCTGTAAATAAAAGTCCAACGAGAATAAGTATCCACGATGCGTATGAGCCAATGTTTGCCACAGGCACAAGTGTAGAACGAAGCTTTATAGGCACATATCCCTGTGCGTGCTGCATTGCATGACCACACTCATGTGCTGCAACTCCAATAGCCGCAACTGATGCACTATTGTATGTTGAATCTGACAATCTTAGCACCTTACTTCTTGGATCGTAGTGGTCGCTTAAATTTCCGGCCACATGCTCTATTCTCACATCATATATTCCCTGTGAGTGCAATATTCGTTCAGCTGCCATGGCTCCTGTAAGCCCAGACATACTTCTAACCTTAGAATATTTCCTAAATCTTGAACTGACCATATACTGTGCCCACATAGTTATAATCAAACCTATAATTATAAGTATATATGTCGGGTCAAAATAAAATCCATAGGGTCTGTAAATATAAAGTAACATAGCTATTCCTCCGTTCAAAAAATATCATTTCTTAATACATCATAACTCTTATTCTTCCCTCATTACCTTTTGTTATTATAATAAAATCTCAAAGATTTATCCTAGAATTGCGCCGTCATCAAAGCCTGCGCCACAAAGATAGCTTTCTGTAGTCATCCTTTTCTTTCCTTCAAGCTGAAGCTCTGTTATAGCCAGCGCTCCTACGCCCGTCTTTACTACTATGGCCTTCTTTGTCTTGTCTACTATCTGACCACACTCCCCTGCGTACTCTTTATCAATAACTTCTGCTTTCCAGACCTTAAGAGTCTTTCCATTATATCTAGTATACGCACTTGGCCATGGATTTAATCCTCTGACAAGTCTTTCTATCTCTTCTGCTGATTTTGTAAAATCAATATCGCCAAGCTTTTTATCAAGCATCTTGGCATAACTACTCTGACTGTCATCCTGTGGTGTCCTTGTAGCTGTACCATCTTCCAGCTTCTTTAGTGTCTCTAATATAATGTGAGCTCCAGCATCTGTAAGCTTATCAAAAAGACTTCCGGCTGTCTCATCAGAAGCTATCTCCACCTTAAGTATATCAAGTATATCTCCTGTATCAATACCTTCCGCCATCATCTGAGTTGTTACGCCGGTCACCTTTTCTCCATCTATTATGCTCCACTGAATAGGTGCAGCCCCCCTATATTTCGGTAAAAGTGATGCATGAATATTTACGCAACCGTATTTGGGCATATCTAATATTTCTTTTGATAAAATCTGTCCATATGCAGCAACTACAAATACATCTGCACCATATTCTCTAAGCTTAGCGACAGCTTCCTCTGTCTTTACTCTATGTGGTTGATAGACCTCTATACCATGCTTCAATGCTGCTTCCTTTACAGGTGTATATTGAATTTCCTTGCCACGTCCCTTCGGCTTGTCTTCCTGCGTTACAACAAGAACAACCTGATAACCAGCCTCAACTATTGATTCTAACGCTCCCACTGCAAAGTCAGGAGTTCCCATAAATATTATCTTCATATATTACCTTTCATAACTTGATTTTGCGCTCATAATCTAAATTTGTGGTTCTTAATATGTTAATCTTCATCATAATTGACGTCTTTTAATGCTCCTTCAACCTTCTCAACATAAAGGTGCCCGTCAAGATGATCACACTCATGACAAATCGCTCTAGCCAAAAGCTCCTCACCTTCTATAATGTACTCCTCCATATTTTCATTAAATGCCTTTGCCTTAACATAATTTGGTCTTGTAACTGTACCAGCTTTGCCAGGAACTGATAAACAGCCCTCATCTCCAGTCTGCTCTCCGCTTGTCTCAAGTATAACTGGATTAATCATGACGATTGGTCCCTCTCCAATATCAATAACCACAATTCTTTTAAGTATACCTACCTGAGGTGCTGCAAGACCAACACCGTTTGCCTCGTACATTGTGTCTAACATATCCTCAATAAGTGCCTCAGTTCTTTTATTTACCTCTGTTACTTCCTTACATACCTTTGTAAGACATTCATCTCCCATATTTCTAATATTTCTCAGTGCCATATATATCATCCTTTCTATACATTTATCTATATATTGAGCAAATAATAAATATAAGTTTGTTAAAAACTCACAATCATGGTTAAGTGTACACCATTTCTTCTATTTTTACAATGATTAGGTTTGTCTAATCCTCATTCCAATATTCATAAAACAAAGACGCCTAGAAGCCTGACATTGGATTAAAATCAAACTGGACAGATGCCCTTTTAAGTAACTCCATATCCTCAGTTTTTTCCTCAACAAGATTTTTTACAGCTACGAGTACCTCATACTCCGTATGCTTGACATAAATAACTTTTCTATATACATCATTTATCCTTGCAATACCTGCATCTGCAGGGCCTATCACTCTGAGCTTTTCATGCTTTGCCGCCACCGTATCCACCATGCCTTTGATTTGTTCAGCCAATACTGCTAATATTTTTTCATCTTTAGAAGTCATCATTATAGCCATCATGGAACAAACTGGTGGATACTCTGACAGACTTCGATACATTATCTCCTGATTATAAAATTCTGTATAATCCTGATTTGCCGACGCTTGTATGCTGAAATTATCTGGTGCATATGTCTGTATAACAACTTGTCCTCTTTCACGACCTCTTCCTGCTCTGCCTGCCGCCTGAGTCAATAGCTGAAATGTCTTCTCTGATGACCGATAATCTGATGCGTACAATGATAAATCTGCCGCAATTACTCCCACCAATGTTACATTTGGGAAATCATGACCTTTCACTATCATCTGGGTTCCTATGAGTATATCAGCTTCTCCATTGGCAAATGCACTCAATATATTCTCATAACCATCCTTTTTGGAGGTAGTGTCCAGATCCATTCTAAGTGTTCTGGCTTGCGGATACATTTTATTTACAGCTTCCTCAACCTTTTGCGTTCCTGTACCAAATGCGGCTATATATTTAGAACCACATTCTGGGCAAGTCTGTGGCATCGGAATATCATAACCACAGTAATGACATCTAAGATGCTTATTGCCGTGTAGAGTAAGCCCCACATCACAATGCGGACATTTTATAGCTTTACCACAGCTTCTACACGACACAAAGCCAGCATATCCTCTCCTGTTTATAAAGAGCATTATCTGCTGTTTTTTTTCAAGTCTATCCTTTATAAACTCATCCAGCCTTCTGCTGAACATAGTCCTATTTCCTTCTTTTAATTCCTCTCGCAAATCCTCCACAAACACTTCCGCAGGCACAGCTTCCTTTGCTCGCTTGTGAAGCTCATGAAGGACATACTCTCCTTTAAGCGCTTTGTAATACGAGTCAACCGATGGTGTCGCCGAGCCCAACACTACAGTGGCTCCTTCTGCCTTTGCTCTAAATATTGCTGCCTCTCTCGCGTGATATCTTGGAACTGTCTCACTTTTATAAGAGCTCTCATGCTCCTCATCTATGATTATAAGCCCAAGATTTCTAAATGGTGTAAATACTGCTGAGCGAGGACCTATCATTATCTTTACATCTCCATTTTTAGCCCTCTCAAACTGGTCATAACGCTCACCTGCTGAAAGCTTTGAGTTAATAATAGACACCACATTGCCAAACTTCCGATAGAATCTCATAACAGTCTGATATGTCAATGCAATTTCAGGTATCATCACTATGGCTTCCTTACCATCAGCTATGATCTTTTCTATAAGCTCCATATATATCTCAGTCTTACCACTTCCTGTAATGCCGTGTATCAGGTGGACTCCTGCATATCTGCCCCTGTTGTTGTCTATATAATTTCTGATAGATTCACAGATGTTTCTCTGCTCCTTATTCAATACAATACCATAGGGCTTCAAGTCAGAAAACTTGACTGGATTTCTATACACCTTTTCTTCACTGACAGTAACCAATCCCTCTTGCTCCAAGGCCTTCACTGTAGCAGAGGATATACCGAGCTTTACCACAAGCTCACTTGACATCTGTCTATTTTCTTTTAGAGCCTCTATAAGCTTAAGTCTTGCTGTTGCATGCTTTCTCTCATACTTTTCCACATACTCTGCCAATTTTTCATCTGATGTAGTTAAGATAACTGTTTTCTTTATAATGTCCTTCTTTGATTCCTTTATTGGAATAACTGTCTTTAGAGCCTGATTCATAGTAGAACCATAATTTTCTTTTATAAACCATGCCAACGAAATAAGACGGCTCTCAATAGGTACACTCTTTTCAACAATTTCGGCAATATCCTTAATTTTGTCCTCATCATACTCAGCCGTCTCATTTACCTCCAACACGTACCCTTGAATGAGGCGGTTTCCCTTACCGAACGGAATGCTTACAAGCACTCCTGGGTAAATTTTATCCCCCATATGCTCAGGTATACGATAATCAAAGCCTTTATCTAATTTTTCATGTGATATGTCTACGATAATCTTTGCATACATGAATATAAGTCCTTCTATAGATTTTGCCCAAAATCCATAATGAATTTTGGGCTTTGTCATTGTTAAACCTTCATTTTGTTTACAATCAAACTACTTTGTAGTTTTTGCCTTGCAGAGATAATAACTTTCAAGACAATTATTCATAAGCATAGCTATGGTCATAGGACCAACTCCGCCTGGAACTGGTGTAATAGCTGAAGTCTTTGGCTCAACCTTTTCAAAATCAACATCACCACAAATCTTGTTATCTTCATCACGATTGATACCTACATCGATAACTACTGCACCTTCCTTGATAAATGTATCATCAACAAACTTTGGCTTTCCGATAGCTACTACAAGAATATCAGCCTGCTTTGTGATTTCCTTCATATTCTGTGTCTTAGAGTGAACAACTGTAACAGTTCCATTCTCTCTTAAAAGAAGCATCGACATTGGCTTACCAACAATATTACTTCTACCAATAACAACACAATGCTTACCAGCTATCTCGATATTTGAACGTTTGAGAAGCTGAATAATACCATATGGTGTGCATGATACAAATCCCTTCTGACCCGTAGACAATGCCCCCACATTCATAAGATGAAAACCATCTACATCCTTGTATGGAGAAATTGCATCAATAACCTTATTTTCATCCATATGCTTTGGAAGTGGAAGCTGAACAAGAATACCATTGATGGTATCGTCATTATTAAGCTCTTCAATAAGATTAAGAAGCTCTTCCTCTGTTGTCTCCTCTGGAAGCTCATGAGATACACTCTTAATTCCAACATACTCACATGCCTTCTTCTTATTTCTCACATATACACAAGATGCAGGATTGTCTCCAACCTGAACTACTGCAAGGGAAATCTCCACCCCCTGCTCCTTAAGCTCTGCAACCTTTGCCTTTGTCTCATCCTTTATCTCAGCTGAAATCCTCTTACCATCTATTAATAATGCCATAATTTCTCCTTTCTTTGCGCCCAGACCATATTGCGAAGGAATAATTTCCTGCTACTCTGTTAGTCATTCTTGAAATACACTTCGCTTAGAATAACCCTGTTATAACACCGTCTTCATTTACATCAATGCCATCTGCCGCTGGCTTCTTTGGCAGACCAGGCATAGTCATAATGCTTCCTGTAATAACAACAACAAATCCAGCTCCTGCTGAAATATAAACCTCTCTGACATTTACGGTAAAGTCTGTTGGTCTTCCAAGCTTTGTCTGATCATCAGATAAAGAGTACTGTGTTTTTGCCATACATACTGGGAAATGTCCGTATCCCATATCCTCAAGCTTTGCAAGCATCTTCTCTGCCGCTGGTGCGTATGAAACACCATTTGCCCCATATATCTTTGTTGCAACTGCATTAATCTTATCTTTGAGCGATGCTTCATTATCATATATAAGTTTAAAATTACTTTCCTTATTCTCAATAGTGTCAAGCACCTTCTCTGCTAAGGCGATACCACCTTCGCCACCCTTTGCCCACACTTGTGCAAGTGCAAACTCACAACCTCTGCTCTCGCAGAATTCCTTTACAAATGCTGTCTCAGCGTCTGTATCTGTTATAAATGAGTTAAGAGTAACTACTACTGGTACGCCATAAAGCTGTAAATTCTCAATATGCTTTTCAAGATTTACTATACCCTTCTTCAAAGCATCTAAATTCTCATTGTTAAGGTCTGCCTTTGCCACTCCACCATTGTACTTCAATGCACGAATAGTTGCTACAAGCACTACCGCATCCGGCTTAAGCCCTGCCATACGACACTTGATATCAAAGAACTTCTCCGCACCAAGGTCTGCTCCAAATCCAGCCTCTGTTATAACATAATCAGCCATCTTGAGAGCTGTCTTTGTAGCTCTTACTGAGTTACAGCCATGTGCTATATTTGCAAATGGACCACCGTGAACAAGTGCTGGTGTATGCTCTAATGTCTGAATCATATTTGGCTTCAAGGCATCCTTAAGAAGTGCTGCCATAGCTCCAACAGCATTTAAATCCTTAGCTGTCACTGGATCTCCTGCATAATTATACGCAACGATAATTCTTCCCAGTCTCTCTTTAAGATCCTTCATATCATTTGCGAGACAAAGAATAGCCATGATTTCAGATGCAACAGTGATTACGAAATGATCCTCTCTCACCACACCATCCATCTTTGAGCCAAGACCAATAACTGTGTTTCTAAGTGCTCTATCGTTCATATCAAGACATCTCTTCCATACAACCTGTCTTGTATCAATTCCAAGGTCATTGCCCTGCTGAATATGATTGTCTAAAAGTGCTGCTAAAAGGTTGTTTGCTGATGTTATAGCATGAAAATCTCCTGTAAAATGAAGATTTAAATCCTCCATAGGTACAACCTGTGCATATCCACCACCTGCTGCTCCTCCTTTGATACCAAAGCATGGACCTAATGAAGGCTCTCTAAGTGCAATAATTGACTTTTTGCCCAGCTTACCAAATGCCTCGCCAAGACCTACTGTTACTGTAGTTTTTCCCTCTCCTGCTGGTGTTGGATTAATAGCAGTCACAAGGATAAGCTTTCCATGTTTATTGTTCTTTATCTTTTCCAAGTATTCGTCTGATATTTTTGCTTTATACTTGCCGTATAATTCAATATCATCCTCTGTCACGCCAATACCTGCTGCAACCTCCTTGATAGGTAACATATTTGCTTCCTGTGCAATCTGAATATCTGTCTTCATTTTGTCCTCCTTAAGCCATAGGGCATTTTATGTGTTTTCTTGTTTCGTCTCATGGTTATGATTCGGTTTTATGCCTAAATTATTTCAATGACTCCAAATCTTCTAACGTCATCAATACCTTTCTAGGTTTTGTACCCTCTTCTTCTCCGATGACACCAGCTTCACACATCTGATCCATAATACGTGCTGCTCTGTTAAAGCCGATTTTGAACACTCTCTGTAGCATACTTGTTGACGCCTTTTCCTTCTCTATAACAAATTTGGCTGCTTCAAAGAAATATTCATCTCTTCCATCATCACCGTCTCCACCACCAGCTGCTGCTGATCCCTCAGACTGAGACGACTGATTTTCAACATATTTACTTATAGAATCATCATATAACTGTTCAGTTGCCTGTTCCTTCCAAAAATCTACAACCTTCTGTACCTCTCCGTCTGAAACAAATGCCCCCTGAAGTCTGACTGGTTTTACATATCCTGAAGGATAGAATAGCATATCACCATTACCGAGAAGCTTTTCTGCTCCATTCTGGTCTATAATAGTTCTTGAGTCAACACCTGATGAAACCATCAGTGCAACTCTCGATGGGATATTAGCTTTAATAAGACCTGTGACAACATTTACAGACGGTCTCTGTGTAGCAATTATAAGGTGAATTCCTGCAGCTCTGGCAAGCTGTGCCAAACGGCAAATAGATTCCTCTACTTCCTTTGCCGCAACCATCATAAGGTCTGCCAGCTCGTCGATAACGATAACTATCTGTGGTAATTTCTTAAGGGTTTCTTCTCCATCTTCCACTGGAGCAGAACCTATTTTCTCATTATATCCCTTTAAATCTCTTACGTTGTATTCTGCAAATTTTTTGTATCGGTCTGACATCTCTGCCACAGCCCATTTAAGAGTAGTTGATGCCAGTCTTGGATCTGTAACTACCGGCTGTAAAAGATGTGGTATACCATTATACACACCAAACTCAACAACCTTTGGATCAACAATTATAAGTCTTACCTCGTCTGGTGTAGCTCTAAAGAGAATACTCATAATTATAGAATTGGTAAATACAGATTTACCTGACCCTGTTGTACCAGCTACAAGAAGATGTGGCATTTTTGCTATATCTCCTACTATAACCTGACCTGCTATATCCTTACCCGCTGCAAATGCCAGCTTTGAACCATTTTTCTTAAGCTCAGATGATTCAATAAGCTCACGTATAAGCACTGAGTCTCTTCCTTCATTTGGCACCTCAATACCTATAGTCGATTTACCTGGTATTGGCTCTATTCTTATATCTGTAGCCGCCAGATGAAGCTTTATATCATCTGAAAGCTTAGTAATATTGGCAAGTCTTGTACCTATCTCTGGCTGTATCTCATATCTTGTAACAGATGGACCTCTGCTATAATCAACAACCTCTGTTGTAATACCAAAGTTTGCTAATATATGCTCCAATTTCTTTGCTGTATCTCTAAGCTCCAATTCGTTTACAGAACTTGAACTTCCATTTCCTTTATTAAGAAGCATGGTCGACGGAAGGGTATATCCCTTAAACTTCTTAGTAGATGTTGATACACTTGTCCTACCTACTGTAGCATTTCTTTCTGTAGCAGTTGTAACTGTTGCAGAGCCATTCCCTTTAGCTGTACTTGTATTCAACAAGCCCGCTCCTGCCGAGGTTGTATTTGATACCGGTGCACCTCCGAATGCCTTTCTGCTCATTACATTCTTTGCTTCCTCACTGACTACTATTCTCTCCTTAGGCTGGAAGAATCCTTCATCATCCGTGAATGTTTCTTCTTCCTTCTTCTCAATATCTATAGCCTTCTGTTGGTTCACCACTTTACTGCTATATATATCTGCCGATGGAATATGTCCTTTGACACTGTTCTGACGTATTGGATGTTCCTCTGTCATTTCCTCCATATGGGCATCGCCATGTCGTTCATTTGGTGTGACAAGTTTATCTACGTCCACATGACCTCTGTAGAGATGTGCATTTTCAGGAAGCTTACCTGAAAATGCGCCTGTAATTTCATGAATTTCTTCATCAGATTCCTCTCCATCCTCAAGTTTCTGCATTGATACACCCTTGACTTTCTTGTGAATACGCTTTCTCTTCTCGTACTCCTTATCTTCAACACGTGTAATCACGTTATCTTTCAATTTCGTCACATCATCCTTAGCATGTGTATATACCTTTTTACTTCCCTTTTTCACTCCGCCTATAAATGAACGCTCTGTCATCAATACAAGAGTTATTATGATAAGAAGCAGCAAGATAATATATGTTCCTACCAATCCAACTGTAGATGCCAACATATTGACTAACAACGCACCAACAAAGCCACCACCACTTTTTTTATCACCGCATATACTGTAGTAATCTCCAGCGGAAAGATTATCGCTGTATCCATAAAAGATAAGCTGTATCATGGCGCTTACCAGTATACATAAAACAACTCCTGCAGCAAACTTTACTACTGCTTTACGATTCTTTATATTTGATAAAAGAAAGGCCACTCCTAAAAATACGATTATTGGCAGCACATATGATATTACGCCAAACAATCCAAATAAAAATTTGCTTATGTAATCGCCAAGTGGCGATAATAATCCAAAATTACTTATAAAAACCAGAACAGTAATAGCAAGGGCAATAAGCAGCTTTATCTCATTGCGAATCTTGATATCATGCTCGCTTGGCACATATGCCGGTTCAGCTGGTACATTCTGTTTTGCGCTTACCTTTGAACTATCTTTAGTATTTGATTTAGTTTTTGTATTTGCAGTTGTACTTCTTTTACTACCCGTGGTGCTTTTCCCGGTGTTCTTCTTCGATGTCGCCACTGTCTGCGCCTCCAAATTCTAAAAAATACGTTACATAACGAAATATCCAATAACCGCTACCAATCCCATGATTGCACAGTAAATTGAGAAGCCTTTAAACTTCTTCTTTCTCACTACCTGAAGCATAGTCTTGATGCATATATATCCTACAACAGCTGAAATAGCCATACCTACTACATAATTTGCCCACTGTGCGGCTGAGATTGACTCAGTAAACATATCTGGCAAATCAAGTACTGCTGCTCCAAGAATAGCTGGTATTGATACTATAAACGAAAACTTGACAGCAAAGGCTCTCTCCATACCTGCCATAAGACACGCTGTAATAGTAGTTCCTGATCTGGATATACCTGGCATTGTAGCAAAGCCCTGACATATACCTATAATACCAGCCTTCTTGTAGCTTGCATTTGACTCATTTTCATTTCCGTCCTTAGCCTTATCAGCTATCAATAACAATACACTTGTTATAAGAAGACAAATACCTGGTACAAGAAGTGCCATAGATACTGCTTCGATTGTATCTTTTAACAAAATACCCATAATACCTGTTGGTATAGTTGCTATAATTATAAGCATAACATATCTTCTATATGGTGTAGAGATAACCTTAATATACTCTTTCTTTCCAGATTCTTTCTTTCCATTTACAAGATTCATAAAGAAATAGCCTATATTCTTGCACACATCTACTATAATACCTACACCGTTGACTATAAGCTCCCAGATATCCTTCCAGAAACAAATAAATACTGCTACAAGTGTTCCTACATGAAGAAGTATATCAAATGATATGCCTACTTCCGACAAACCAAAAAAATTCTTAAAAATAGCAAGATGTCCAGAACTACTTACCGGAAGAAATTCAGTAACACCTTGTATGATTCCCATGATTATTGATTCAATTAAATTCATTTTTTCATCTCCTATACTAGAGTTTTCCTATTTATATATTTATTGCATAAAAAGCTGATTATATTCTACTAAATCTATTCTTTTGAGTCAATAATATTATTTCCTAAGTTTTTTATACTGTATTTACATTCTATACTGATTCGTCGTATATATAAAATAGAATCTTGCTCGCAAGATTCTCCGCCTGTGGCGGGTCGCTTTAGCGACATCTTCCTATCCGCCACAGCGCGATCCTTAGCGGAGCCTTTTTCTTGTATAGGAAAGTTTCGAGAACTTTCCTATACAACAAAAAAGGATAAACTGACAGTTAAGCAAGCTTACTGCCAGTTTATCCTTTTCTATATATCAAACTTGTACGTAACAAAGTGAAAAGCCATCTAAATCTTTCGACTAGACAGCTTATCAGGGGGATAAAAGGGGGTTTAATATTGTAAACTGAAATATGCCACGGGCGTGTGCACATTTCAGTTGTACACTTTGTACTTCATTAGTATATCATATTATTATTTTTTTGCAACATAAATTTTTAAAAAAATTAAAAAATTTATTTTGATTATCAAACTATTTATTTAATTGCTTATCTATCAACACATAAAGCTTGTCCATAGCGTCACGCAATCCACCCACTTCATTTATAATACCCTCATTAACTGCTTCTGCTCCTACCAGTATTGTTCCCAAATCCTTTGTTAGAATACCAGTGTTCATCATCATCTGTTCAAATCTATCTTTCGAAACCCTTGAATGGTCTGTTACAAACTTCACTATCCTATCCTGTATGAGCTTGAAATAATCATATGTCTGCGGTGCTCCTATAAATAAACCGTTCATTCTAACAGGATGTACAACCATTGTTCCAGATGGTACTATAAACGAATAATCTGCCGAGGTCGCAATCGGTACTCCAATGGAATGTGAGCCACCTAGCACCAATGACACCGTAGGCTTGGACAATGATGCTATCATCTCTGCTATAGCTAGTCCGCTTTCAACATCCCCTCCGCATGTCTGCAATAAAATCAATAAACCGTCAAGATTTTTATCATCCTCAAATTCTGCTAATTTAGGAAGAACATGGTCATATTTCGTTGTCTTTGAATTACTTACCATCTCATGACCTTCTATCTCACCTATTATAGATAAAAGCTGTATTTTCTTTTCTCTTTCATTGCCATCTAAAACGGTTTGACCATAATCCTTTATCTCTTCATTCTTTTGTCTGCGCTGCTCTATCTCATCACTTTTACTGTTTTTACCCATAAAAAAGCCTCCTCGTGCCAAAATAATATTTTTAAATATTATCTGCACAAGAAGGCAATTTATACATGTTCATTATGTGTATATTACAATCCTAGCAACATTGATGCTATCTGGAAATAAATCATAAGCGACATAGCATCTACTACCGTTGTAATGAATGGGCTTACAACTACTGCCGGGTCAAATCCTAATTTCTTTACCAAAATTGGAAGCGAGCAACCGATAAGCTTCGCCATAATAACTGTAATCACTGTCGTTATGGCAACTACAATTGCAATTTCCAAATCAACTCCGTCAAGAAGTATAATCTTAATGACGCAGGCAACTCCCAGCGTTAAGCCACATATTAACGATATACGCAATTCCTTCCACAGAATCTTAAATACATCTTTGTACTCTATCTCATCCGTAGACAACCCTGTTATAATCGTAACAGATGCCTGACTTCCCGCATTACCACCTGTTCCCATGAGCATTGGTATAAATGCTGTAAGAGCAACGCAACCTGCCAATGCAACCTCAAAGCTCTGAATAATCTTTCCAGTAAACGTTGCTGAAAGCATCAGTAACAACAGCCACGGTATACGTTTCTTCCATATCTCAAATATTCCCGTTTGCATGTACGATTTATCAGAAGGAAGGATAGCTGCCATAGCTTGGATATCCTCTTCATGTTCTTCTCGCATAACCTCCATAGCATCATCGACTGTGATAATACCTACAACCCTATTTTCCTTATCAACTACAGGCAATGCGATAAAGTCGTACTTATCAAACATGTTTGCTACGACTTCCTGATCCTCATGGGTATGAACGGAGATAACATTTGTCTCCATGATATCCTCGATAATATCCTCATATGATGCCAGAAGAAGCTGTTTGACAGTCACTAGTCCTATAAGTGTTCTGTTGTCAGTGACATAACAAGTGTACACAGTCTCCTTATCTACACCCTCTGCCCTAATATGTGCAAATGCCTGCTCAACCGTCATATTCTTTTTCAATGCCACATATTCTGTGGTCATGATACTACCAGCACTGTCTTTTGGGTAATTTAGCAATTCATTGATAGTTTTTCTAGTTTCATTGTCTACATTCCTAAGTATTCTGTTTACAACATTCGCCGGCATCTCCTCAATAATATCTACTGTATCATCAAGGAAAAGCTCATCTACCACATTTCGAAGCTCCACATCCGAGAATGCTTCAATAAGAGTTCTCTGCATATCTGTTTCCAAATACGCAAATGTCTCAGCTGCAAGCTCCTTTGGCAAAACTCTGAAAAGTAAAATATGATATTTTTTGTCAATCTCATCAAATATCATAGCTATATCTGCTGGATTAACCTCTGCCAGCATATCCTTGAGCTTTGTATACTTTCTCTCTGAGATAAACTTTTCAATTTCTTCAATTTTAATCAGCTCATTCTGATTTAATACTAATTCTTCAGACATTTCATCTGACCTCCTTAGATTATTGATAATTCTAAGGTGTTTCGCAAAATTTTCTACGAAAATTTGGTCAACATCCCCTTTGTTTTTTTCATAAACAAGGGCATGGCATTTGTCTCGAGTTAAATATATACACGGAGAAACATACTATGACTTACGCACAATATATTTTCCATGTATTTCCCTCGGGGTTCTATGCCGCCCTGACTACCCGAACAACTGTCCATAGTATTTTCTCCTTTCCTCTTTTAATAAAACTTTTTTCAATATAGTGTTGCTTAAATAAAGCTAGGCAACCTTAACTATTATAGCCAAGATTGCCATATAAATGCAAGTTAAATTCTACATTTAACAACAAAATTTTCTATTTAGAAATATATTTGTCTATTTCTGATTAATATAGTTAATAAGACCTTCAGCCTTTATGATTTTCTGCATAAATTCTGGGAATGCCTGACCCTTGTAATTTTCACCCTTTGTCTTATTGTAGATAATACCATTGTCGAAATCAATTTCAACTGTATCACCCTCTTCTATCTTCTCAGATGCTTCCTTGCACTCAATGATTGGAAGACCAATATTGATTGCATTTCTATAGAAAATTCTCGCAAATGTCTCTGCGATTACACAGCTCACACCTGCTGCCTTAATAGATATTGGTGCATGCTCTCTAGATGAACCACAACCAAAGTTCTTGGTTGCAACGATAATGTCACCTGTGCTTACCTTATTTACAAATTCCGGATCAATGTCTTCCATACAATGCTTCGCAAGCTCTGATGGGTCTGGAGCATTTAAGTATCTTGCTGGGATGATTACATCTGTATCTACATTATCTCCAAATTTAAAAACTCTTCCTGTTGCTTTCATATTTATTCCTTTCTGAATCTTGTTCTATACAAATTCTGGATTACTAATCTTACCTGTGATAGCACTTGCTGCTGCTACAGCTGGGCTTGACAAATAAACCTCTGATTCTGGATGTCCCATACGACCTACGAAGTTTCTGTTTGTTGTAGCTATAGCTCTCTCACCCTTAGCTAAGATACCCATATGACCACCTAAGCAAGGTCCACATGTAGGTGTACTTACAGCCGCTCCTGCTTTAATAAATGTTGTCATAAGTCCCTCTTCAATGGCCTGGAGATAAATCTTCTGTGTAGCTGGGATAACAATACAACGAACCCCCTTAGCTACATGCTTACCTTCCAAAACCTTAGCAGCTATACGAAGATCCTCAATACGTCCATTTGTACATGAACCGATAACAACCTGGTCAATCTTAACATCGCCAACCTCATCGATTGTTCTTGTATTCTCTGGAAGATGTGGGAATGCAACTGTTGGTTTAAGTGTGCTTAAATCAATTATATAAACCTCATCATATACAGCGTCCTCATCTGCCTCAAATACCTTGTATTCTCTCTGGCTGTGTTCCTTCATATATTCTATAGCCTTATCATCAACCGGGAAGATACCGTTCTTTCCGCCTGCTTCAATTGCCATATTTGTTATGGCAAATCTATCGTCCATAGAAAGGTACTGTACACCTTCTCCACAGAATTCCATAGACTTGTAAAGAGCACCATCAACACCTATCATACCGATAATATGAAGTATAACGTCCTTACCACTAACCCATTTAGCTGGCTTTCCAACAAGCTCAAACTTAATAGCGCTTGGAACCTTGAACCAAGCCTTACCTGTAGCCATACCTGCTGCCATATCAGTAGAACCTACACCTGTAGAGAATGCTCCCAGAGCACCATATGTACATGTATGTGAATCAGCTCCGATAACAACATCACCTGCTACTACAAGTCCTTTTTCAGGAAGTAATGCATGCTCTATACCGACCTCACCTGTCTCAAAGAAATTTGTAATATCATTCTTATAAGCAAATTCCTTTGCGCAAAAACAGAGCTCAGCTGACTTTATATCCTTGTTAGGTGTAAAATGATCAAGAACGATGGCAATCTTATCCTTGTCAAATACAGTCTCCTTATTAAACTTCTTCATTTCCTTAATGGCAACTGGTGCTGTTACATCATTACCAAGTACAAGATCCAGATTAGCTTCAATCAACTGTCCTGCTTCAACATAATCAAGACCGCAATGAGCTGCAAGAATCTTCTGAGTCATAGTCATTCCCATGATAAGTCCTCCTTGTTTTTCTAATTTCTGTTGATATGTTATCACATATATTGATATAATACAATTGTATATTTTTAATATTTGATATAACTCAAGGTAATATATAGGAGGCATACATATGGAACAATCATTGTCGTCATATAAAATATTCAAAACGGTAGCTGATGAGGGCAGCTTTTTAAAGGCCGCAGAAAAGCTTTATATCACACAGCCTGCTATATCGAAGGCAGTTAAAAAGCTTGAAGATACTTTAGGCGTTAAGCTTTTCATACGCGAGGCAAGAGGTGTCCGCTTAACTGCTGATGGAGATATGCTCTATAGCCACATTTCCACTGCCTTTAATTCAATATATGCAGCAGAAAATGCCATCAAACGCAAGCATAGTCTTGGTATTGGTCAGCTTCGCATAGGTACAAGTGCCACATTATGTAAATATGTACTACTGCCATACCTTACAAATTTTGTGTCCCAAAATCCACATATACAGGTAAGTATCCAATGCCAGTCAACTAATGATACTATAGCCCTTCTAAATAATGGAAAAATCGATGTTGGTCTTGTTGGAATTACAGATGAGGGGCTTGTAAAGAAATTTTATCATTTAAAGGAAAGTCACTATGTATTTGTCGCCACTGACACATACTTAAACCGACTTAGAGAACGCGGTATCTGCTCCTCAGAGGATATTCTGGAGCAGGGAAATATTATGCTTCTGGATCGGCAGAATGTGTCGAGACATCATATCGACAGATACTTTGATGAGAATAATATTCACCCCAGCAACATTCTTGAAGTAAACAACATGGACTTACTTATTGATTTTGCCAGAATCAGCATGGGAGTTGCATGTGTTATAAAAGAATTCGTAGCTGATGATCTTACTAACGGAGCCTTTGTTGAAATACCATTAAAAAAGCCTGTAGCTTCCCGTAAAATCGGGCTTGCCACAGGAAAAAACACTGAAAACGAAGATTCTCTAAAAAAATTCTTAAATACAATAGAGTAAATATCACTTTTTGAGCCGATGTGCAACCACGAAGCAGTGTTTCTCTGCACATCTGGCTCAAAAAAATTTCACTTATCTACTTAACATGAGCTACTTGGCTATAATCGGTCATATTGTATACTATCACCCCATCATTTTCATTGACTATATAAATATATTCTCCTATGTACATTCCCCTTGTTTCATATGTTAAACCATCCAATTGACAGCTTATGATCTCTGTAGGCTTACCTTCAACATAAGAAAATATCTTATACACTGTACAGTAGTCATACCTTGTCTTATCTTTATTCAGACAGTAGTCCTCCACTGCAAATCCAATAAGGTTCTTGTCTGGGCTTACAAATATTGCCTTATGATTGCTCAATGCCTCCGTCCAGTATACCTCTTCTAATGAATACACATCCGTTTCCTTCACATCATATTTGTCTGTTATATCAAATATTGATATCTTAATGTATTCATATTCATCATAGCCTAAACCTATTAGTTTATTGTCATCCCACTTGTGAAGATATGTTGAAAAGCCTGGTATTTTAAGTGCTCCCATTACTGTCGGATTCTTTGGATCGGACAAATCAATCGTAAATAGTGGATCTGTCTGCTCATAGGTGACTACATAGGCTATATCTCCATCAAATCTCACTCCGTATACCTGCTCATTTTCTTTAAGCTGAGATATAGAACCAACAAGCTCTAAATTTTCGTCATATACATATAACGCGCTTCCTTCTCCCCAAGATGTCCAATTCTCAGTATAAACCCAATCCATTCCTGTAAGCCATTCAATGCCATCGTAATATTCAACCTCTGTTCTGTTGTAAGTAATTTCATTATAATATGTGCTTACTGCCATTCTTAGATATCCATTATATTCATCTATATCAAACTCGTCTCCCACACTTCCATCTATGATGACGCTTCCATTAGGAGTTATATTTCCATCAGCATAGGATAAACGCAGAATCTGGGACTGTTCCTGAACCTTTATAGTGCCATTCTCTGGCGATGTATCATTGAGTTCATTCCTATATTCATTCTGCATATCGGTGATTATATATATATTACCTTCACTGACATATTTATTTACAAAACCACTCTCACCCAAAATTGCCTTTACATCATTGAACTTACTCACATCATTCATATCTATAGTTGCTATAATGTGGTACTGATTAAAGGATTCACAGTCCGTTATATATACATCCTCAGCTGGCAGTAGTTCCCCACACACCTTTGGTGCATAGTTTTTGGCTGCCTCCTCCTCTGTACATCCATCATTGTCATAAATACTGCTTGTATCATAATTAGCCATGTCTGTAAAGATATACACATATCCATTTACCATCCTGCATGAATCATAGGCTCCCTCAAGTGTAAGTGTTGAAACAAGCTCTGGTGTGGATTTGTCTGATATATCATATATCATAGCAACAACCATTGAATCTGGATAGCTAGTTATATACTCTGCATATTCATCAATATTTTCTCCACTAATATGAGGCTGTACAACTACCACAAGTTTATCACCTGATACAATAAGCTCTGCACCATAAATCTCCAGCTTTGTAGATGGTTCATTTTTCAAAAACTTTCCCATCTCGCCTTCAACAGCTTTTTCCTTAATGTCATCTAATATGGAAACCTTGGCAATTTTTTCGCTATCAGCCCCCTCTGCTGAAGTAATAACCAGATTAACACTTTTTTCATCATAGTCATGTCCCAAATGATATATATACCTACCATCTGTCTTTACAATGTCTGCTTCTGCAACTCCTTCAGTTCGCACATTAGTATCTGAATAATCTGAATTTTCTCCCGAAGCTCCAGCCGAGGAATCACCTGAATTATCATCGTCAATTTCGCTATCAGTACCACTATACTCAATCTCAGGTGCTATCTCCATACTCCCGTTTAATGTCATATCATCACCAAATCCTTTCATATCTTCAGTTTGGTCATTCTGTCGCATTGTCTCCATCGCAACAATATAATCATTCAATTCCTTATATCCAGACAACACATACACGCCGTCGGAGATTTCCCTACGCATATTATCTGCATAAACGCTTGTCACATCACTACTTGCAGGCTTATTAATACCAATCTGGTGCACCAGCATCACCACTGTCAATGTGGCTGCAACTATAGTTGCTCCAGCTCCTGTAAACATCGCCATTCTTTTTCTTCGTTTTTTCTTCCTTGTGCCGTCCTGTTTTTTATCCATTATATCAACCATATTAATCACTCCACTTGTTCCCTCCAAATACCCCTTTTTTTCCATCTCTTCGATACGCTTCATCATATTTTCAGGCTTAATCTGCTCTGATATGTGGATATTCTTCGCATCTTCATTTATAAGAGACATCTGTTCTAATATATCCCTGTCATATCTATCACTCATACTCCTGCCTCCAATCTTCCTTTCATCTTAGCTAACGCTCTCTTAAGCTTTGTTCTAACTGTAGCACTCTTAAGTCCCGTTACGCTTCCTACCTCATCGCTGCTCATTCCAGCAATCGCTGAACATACAACGATAATTTTCTCTTCCTTTTCCAATACATTCATGGCACGCATAATATCTGTCCTCTGCACAACCTGTTGCTCCAAATTCAAAGCATCTGCGTAATCGTCTTGCACAAGCTCTTCATCGCGCCTCTGAACATATTCCTTCATTTTTTGTTTACACTTTACAGATAATATCTTCATTGCCCATGCTTTAAAAGCATCGGTTTTTTTCAATCCAGTTATACTTCGATACATATCAAATACAGCTTCACTTACAGCGTCCTCCGCATCCTCTTTGCTTTGAAGCAGATAATACGCCATCCTGTACATATCCTCATATATTTCCTGGTATAATGACTGAAACGCCTGTTTATTACCGTTTTGTGCTTGTTTTACTATTGTTTCGTTAATCATATTTTTCCCTTCATCAGAATCTGATTTTATCAAAATGCATTTCTATATAATAAGTAACATAATTTACCATTTTTGTTTCAAATATTTTTTGGTACCTTTTTCCTATTTTTCTTGTTTACGAGCTTATCGCCCTATTTTAACACATTTTTACGGCTTTCTTTGTCCAATATAACCAAATTACATCCCTAATTTTTTTGTCTATTGTGCCTATGACATGAAATTTAAAATAATGTTAAAATAGATATAATTATGGAGGTACGATATATGTTTAATGTAAATGATACAATTTTATATGGAACTCATGGTATATGCAAGATTACTGATATAACAGAGCAAAAATTTAACGGTTCTACAAACAAATATTATATTCTTCAGCCATTACACAATACTTCTTCCACTATCTATGTTCCTATGGATAATGAAAAGCTTATAGCTAAAATGAGACGCATTCTCTCGGAGGAAGAAATCTATGAGCTTATAAAAGCTATGCCAGATAAGAATGGTGCATGGATTGAAAATAAGAATGAACGCAATGAGTACTTCCGTTCTATTTTATCTAATGGTGACCGTGCTGAGATTATAAAGCTTATCAAGATTATCTATCAACATAAAGAAGAGCTCAAGGCCATTGGCAAAAAGCTTCACGCTTCTGACGAACAGTTTTTCAAGGAGGCTGAGAAAGTGATATATGACGAATTTGCTCTTGTTTTAAATATCCGTTACGATCAGGTGTTGCCATTTATAGTAGATCAGATATCATTACAGGCTTAATAAAGTATATTCTTATTTTATGCTAAAAAGGGATTTGCACCTCTAATGGTTCAAATCCCTCTTCTTCTGTCAATTCCTTAACACCTAGTTCTTCAAGCTTCGCATCTATAAATGCTATTTTTTCACTATTAGCCTCATAATCAGAACATAATCTTAGCCTTTCCTCATACACTAAAAAGAGCCATATCATTTTGATATGACCCTTTAATATATTAGTTATTGATAAGCTTATCTGCTTCGTTGTTCCAGCTGTAAAGCTTTCTGATATCTCTACCAACTACCTCTGCTGGATGCTCTGCAGCAAGCTTTCTCATAGCCTTGAAGTGAGCCTGACCACCAGCCTCTGACATATCTAAGAGGAAGTCCTTAGCGAATGTTCCATCCTGAATATCAGAAAGAACCTTCTTCATAGCCTTCTTTGTCTCTTCTGTAATAATCTTTGGTCCTGTGATGTAATCACCATACTCAGCTGTGTTAGAAACTGAATATCTCATTCCCTCGAAGCCTGACTGATAGATAAGGTCTACGATAAGCTTCATCTCATGGATACACTCAAAGTATGCGTTTCTTGGATCATAACCAGCCTCTGTAAGTGTTTCGTAACCAGCCTGCATAAGTGCACAAACACCACCACAAAGTACTGCCTGCTCACCAAAGAGGTCTGTCTCTGTCTCTGTTCTAAATGTTGTCTCAAGAACACCAGCTCTTGCTCCACCGATAGCTAATGCATAAGCTAAAGCCATATCCTGAGCCTTGCCTGTTGCATCCTGATGTACAGCGATAAGACAAGGAACACCCTTTCCAGCCTGATACTCGCTACGTACTGTATGACCTGGTCCCTTTGGAGCGATCATTGTAACATCTACATCCTTTGGTGGAACGATCTGATTAAAGTGAATATTGAAACCATGAGCAAACATAAGCATGTTACCTGGCTCTAAGTTTGGCTCGATTGACTCCTTGTACAACTTTGCCTGTAATTCATCATTGATAAGAATCATGATGATATCAGCCTTCTTTGCAGCCTCAGCAGCTGTATATACCTCAAATCCCTGTGCTTCAGCCTTAGCCCATGACTTGCTACCCTCGTATAAACCGATAATAACATTGCAGCCTGACTCTTTTGCATTTAAAGCATGAGCATGACCCTGGCTACCATAGCCGATAACAGCGATTGTCTTGCCGTCTAATAATGATAAGTTACAGTCTTCCTGATAAAAAATCTTTGCCATTTTTTATGCCTCCTAATAATTCTTTAGTCTGTGACCTTTTATGTATTACTTAATTGACTTTTCCGCGGAGAAGTCCAGTGATACCTGTTCTAACAAGCTGCTCAATCTTATATCCCTCTAACAGCTCTATGAATGCGTCAAGCTTACTCTGATTTCCTGTAAGCTCAACCATAAGTGAATCCTGTGAAGCATCCACAATCTTTGCTCTAAAGATGTCAGCTATAGCTATAACCTGCTGTCTCTGCTCCACCGATACTGCTACCTTAACTAATATAAGCTCACGGCATACAGAATCATCTGGACCAAGCTCTGTTATATCAATAACGTCCTCAAGCTTGCTAATCTGCTTCTCAATCTGTTCAAGAACATCATCATCGCCTTTTGCAACAATTGTCATCCTTGAATATTCTGGATTCTCAGTTACACCAACAGTAAGACTATCGATATTGTAACCTCTTCTTGAGAAAAGAGCAGCCACTCTGTTCAATACACCGGAAGTATTTGAAACTAATACTGAAAAAACTTTCTTTCTCATAGATATCTTCCTCTCTAAAATTTTCCGTATTTTATAACTTTACCGTCATAAAGTTGATAATACCCTTTTATAACCAATTTGTCAAGCTATATCTAATATTCTAAGCGATTCCGCCCATTCCTCTTATACATGCATATACCATATAAGCAAAATATATAAGTAACATTATGATGCCTTCCTTTTTCTCAAGCTTCTGCTTTGTCCATGCAAATACATATACAAGCAAGCTCACAGCTATAAGAACAATGATATCAACTATATTGTCTTTGATAAAAGCCATCGGAGTTATGGCACCAGCTGTTCCCAATATTAAAAGAATATTGAATATATTAGAACCAATAACATTTCCAAGAGCCATATCCACTTCATTCTTACGACTTGCAACTATAGATGTAACAAGCTCAGGTAGGCTTGTTCCTACAGCTACGACGGTAAGTCCGATAAGAGTCTGAGACATTCCGAGCTTATCCGCGATTGTGGATGCACCATCTACAACAAAGTCTCCACCGAACTTAATAGCTGCAATACCGCCAACTATATATATTATGCAAAGCCATACTGGAATATCCTTACCACCTTCCTGGCTTGCTTCTTTCTCCACCTTATTAGTAGCTCTCGCCTTTAAAGCCTGACGCACCAAAATAGCTATATAGGTAATAAATATAACCAAAAGAATAACACCGTCGATTCTTCCCACTTCCATACCTATTACCCCCATTACAAGAAGCAATACTGCACATCCTATAGAAAGAGGAAAATCAGACTTAAGTGTGCTCTTATTTATAGCAAGTGGCGCAAACAATGCACACGCACCACACACAACCATGAGATTAAAAACATTTGAGCCAACTACATTACTGACAGCGATCTCATTATTTCCTGCAAGTGCAGCTGTGACACTGACCGCAAGCTCTGGCATACTTGTTCCCATAGCAACAATAGTTAAGCCCACTATTATAGATGGTATTCTGAGCTTCTTAGCCACCGCTGAGCTTCCCTCCACAAAGAAGTCTGCTCCCTTAATCAACAATACAAATCCTACAAGCAATATACCTATAGCTTTTAACATATCCATTTTGTATATTTCCTTTCCCTTTATCACATTATGTCTTGTGTCATTTGTTAAAACATCTTGTCCATAATACTACACTTTTCAATATACTTCCAGTACTTTTTTTCCATACACTTACTCATATCCCAACCGCTTATTTATCCTTTTCTTTATTATGACGAAGCTCACAACATGGGCTGCAAATGTCATAATCCAGCTAATTGGATAAGTCATGTAAACTGTCTCTATATGATGAAATTCAGCAAGCTTGAATATAGTTGACAGGAACACAATTCTGAACACACACGCACCCAAAAGTGATACTATCATAGGAACTATAGAATATCCTAAGCCTCTAAGGGAGCCTACCATAACATCCATGATTCCACATAGAGCATAGGTTGTACATATGTATGCCAATCTTATCATACCCTGCTCTATTACTGCTGGGCTATCTGTATAAAAGTTAAGTAATGGTTCTCCAAACAAATAGGCAAGATTACCAAATAAAATTCCTACAACTATAACGCATCCAAGAGCTGTATATAATATCTTATTGACACGTTCATATTTACCAGCTCCCACATTCTGGCTTGTGAAGGATATTGCTGCCTGGTGAAATGCATTCATTGCCACATATACAAAGCCTTCTATATTGGCGGCAGCAGAGCTTCCCGTCACAACTACCTTTCCAAATGAGTTAATGGATGACTGTATAACTACATTTGCCAATGCGAACAAGGTTCCCTGAAATCCCGCTGGTAATCCTATCTGCAATATTTTTATGAGCTTTTCCCGTTTAATGCTTATTTTCTTTAAGACTAGTTTTATTCCATTGTCTGCCTTCATAAGACATAAGACGACAAGAGCTGCTGACACACACTGAGATATGGTTGTAGCCAGAGCTACACCTGCAACATCCATCTTAAACACGATAACAAACAAAAGATTCAACAATACATTTATAACTCCAGACAGCATTAAAAAATACATAGGTCTCTTTGTATCACCCATGGCTCTAAGAATTGCTGCACCAAAGTTATATACCATCATAGCTGTCATTCCTATAAAATACACTCTAAGATAAATAACAGCAAGATCAAGAAGCTCATCTGATGTACCCATCCACTTTAATATAACTGGAGCACCTATAATTCCGACTATTGTAAGCACTATTCCACTTATAATGCTAAGAGCCATAGCCGTATGCACAGTTTCGTCCAAGTCCTTCTTTTGCTTTGCACCAAAATATCTGGCAGTAAGTACATTTGCTCCTACTGAGAGTCCTATAAAAAGATTTACCAGCAAATTAATAAGCGAGGTGGTCGAGCCAACAGCCCCCAAAGAATTGTCACCAGCAAAATTTCCTACTACAATGACATCAGCTGCATTAAATAATAGCTGTAATATACTTGATGCCATCAGCGGTAGGGCAAAAAGTAGCATCTTCTTCAATATTGGACCATTGCACATATCTATTTCATATTTGTTTTTCTTAATTTTATTTTCTTCAGCCATAGTTTTATCTCCTGTTAAATCATATGTAACATATAGATTATTATATACACCCATCAAAACAGTTTTTGCAATACCTTTCTTATTTTTTGAAGAACTTTTCTATACAAGAACAAACAAGGACTCCATATCAGAGTCCTCGCTTTCACATACATACTATGCTTCCTCATTATTTGCTGCAACCTTCGCCGCTCTCGCCGCCACTTCAGCATCCTGTATATCCTTTGGAGTCTGTTCGTATCTTACAAACTCATACTCATATATTCCACGTCCACCTGTCATAGAACGAAGAACTGTACAGTAGCCGTATAATTCCATCATAGGTATCTCAGCTTCGATAATCTGCTTGCCATTTCCAGTAGGGTTCATGCCAAGCACTCTGCCTCGGCGCTTATTAAGGTCACCCATAATATCTCCGGAATATTTATCAGGAACTGTTACCTTAAGCGACATAATAGGCTCTAACAGAACCGGACCAGCATCCATAAATCCCTTTCTAAAGGCCTGAATAGTAGCCATCTTAAATGCCATCTCTGATGAATCAACTGAATGAGATGAACCATCATACAACACAGCCTTTACGCCTACTACTGGATATGCTGCCAAAGGACCTTTGACAACTGCCTCCTGCAAGCCCTTTTCTACTGCTGGGAAGAAATTCTTAGGAACTGCACCGCCAACTACCTCCTGCTCAAATACATACGCTTGCTCATTATCACCGGATGGGCTAAACTTAATCTTTACATGACCATACTGTCCATGACCACCAGACTGTTTCTTGTACTTATATTCTGTATCAGCCAGCTTCTTTATGGTTTCACGGAAAGCAAACTTAGGCTTGCTAAGCTCTATCTTACATTTATACTCATTTTCCAGTCTGCTCTGTACAATTTCAAGCTGCATATCGCCCATAGCATAGAGAAGCATCTGCCTGTTTTCTGTATCATTTACCACCTTCAGAGTCTGGTCTTCATGTCCCAACTTCTGTAAAGCCTGTGCAACCTTGTCAATGTCATTCTTATTTGGAACCTTGTACCTCATATATGTATAAGGCTTAGACAACTCAAATTTGCCGTAAACAATTGTATTTGTCTTAGTCGAAAGGCTGTTTCCGGTTCTGGCAGCAGTAAGCTTCGCTATAGCTCCAATATCTCCTGCATGAAGCTCTGGCACTTCTATTGCCTTACTTCCCTGTAGTACATACAGCTTGCTGACTTTCTCCTCAATATCCTTATCATTGTTATATATCACATCATCAGATTTGAATACTCCAGAACAAACCTTTATGAGAGAATACTTTCCGATAAAAGGATCTACAATCGTCTTAAATACATAAGCTGATTTAGCCTTGGCAAAATCATAATTTGCTTGGAAGATTTCCTTGGTATTCATATTGATACCTGCAACCTCTTTATTCTCAGGACTAGGCAGATATTTTACAATATCATCTACCAGAGCGTATGTACCCTGACATAAAGTATTTGAACCCATTGTAATAGGAACAATAGAACCATCATTGACATTTGCTCTAAGTGCCGCTCTTATCTCATTTTCAGAGAACTTCTCCCCCGCAAAATATCTGTCCATAAATTCTTCGCTTGTCTCAGCTACAGCCTCCATGAGAATATCTCTGTACAATGCAAGATTCTCCATGCTGTAATCAGGTATCGGGCATTCTTCAACCTCTTTTTCTTTCCAACGTGATGCTGTCTCACTGACTACATTAACATATCCCACAAACTTCTCCTTTTCTCTGATAGGAAAATGGAATGGCGCAATCTTTTTACCATACATCTCTGTCAATGACTCAACAACATTTTTAAATGAAGCATTATCCGCATCCATACCTGTAACGTATATCATTCTAGGTAATTTATATTTCTCGCAAAGCTCCCACGCTCTCTCTGTGCCAGCCTCCACACCAGCCTTACCTGATACAACTATAATAGCTGCATCAGCTGCACTTATAGCCTCTTCAACCTCACCTGTAAAATCAAGATACCCTGGTGTATCTAGTACATTTATTTTCGTCCCTTCCCATTCTATAGGAACCACTGAAGTATATATAGATATTTTTCTCTTCTGTTCTTCCTTACCAAAATCGCTGATGGTATTTCCATCATCAACCTTGCCCATTCTGGTGGTAATTCCTGCCAGATATGCCATAGATTCAACCAGACTTGTCTTTCCTGCTCCACCATGACCTAAGAGCACCACGTTTCTAATCTTGTCAGTTGTGTACACGTTCATAATGACTACCTCCTGCTGTTTAATTTCTAATTGAAGTTCACTGTACAAAATTGTTTTTACACGTCCCTTGCACATCTTTAGATTTATTTTAAGGTATTTTGTCAGATAATTCAACTAAAATATATAATTTGAACAATTTTAATTAGCATATGCTTCCCATAACAGAAAAAGACCAACAGAAAATAATCTATTGGTCTCTAGCTTTTACTTTAATCCAATTCTGCTATCTCATGATAAAGGTCTGCATATCTCCCCTTCATCTCAAGAAGCTCTTCATGTGTTCCCCGCTCCACGATTCTTCCCTTCTCCAGTACCATAATAGCATTAGATTTTCGAACCGTTGAAAGTCTGTGAGCTATAACAAATGTAGTTCTATCCTCCATCAAGGCATCCATGCCTTCTTCAATATGACGCTCAGTTCTAGTATCAACCGAACTTGTTGCTTCATCCAAAATGAGTATAGGTGCCTTACTGATAGCTGCACGGGCAATATTTAACAATTGTCGCTGTCCCTGTGACAGATTTGCCCCATCGTTTTCAAGCATTGTTTGATATCCATTTTCAAGATTACTGATAAATGAATGGGCCGAGGCAACCTTTGCCGCCTCTATAACCTCTTCGTCAGTGGCATCAAGTCTGCCATATCGGATATTTTCCATAACTGTTCCTGTAAATAGATGTGTATCCTGCAGTACCATAGCTATATTGGAGCGCAGAAAGCCTCTGTCGATTTGTTCTATAGGGACCCCATCAATGGTTATGGTACCTTCTGCTATATCGTAGAAACGTGAAAGCAAGTTGGTCACTGTAGTCTTTCCTGCACCAGTGGAACCCACAAATGCAATCTTCTGTCCTGGCTTGGCATAAAGCGATATATTATGTAAAACTGTAATATCAGGTGTGTATCCAAAGCTGACATTATCAAGAATAACATGACCTTTTATATTGTCCAGCTTCCTTGTCTCACACTGATCTCTCTCTGGCTCTTCTTCCATGACATCAAATACACGCTCAGCACCAGCTAATGCAGAAAAAATAGTGTTCATTTGCATCGATATATCATTGATAGGACGGTTGAAATTTCTAGTATAGTTAATGGATATGGTTAATCCGCCATAGTCAAAGCCCCTCTTTACCACCAGTATGGCACCAACACAAGCTGTAATAGCAAAAGAAATATTACAAAGCTGATGAGTTACCGGTCCCATAATGCCAGATGTGAACTGTGCTCTGATCTGTGATTCACAAAGCTGATTATTTAAATATTCAAACTCATCTATCGCTATATCCTCACGATTGAATACTTTGACAACCTTCTGACCTGAAATAGTTTCCTCCGAAAATCCATTGAGCATACCAAGATTTTTCTGTTGCTTTACATAAGCAGAACGACCGTATTTAAGTATAGCTTTACTTGCCATCATAAGAAGGGGTGTCATAATTATAGTGATAAGTCCAAGTATCCAGTTTGTATACATCATAAGAAATACAGTTCCCACTATAGTTATGGCTCCAGATATTATCTGTATCAATGTGGTATTAAGCATTTCTCCAACAGCATCTACATCATTGGAAAATCGGCTCATAATATCACCTATGGAATTTGTATCAAAGTATCTTATGGGCAGAGTTTGCAACTTATTGTACAAATCCTTGCGCATATACATGAGTGCACGCTGTGACACTGCCAACATTATTCTCTGTTGCAGCCACTGAGTAAAAATTGATATTCCATACACCAGCGCCATACCGGCAATTCCCCATGCCAGACCGACAAGTCTGTCGGTCAAATCACTGTTATTCTCATCATAATATAAAAACTTATTCATAACAGGTCTAAGCATATATGATGCGGTAAGTGTTGACACTGTATTAATAATAGAGCATACAACCGCTGCTATAAGCAACTTTCTCTCCCTAGATAGATATCTGAACAGCTTTCCAATGGTTTTTATCACATTCTTAGGCTTACCAGACTTGCCAATGGCGTTTCTAGCCATAGCACCACTGCCTTTACCTATAGACATGCCTCCCTTGCTTTCACTGCCAGCTGAGGAATAATTGCTGTATTTTTTCGCTAATCTTTCCTGTCTGTTTTGTTCCATAAGTTACCTCTTTCTATATCTACTCTTTCTATCAAAATTTCTTTCAGAAATTTTGGTCATGACTCCGTTCAACTTTCTTTATATCTACTCTTTCTATCAAAATTTCTTTCAGAAATTTTGGTCATGACTTCTGTGAGTAATATATTTCCTGATATGTCTGGCAAAGCTTCATTAGCTCTGCATGTGTTCCCACACCGACGACTTTTCCCTCATCTAGAACTATAATTTTGTCCGCATCTGCAACTGAAGTAATACGCTGTGCAATAATAAGCTTTGTGGTATCGCCAAGCTCCTCTCTGAATGCCTTACGGATAGACGCATCTGTAGCTGTATCAACTGCACTTGTAGAATCGTCTAATATAATAATTTTCGGTTTCTTAAGCAATGCTCTGGCAATACATATTCTCTGCTTCTGTCCACCAGACAGATTTGCTCCGCCTCTGCCTATGTCACTGTCATAGCCGTCTTTAAAGCCTTGTATAAATGAATCTGCCTGTGCAATCTTCGCTACCTCCACCAGTTCTTCATCAGTTGCATTATCATTTCCCCATCTTAGGTTTTCTGCTATTGTGCCTGAAAATAATGTATTTTTCTGCAATACCACAGCTATTCTGTCTCTTAGATTATTAAGTGCATAATCCTTGACATTTACACCATCTATAAGCACCTCGCCCTCATCCGCATCATAGAGACGAGGTATGAGAGACACAAGTGTTGTCTTGCCAGAACCAGTAGAACCTATAATGCCCACAAGCTCACCACTTTTTATATGTATATTTATATCATCAAGAACCTTTTCTTTATTGTTCTTAAAGTATCTAAAGCTAACCGAACGGAACTCAATTTCACCGTTCTCAACCGTCTTTTCCTTACATTCAGCATTATCATCATTTAATTCTATACCTGCATTCATAACCTCAGCTATTCTTCTATGTGATGCAGCCGCACGTGTACCCTGAAGTACAATGTTGGCAACAAAGTTAAGCGCTGTTAAAACCTGTGAAAGATATGTGATAAATGCCATAAGTGTTCCTATGCTCATATCTCCAATCATAATAGGCTTACCTGCAAACCACACAACTGCAAGCGTTGTAGCATTAACTGCCAATGCCGACACAGGTTGCATAAACAACATAACCTTAAGGGCAGATGTACACTTTTCTACAAGCTCTTCGTTAGTCTTAGAAAACTTATTTATCTCATACTCTTCCCGCACAAATGACTTAATAACCCTTTCATTTGTAATAGTCTCTCCAACATTATTGTTTAGTCCGTCAATAGCCTTTTGCATCCTTGTATATCTAGGCGATGCTGTTTTTATAATGATAAAAATGGCAAGACCAAGAAATGGCACAACTACGAATATAATTGCTGCCAGCTTGGGATTCATGGAAAATGACATCACGAGAGCACCGATTAGCATAATAGGACTTCTAAACATTCCTCTTAACAATGTCTGAGCAAAATTCTGTATCTGTGTTATATCGTTGGTTATACGTGTTATAAGTGAGCCCGTTGTAAAATCATCTATGTTTTCAAATGAAAACTTCTGCACCTTGCGAAATACATCAGCTCTCACACCTGATGCGAGACGTGCTGAGCCCCTCACTGCAAAATTAGCTCCTAGAATACCAGTCGCCATCATCGCCACGGCAATAAGTGCCATGTAGATTCCATTTTCCACGACGAAATCTACATCTTTTACAGCAACACCCTTATCTACAATATTTGCATTTATATACGGCAATATAAACTCACCACAAGCTTCGAGGATCATAAAAAAAGGTCCCAGCAAAAAGCTATACCAGTATCTTTTAATATATTTTGAATATATTTTCATATCCACGTTTCTCCTTTTAATCTATACGTCATCTTAGTTGGTTAGCAACCACCATATTCACTTTATATATATTTACATCTATACTACAAAATTCGTCTTATTGCCGTTATAGTACTACATGTAACCAATCTATTACATGTTATACCCCGTTTTGTAGATTGTGCTTCAACTATGTAACCATTTCCTATGTATATAGCAACATGACCAGGATATACAACGATATCTCCCGCCTGAATATTTTCAAACGCCACCGGTTTTCCATAAGTTTTAAAGGATTGAGAATATCTAGGTGTATCAAATCCAAAATGTCCATACACAAGCTTAACAAATCCTGAGCAATCACATCCTTCTGTCAGGCTGTTTCCACCCCATACATATGGATTTCCCACAAATTGAAGTGCATAGTCCACAAGCTCCTCGCCTGTTACGTCTGAAGTAAACTCAGGATTATAGCTTGAATCTGACAAATATCCAGATGAGCCCAAGTCTGGATTATTCTGTTCGTCTCCCTTCTGTTCATCTTCCTTCTGTTCATTTTTCTTCTGCTCACGTTCTGCTGCTTCTCTCTCTGCTCTAAGTCTGGCAGCCTCCTCTGCTGCCTTTTGTTCAGCAATGATGCGCTCCTGTTCAGCCACAATAGCCTCATACTTGTCTATCTGTTCCTTGGCATCTGATAATTGAGACGCATATGCATCCGCATCAGCTCCAAGCCCATCTATATACACTTCAAGATTTGCTTGTCTCAACTCATATTCTTCCTGTAATGCAAGCAATTCCTCCATATCCGTAGCCAGCTGAGTCTGCTTTGTTTCTACATCTACCGCAGCCTGCTTATATTCTTCCATCAATCTGCGATCTGCCTCGTATATGCTGTTGACATACTCAACCTGACTCAAAACATCTGCAATACTGTTAGCTTCCAACAATATGGTAGTGATGGAATTAGCCATATTATTTTCATACATATATTGTATACGAAGCTTCATGGACTCATATGTCTCCGATTCTCTTGTCAACGCTTCAAGAAGGGCTGTATTTGCCTCCTCTATCTCCTCTTGCTTCTGTGTAATAGTATCATTCAACTCACTCTGTACTGCCATGAGACCATCCATCTCTTTAGCTGCACTTTCCAAATCTTTAGCAATACTTGCCTGAAATTCCTCAATGTTTTCAATCTGGTCCTTTAACTTCTCTATATCTTCTTCTGCCTCATCTCGAATTCCCTCTGCAGTATCAGCATATATTTTTTCGTCTATATCGCCTTTTGAAAACTGTGCAATAAAAAAAGCAACAAACAAAATGCCTATCGCTTTAATGTATTTCTTTGCCTGAAATAATTTTCCACCAAATCGCCTCATTTTTTTCTCCGTATACACATAAAACTTCATCTATTTACAATCCATAACTACCATATACTTATAGCTATATCTTATCATAATGCTTTTCGATGTACAATTACTTTATCAAAATAAAAACCACCGCAGTTGCCTTTCGTATTATAAGGTCTGCGATGGTTCTTAATATTTTTTCTATTCAGTTACATTGATAGTGCTTGGATTTTCTGACTTCTTATCACCAACTACTACATTAACATCAGCTGAGTCTAAACCTGACACGTTAAGATTCTTATTAACCTTTGCATCATATGTATCTGCCTTGATTATCTCATTGATATCAATACCTGTTGTCTCTTTTACAGACTCAATAGTCTTAGCGAGAACTGATGGTACATAGCCTCCCATAGATTCTACACCTGTTCCGGCACCACCGCCATCGATAATAGTAACCTTATCGATAGACTCAAGTGGCTTAGCAATAGCTTCTGCCATCTCCGGCATCTTGTTGACAACCATCTCAAGAATAGCTGCTCTACCGTACTTAGCCATAGCATCTGCCTTCTTCTCAAGTGCTTCAGCCTCAGCAATACCTTTTTCTCGTATAGCTTCAGCTTCCGCTCTACCAATAGCTGCGATACCTGCTGCCTCCTGCTCCTTAGCATATTTAAGTGCCTCCGCCTTAATCTTTTCAGACTCAGCTCTCTGTGTTTCCTCGTATTTCTTAGCTTCTGCTTCCTTCTGTCTCTTGAACAATTCAGCCTGTGCGCTCTGCTCTATTCTGTACTTCTCAGCCTCTGCCTGCTTCTTAATAGAAGCTGCAAGCTCCTGTTCCTTAACCTCTGCTTCCTTCGCCTTCAGTTCAACCTCACGCTCCTGCTTAGCGATATCTGCGTTAGTAGCTGTAATCTCTAAGATTTTACGCTGTTCCTCTTCCTGAATCTTGTATGCTGAAGCAGCCTCCGCTTTCTTTGCATCTGAGAGCTTCTGTAATTCAGCTTCTTTAATACTTAACTCGTTCTGCTTAATAGCAATCTCAGTCTTTGCATTAACCTCTGCATCATTTGCAAGCTTCTTCGCCTCTGCCTGTGCAATAGCGATATCTCTCTCAGCCTCAGCCTTAGCAATAGATGCTTCCTTCTGAATCTTAGACATATTATCCTGTCCAAGGGCATTGATTAACTCATTTTCATCGATAACTCGCTGAATGTTGCAAGAGATAATCTTTACACCGAGAGCATTCATATCTCTCTGAGCCTTCTCCTGCACCTGATCACCGAACTTCTGTCTATTGTTACAGATTTCCTTCAGGTTGATTGTACCGATAATTTCACGCATGTTACCCTGTAATGAATCTGTCAGTGCTTCGCGTATCTGAAGTTCATTCATATTAAGGAAGTTCTTCTGAGCAAGTAATATTCCTTCTTCACTATCAACATCCAACGCAATCTTAGCGATAGCATCGACATCCACACCGATAAAATCAAGTGTAGGTATGTAGCCATTTGTCTTGATATCTACACTTATCTGCTTTGCGATAAGTACATCCTTTCGCTCAAAGAATGGTATTCTTATGCCCGCTTTACCAATGAGTATTCTTGGTTTCTTTCTAAGACCCGAGATGATAAACATCTGATCTGATGGTGCTTTCTCATATCCCATAAGTAGGAATATAATTAACAGTACTGCAGCAATTACGCCTATAATAATTGCAGGGTTTGATGTAATAAAATCTAACATCCTTTCATCCTCCTTAGATAAAATTTATATAGACATTTTAAAGGTATTGTCGAATATTGTCAAATAATAATATAGTATATTTATTTTTGTATTATACTTATTTATGTACTTTAAAGCCCTTATACGTTGAATTAAATAAACATTTTACTTAAACAATGCAACAATACCACCCTCTTATTACTATGAATAAACAGGGTGGTATTATACATACACATGTTTTTTTAATTTTTTTAGTACTAATCCTCCAGCAATCTTAGGCCCGCCGTATCAGTTACAGGAAGTGAAAATACAATTGATTTTGCCTTGCTTTCCAGCCCTGCCTTCTCTATAACCGCCTTCATTATATCATTCTTCTGTGCTGTCTTAGCCACTATAAGGACTATCTCCTTCTCAGCCGCCAGGGACACACCCATAAACTTTTCTGCAAATTCCATACCTGTTCCCTTTGCATGAATTACAGTTCCACCATAAGCACCTGCCTCTCTTGCTGCACTCATTATTAAATCTGTATATCCCTGCTCTGCTATGACAACAATCAATTCGTTGTTCGTATTCTTCAAGACTGATTCCTCCTCCTTCTGATAATCATTGCTTCCTATAAGAAACTGAAGTGGCTTCTTCCCACCGACACTGCTTAGAGGAACTATAAAAGCAATACCTCCTCCCGGTGCATCGATTTGAAGCTTCTTTTGTAGT
Organism: Lachnospiraceae bacterium; assembly: GCA_017408025.1. Lineage (GTDB taxonomy): Bacteria > Bacillota > Clostridia > Lachnospirales > Lachnospiraceae > SVEL01. Next base: position 85,546 of record JAFQVJ010000023.1, read on the forward strand.
TGCTTCTTTATATCCATCCAGGTATTTTCCTCAAGCACTGAAAGTGCAAGAGCCTTTTCATTTACATCAAGTCCAAAGTAGTCCAGCATTTCGTTGGTTGCTGTACCAACACCCAGCGTAAAAAACATTACATTTTGACCATTTTCTTTATATAACTCAAGATATTTTTTTACTATTTTTCTGTCGACAATCGTCGTCATTAAGTACAATTTTCCCATATTGACCTCCTGACTTTTATATTTTCTTCATATTTACAACTCGATAATTTCCATATCTCCATAAGTATCCAGTGATATAGCACCATGCTGATACAATGTCTCCTTGCGAAGCTTCTTATCCTTGAACTTGAAGATTAATCCCATTATCTGAATAGTAATAAGTGGCGTCATGGCTACCATAGCTACAATTCCAAATGCGTCAGTAATAATATTTCCCCCTAACGCTTCACATGCTCCCATTGCAAATGGTAACAAAAATGTTGCTGTCATAGGACCAGATGCCACTCCACCAGAGTCAAAAGCAATCGCTGTGAATATCTTTGGTACAAAGAATGTCAATATCAATGCTATAAGATATCCTGGAACTAGGAGCCACAAAATTGATATTCCTGTAAGCACACGTAACATAGCAAGACCAACAGAGGCTGCCACACCTATAGATAAACTGTTTCTCATGGCCTTTGATGAAATAGCCCCTGATGTCATCTCCTCTACCTGCTTTGTAAGCACAAACACTGCCGGATCTGCCAAAACGATAAAATAACCAATGATAATACCTATTGGTACAATTATCCACGAATATGAGAGCCCTGCTATAGCCTGCCCTAAATAATTGCCTGCCGGCATAAATCCTACATTTACGCCTGTTAAGAAAAGAACAAGTCCTATATATGTATAAACCAGACCTATTCCGATTTTAATCAGAGTTCGCTTGTTTATATCTCTTGTAACTAGCTGTAATATGCCAAAGAATACTATAATTGGCAAAAGTGATATAGCTATCTCACCTATATATGTAGGGAAGCCCTCCATAAATAATTTCCAAAGCTCCACTGTATCATTTACAACCACAATAGAATCTGACACATGCTCTGTCTGTCCCGGATTATAGATCATACCAAGTATGAGTACTGCCAAAATCGGTCCTATGGAGCACATCGCTACCAGACCGAAGCTGTCATCCTCTGCATGCTTATCGCTTCGGATAGCGCATATACCTATACCGAATGCCATAATAAATGGAACAGTCATAGGTCCTGTTGTCACACCACCCGAGTCAAAAGCTATAGCTAAGAAGTCCTTTGGTACAAAAAATGTTAATAAGAATATTATTGCATAGAAAAAAACCAAGAGATATGACAATGGTATACCAAACAGCATACGCAACATAGCAAATACAAGAAATACCGCCACGCCAACTGCCACCGCTACTATCAGCACTATATTAGGTACTGATGGAACCTGTTCTGCCAACACCTGCAAATCAGGTTCTGAAATGGTAATAACAAAACCAAGAATAAATCCTATAAAAATGACTATCCAAAGCTTCTTTGACCTTGTTATAATCGAACCTGCTCTCTCTCCCATAGGTGTCATAGATAATTCGACACCTACGTTAAAAAACAGCATTCCCAATATAAGAAGCACGGCTCCAACAAGGAATGTCATCAATATACTTGGTGGTATAGGTGTTATGGTAAAGCACAGCAATATTACGATGAGCAATATTGGTAAAACTGCTTTTAAGGTTTCAACCAATTTTTCTTTGAATTTTGAATTCAACGACCGCAATTTCCTCTCTCCCCTCACATTCATTTTAGCTAATATCATAACAAAGCGAAAAAAATATTTCAAGAATATTCACAAAAAATACGCACAGTGTTTTAGTATAATTTATTACTACTTTTTTAATATTTCATCGATATACTCTATATACCCCTTCCTCACAACTTCCCCACTATTGTCCTTATACCACTCATAGGCTTCTTTAAGTCCTTCCTCCATATGCTTTATAACAGACATCAGTTTTTCTTGCTTGGAAACATCAAGATAGTACTCGTAATTATAGAAACTAAAATAATTTCTCTGCTCTATATCATCAAAAACACATTCATATTCAGCTGGCTTTCCCATTACCTTATAACATAATTCTACCCAATCACGAACTGAGACAGTCTCTTTATTTCCTACATTAAAAATATGCTCATCTGGCTTCTTTTCAACAATTATATCCATAAATTTGCATAAATCATTTACATGAAAGAATTGAAGCTTCATTTCCCCGTTCTTTGGCAAATAAAACTTTCTACCTCTCATAGCACATTCAAATACAAACGCCTCTCTATATACATTATTCATCTGTCCATAGAGATATGGTGGACGAAGAATATATGCATTTGGCACTCTTTCGTGCAATGCCTCCTCTGCCTCTATTTTATTTGTGCCATATTGGCCCCAGAATTTATTGGCGCCAAGTATAGTATTTTCTTTAAAAGGCTGTGGCTCATACTCTGGATATACAGCACTTGAGCTTATCATAATATAATCATTAAAGCTTCCTAATGCGTCAAGCAGTGTATTTACGTCAGCTTTTGTATATGATGTAATATCAAACACTATATCAAAATGATAATCACGTAATTTTTCTCCAATCAAATGTCTATCTGCTTCTATCAAAATCACACCATTGACCTGTTTCCTATTATTACGATTAAGTACATATACATCATATCCTTTATTCACATAATACTGTGCCACATATCGACTTACGAAAACTGTACCACCAGTTACTAAAACCTTCTTCATATAGACTGCCTCCTAAACTTCCACATAAAATATGAAAAGGCTTCTCATTGTTACATGAAAAGCCTTAACATTCTTAATATTTAATTAGAACTTACCGTTGTCAGCTGCTTCTTCAATAGAAACTGCAACTGCAACAGTCATACCAACCATAGGGTTGTTACCTGCACCGATAAGACCCATCATCTCAACGTGAGCTGGAACTGATGAAGAACCTGCGAACTGTGCATCTGAATGCATACGTCCCATTGTATCTGTCATACCGTATGAAGCAGGACCTGCTGCCATGTTATCTGGATGAAGTGTTCTACCTGTACCACCACCTGATGCTACTGAGAAGTACTTCTTACCCTGCTCGATACATTCCTTCTTGTAAGTACCTGCAACTGGATGCTGGAATCTTGTAGGGTTTGTTGAGTTACCTGTGATAGATACGTCAACGCCTTCCTTATGCATGATAGCAACACCTTCGCAAACATCGTTTGCACCGTAGCAGTTAACCTTAGCTCTAAGGCCTTCTGAGTAAGCCTTTCTTGAAACTTCCTTAACTGTGTTTGTGTATGGATCGTACTCTGTCTCTACGAATGTGAATCCGTTGATACGAGA
>JAFQVJ010000024.1 GCA_017408025.1 Lachnospiraceae bacterium
CCTGTTGAGAGTATGACTTTTTCTATGCCGTAGTCGCTGTATTCATACTTTGTTTTGTTTCCGTATCTGTCTGTTACGGTTTCTATTTTTCCTTCTTTGTCGTATATGTATGTATGGTTGTTTTCGTTATCTTCGAATATAAACTTTTCTTCTGGTCTTATCAGGGTATATCTTTTGTTATTTCCTCTCTTGTTTTTGTAGACTCCGTTGTCATACTTAAATTCTACTTCTTTTGAATCTGGTAGTATGACTATGGTTGTTTCTCCATCCCTGCATACGCATGTATCTACGCTTAATGTCCACTTCCATCCAATGCTTTTTCTGCTTCCCCTCTCTTTTACTGATATATATCTACGAATGAGGTGAAAGTCGTAGCTGCTCTCACTTAGTATGAAGTCGCTGTCTTCGTAGTAAAAGGCTCCTGTTGCCATGTTGATTGGGTCTCCATTGCTGCAACGTACTGTTGCTTTCTCACCTTGTGTTCCTTTTCCATCATGTGCGCCTGTGTTGGTATTGGATGTGTTTGTCTTTTCTCTATTTGGCTCTGCTTGTTGTGCGCCTTTATGCTTGGATGGTTCTGCTACACCGTTGTCGTTTCGTGTGTAATTGATTTTTATCTGGTTACTCATTTCCCCTGTTTCCTCCGTTTAACTAAATATATATTTTAATATTTTTTAAATATTTTCTCCTACTATTCCGATACTACATGAACACTATTTATAACCCTAGTATTCGCATAATATGTTATCTCCAACTCCATGCCATGCTCAAACGGAGAAAACTCAAGTAATATACCATTATATCTATAAATCTCCCTATTTAAGTCCTTTATAATCATATCTGAAAAGTTGCTATTTACAGCCTTTCTCTTCTCTCTGTCAAATTTTCCGCACATATGACCACAGCCCGATGTAGCCACTCTGATTCTTTTTGTTTCAAGGTTAACATTATTGATATCATCCTCCAGCTTTCCTATAAATGCATCAACATGTCTTATGTGCATCTTAGACATATACATAGATATAGCACCGAATATACCAAGAAAAACTGTCCATATGATACCAAAGAAATTAAATCCTCCTTCTATAATATCCATAGCTGTCATAACGCCTACTACCAACGCTATACCTAAGAAGAATATTCCTTCCACCTGGTTACTCCTCTTTACCTTCATTGCAGGTCGTACCTCTTTTAAACCTCTAAGATAATTTTTAGCATTAATGTTTTCTATATAATCCATTTTTTTATCTCCTTTTACACTTCGTTATGTATTTATAAATATTTCATTATATTTAGTATAATATCTTCGCATATTAACAATGAAAATCCCACCGTAACTGCTATCAATACACCAAACAATCCCAATAATTGCATTCTTGTTTTCTTAGTTTCTGACATAACATTGCTGTCACCACAGTTCACCGCTTTGCTAGTACTATTCATATCCTTCCAGGTCATGTCTGCGTAGTATTTTTCTATAATCAAGCTGTGCTTTTCATATGGAAGTCGTTGTCCACAATGTGCACATACGCCACCATTTAGCAGGCTTACACTGCTACCACACGAATCACACTTATACATAGATACAGCTCTTATGTCATCTTCATTCATTCCGCTCTGACCTGACAATACTATACATATACTCTCGTAATCTTCCCATATCTTCTCTCCGTCGTATCGTAGTAAGTCCATTTTTGCATTAACTAATATTTGATAGTTGAAGCCATCCTCTTTATAATCCAAGAATTTGACATTAGCTAAGCTACAATCTATGACATTTCTATATCTTTCCACTGCTTCTGATAAATCAACATGTGAAAACACGTTTACCTCGTCTGCTCTATCAGTCATATGTATATTGCGAAGCTTCATCTCCAGATTTTGCGCAAATGCTTCTGCAAAGAAGCCTGGAATATGTTTACATATCTCATCTAATGCATTATTCCTTTGAACTCTTTTGAACCTATAGCCATCAAATAAGCACCAAGTAGCGATAGTTACTACTCCCGCACATAATAATAGTCCTAATGATACCATACATATAGCAAAACCACCTAACAGTATGTAACCTATTTTCTCATCCCATATGATAATATTCATAGCATCTGCAACACACATAGCGACAAACAGTAGCACCTCCAGTATTCCCAATACTGCTGTCATCTTTGCCAATGCTTTAGTTATTCCCTTAAATTGCCTCTTTGTCTTCTTGCCATAATCCTTTTCTATATTGAATGATGATACCTTCACTTCTGCATCATATACTTGAAATTTGGAATTACAGTGGTCACATCCAGCGATAAAAGAAGACGCCGTACCTGTATGTCCACAATTTGGACATATCACATAGGCACTGTCTACTTTTTCCTTCATCTGGCTCATACTGACAAGTGTTTCACCACTATCCTTGTATAGCTCCCTGCCACCATGCATTATCCTGCGAGTAACGTTTAACCGCTTACTAGTTGTAGCTGACACATTTGTCTTAGTTTCTACAAGCTGTGACACCTGCACATCTTCTACATGTATTGTAGGTGTTGCATGAGTCTCTCCATATATTAACGTCTTTCTCTCATCTGCATAATCAATTTCAAGAGTAAGACCCTTTTCATCTAATCTTTTCTTACTGAGTATCAAACTTTGCCAGAACGGCTGAGTACAAATCAAAGTCATATCTTCCTTACTTCGATTCCCTTTGAAATAATCTCTATAGAACGACATAAAATTGCCGAAATTTATCTTCATTCTTTCCAACATAAACTTACCCCTTTTGCTCTGTATGAGCTATATCATACGGGTGCAATTATACCCTATATTTACCAATATATCAAGAAAGACTAGGTAAGTACTTTTTACCTACCCAGTCTTTCTTTGAAGCTTTCATAGCCAAAGCTTACCAATGTCTTTATCTCGCCGTTCTTATGCAAACAGCATATATCTGGTAATGGCATACCATTAAATGTGTTATTTTTACATGTGGTATATATAGCCATATCTCCAAACACGAGTGTATCTCCCACAGATAATTCCCTGTCCAAAAAGTATGTTCCTATAACATCTCCTGCAAGACATGTAGGTCCTGCTAATATATATGGATAATTCTTACTATCTGGTGCTTTGCTTCCTGTCTCTCCATTGAATGTAGCGCCTTCCCTATGCGCCATCGCTCCCATAAGCGGTGGCATATAAGGCATCTCTATAACGTCAGGCATATGACATGCAGCCGAAGAATCCAGTATTGCTATCTGCTTACCGTCATTCTCAACTACATCCAGCACCTTTGTCACCATATATCCAGCATTGAGAGCGCACGCCTCGCCTGGTTCAAGATATACTGTAACACCATATTTCTTCTGTATCCTCTCTATACATTTTATAAGCCTATCCACATCATAGTCCCTTCTAGTGATATGATGTCCACCACCGAAGTTTATCCACTTAAGATTCTTAAAATATGCTCCGAATCTTTCCTCGACTACCTTCAGAGTTGTCTCCAATGCGTCACTGTCCTGCTCGCACAATGTATGAAAGTGAATTCCCTCTAATAGCTCTATAAGCTCTGCTGTCATATGCTTCTGCCACTGTTCAAGTGTCACACCTAGTCTGCTTCCAGACCCACAGGGGTCATATATGTCATGACCATCCTGTGTTGACACCTCTGGATTAATCCTGATGCCCACACTCTTGCCTGCATCCTTTGCCTGTGAGCCAAACCTCTTAAGCTGCGCCACCGAATTAAACACAATATGGTCTGCATATTTTAACAGTTCTTCAAAGTCCTCATCTCTATACGCTCCACAGAATACATGTACTTCGCCCTCTGGCATCTCCTCTGCACCCAGTCTTGCCTCATAGAGACCACTTGCCTCCGTACCAGCAAGATACGGAGCAAGTGTTTTATACATATTATAGTTAGAAAATGCCTTCTGAGCTAATAATATCTTACAACCTGTTCTATCCTGAATTTCTTTCAAAATCTGGCCATTGGCTATAAGTTGCTCTTCATCTATAACATAAGCAGGTGTCTTTATTTCTTCAAATATTTTTGGCACATCATATTTTTCCAGACCTGCGAATATCTCTGACTGTTTCATTTTTCTCCCTTCTCAATTTTCCATTGAACAAAACAGACAACTGTTCTTCCACTCAATAAATTCCTAACATATAAGTAACTGACTACATTGCGCTTGTTTTTTAATCAACTAACACAGGTGCAAAGCTCTCCTTATATGGAAGTCCATATTTTGAAAGTGCTTCAAGATATGGATCCGGGTCAAATTCTTCCACAGTATACACACCCTTCTTGTCCCACTTTCCTGTAAGAAGCATAAGCGCACCACACATAGCCGGAACTCCTGTTGTATAAGAGATAGCCTGTGAGCCAACCTCCTTGTAGCATTCCTCATGGTCACATATATTGTAGATATAATATGTCTTCTCCTCGCCATCCTTCTTACCAGTAAAGATACAACCAATATTAGTCTTACCCTTTGTGCGTGGTCCAAGTGTAGCTGGGTCTGGTAAGAGCGCTTTCAAAAACTGAATAGGAACTATCTCCTTACCTTCGTACATTATAGGAGTGGTTGAGAGCATACCAACATTTTCAAGACACTTCATATGTGTTAGGTAGCTCTGACCAAATGTCATGAAAAATCTTATTCTTTTAACCTCTGGGAAATTAGCTGCAAGGGATTCTATTTCCTCGTGGTGAAGAAGGTACATATCCTTCTGTCCTACTCCTTCAAAATCATACTCTCTCTTGATGCTCATAGCCGGTATCTCTATCCACTTACCATTTTCCCAATAGCTTCCAGGTGCAGACACCTCTCTTAAGTTTATCTCAGGATTGAAATTAGTAGCAAATGGATAACCGTGGTCACCACCATTACAGTCAAGTATATCTATAGTATCGATACTGTCAAAATGATGCTTTGCCGCATATGCACAATAGCTTTGTGTTACGCCTGGATCAAAGCCTGAACCTAATAGTGCTGTAAGCCCTGCCTGCTCAAACTTTTCTCTGTATGCCCACTGCCATGAGTAATCAAAGTATGCTGAAAAGCCGGCTTCCTTGCAACGTTTCTCATATATAGCTCTCCACTCTGGGTCTTCTATATCCTCTGGCTCGTAGTTGGCTGTATCCATGTAATTAACCTTGCATATAAGGCACGCATCCATGATAGTTAAATCCTGATATGGCAATGCTATATTCATTACAAGCTCTGGCTTATAATCATTGATAAGTGCTACAAGCTCGTCTACATTATCTGCATCGACCTGCGCTGTAGTAATATTTGTCTTTGTTACTCCTCTAAGCTTTTCTGCTAACGCATCACACTTTGACTTGGTACGGCTAGCTATACATATATCTGTAAACACCTCGCTTACCTGACAACATTTCTGAATGGCTACCGATGCCACACCACCGCAGCCTATTATAAGAACTCTGCTCATATTCATATCCTCCTAGTATTAATCCAGCAATATATATTGTTGGCTTTTGTATATTTTTGTTCTACATTTATGTAGCTTTTGTTGCTTTCTATTGTTTTTCATTACTTCTTATATACTTTATTATTTTTCTGTTTTCTTTAACAATGCCAGTAACAGCTCTCTAAGTACCTTGCATGCAACCGCTGTCGATGCACCTGAAGCATCAAGCATCGGCGCTAACTCATTTACATCTGCTGCCACTACATTAGCCTCGCATACCTTTTCTATAGCGCCAAGAAGCTCCTTGAAGCTTACACCACCTGCCTCTGGCGTTCCCGTACCAGGAAATGCTGATGGATCAAGGCAGTCCAAATCTATAGTAAAGTACACAGGAGCCTGTTCTTTTTTAAGCTTTTCCACCACTTCTGCAAGACCATCAAAATCAAAACGGTGCATATCTGTGTGTGCATCAGCAAATTTAAATTCTTCCCTCTCACCACTTCGTATACAAAACTGATGGATATGTCCATCTCCCACAAGCTCATGACATCTTCTTATGACACATGCATGACTAAGCTTCACTCCCAGATAATCATCTCGCAAATCTGCGTGAGCGTCAAAATGAATAATATGCAAATTCTCATATTTCTTTGCCACTGCTCTGACAGAACCAAGTGTTACAAGGTGTTCACCGCCTATAAGAAGTGGTAGCTTACCATCATTTAATATAATCTCTGCACGCTCTTCTATATCATCAAGAGCCTCCGCGGCACTTCCAAAACACAACTCCATATCCCCACTGTCAAACACCCTATAATCCGTCAAATCTTCGTCCTGATATGGGCTGTATGTCTCTATACCAAAGCTCTCATGACGCATGGCTGCCGAGCCAAATCTTGCCCCTGGTCTAAAGCTTGTGGTTGAGTCAAAGGGTGCTCCGAATAGTACTATATTTGCCTCTTCATATTCACTGTCACACCCGATAAAGGTTTCTATATTTCTATCAAGCATTTACTCTACCTCCTTCAACATTTCTTCTAGGAAGGCTGGCAAATAAAATGCTCCTTTGTGAAGTCTTGTTGTATAATATTTCGTTCTAAGATTGTAACTATTCCATCTATCAACATCCATATCGTCGATAGGATGATACTTCTTGCTGGCAAAACCAAAGAGCCAGTAACCAGCTGCATATGTAGGTATATGTGCCTGATATACTCTGCTTATAGGAAATGTGCTTGCAATACGTCCATGACTGCGCTTCATGGCATTTGCATCCTCCTTATAGAATGGACTTCCCTGCTGATTTACCAGTATGCCATCTTCCTTTAATGCCTTGTAGCAATTACCGTAAAACTCCTTTGTAAACAACCCCTCTGCCGGACCGAATGGGTCATTTGAATCAACTATAATCAAATCATACTCATCCTCACATTTACGGATGAACTTAAGACCATTTTCAAAGTAGATATGTACTCTTCTATCATCGAGACGGCTAGCATTTTCCGGTAAATACTGCCTGCATACCTTCACAACCTCTTCGTCCATCTCGACTAAATCTATGCGTTTTATAGAATCATAACGGGTCAGTTCATGCACAACACCGCCATCGCCAGCCCCAATGACAAGTACCTTCTTTACATGAGGATGAACTGCCATAGGCACATGAGTTATCATTTCATCATAAATAAATTCATCTCTTTCCGTAAGCATAATGTTGCCGTCAAGGGACAATACACGTCCGAATTCCTTTGTATCAAATACATCTATTCTCTGAAAGTCACTTTTTGCTGAATAAAGCTGCTTATTAACTCGAAGACTAAGCTTTACATCAGGTGTGTGATGCTCACTAAACCAAAGCTCCATATTCTATCCTCCTAATCCAGATATTAGTTATTCATATTTCTATATTCATATGTCTATCTTGCTGCATTGCTGGTTGTTTCAATATCTAGTACGTTCAGATTCTCTATACTTGGATCCTCTGGACCTGTCATCTGACAACCAATCTCATGTGCATAGGTTATGTATTTTAGAATATCTGCTGTTATCCTCTCGCCCGGCGCTAGGATAGGTATACCTGGGGGATAACACATAACGAATTCACTACATATATATCCCTCTGTCTCCATGATAGGCAGGCTCTTCTTTGATGCATAGAATGCTTCCTGTGGACTAGCCACAACTTCTGGATCAATATACTCCTGCGTCATCAGTCCTGATGGGTCAGATTTAAAACGTCTTCTTATCTCTGCAAGAGCACTTACCAATCGCTCGACCTCTTGGAATCTGTCTCCAATAGAAAGATAGGCCAAAATATTACCTAAGTCACCAAATTCTATCTGTATATCGTACTCATCCCTTAGCAGGTCATAAACCTGAATACCCGGAAGCCCTACATCTAAAGTGTGTACACTAAGCTTAGTAGGGTCAAAATCATAGACCGCATTGCCATCTATCAATTCCTTACCATAAGCATAGTAATCGCCAATAGCATTTATCTCATCTCTTGCATACTCTGCAAGCTTTTTTACCTTTTCAAATATTTCTCTACCGTGAAGCGCAAGGTTTCTTCTGGATATATCCAGACTAGACATAAGAAGGTAGCTTCCTGATGTAGTCTGTGTCAAGTTAATAATCTGACGGACATAACCTGCATTCACATTCTTACCAGCCAGCAAAAAGCTTGACTGTGTAAGACTTCCTCCACTCTTGTGCATAGACACTGCTGCCATGTCTGCACCAGCTGCCATAGCCGATATAGGAAGATTATCACCAAAGTAAAAATGTGTACCATGAGCCTCATCAGCAAGACAGAGCATACCTGCTTCATGAGCCATCTTCACGATAGCTTTGAGGTCAGAGCATATTCCATAATATGTAGGATTATTTACAAGAACTGCCACTGCATTTGGATGCTCCTTTATAGCCTTAGCAACCTGTTCTCTCTTCATACCAAGAGCTATACCTAACTTCTTGTCTACCTCTGGATTGACATACACTGGTATAGCACCATTTAATACAAGAGCATTAATGACACTTCTATGTACATTTCTTGGAAGGATGATTTCATCTCCACGTTTGCAAGCAGAGAGAACCATACTCTGAACAGCACTGGTAGTACCGCCCACCATCAAAAATGCATGTGCTGCTCCAAATGCATCTGCTGCCAGCTCCTCAGCTTCCTTTATAACAGATATGGGATGACAGAGATTGTCAAGAGGCTTCATACTATTGACATCCACCCCTACACACTGCTGTCCAAGGAATTCCGTAAGCTCTGGGTTTCCTCTTCCACGCTTATGTCCCGGCACATCAAATGGTACAACTCGCATCTGACGAAACTGCTCAAGTGCCTCATATATAGGTGCTCCCGCCTGGTCTAATTTACTAACTGACTGTTCCAACGTTCATTCCTCCATGTATTTTTTGTATTTGTGAGCCGAGCACGGTCAGCTTCAGCTGACATCTTCTTTTCGTGCGAGTGCTCAAAAAATCGTAGTTGCAAAGCAACTGCGATTAATTCCTTTGCGGAGCATTTTTATTGTATAGGAAAGATCCCTGAACTTTCCTATACAACAAAAAAAGTAGCGTACTTAATTTAAATACGCTACATGCAAAATCAATCAAAATAACAACTAATAATTAGCATAAATATATTTTCATCACAAGAAAACATAAGTGCAAATAATATGTATGATAATTCAGAGTCTATATAGCAATCATCACTTTTACTACTCTTATTGACTGTTTCACAAGTAAGCGCATCCGCGCTATTCGGTTTATGAGAAACCAACTGGTTTATTTATAATAAGAAACCAACTTATAAAATAATCGGCAGTGGACCCGGCTGTCCGTATGGCCTTAACTCTTTCGAGTGGTCCCAGTATAATTGTTATAAGAAAAACTCTGAACTGACTAATTTAGTCCTTTTCAATATGTAACCTTGAGCAAAATCATTTCATGACCTTGCTCAAGGTTTTCTTCGCTTTCTTAAACTTTATTCAATTTATCATAGCATTAACGCATTGTCAATACATTTATTTATAGCGTTACACTAAACAGTATATAAAGTTTAATTAGTCTTTTTCTTTTCAATTTTTTTCACAATGCTACAAATATATTTTATTCTGTGATATCAGCTGTGCTTGTTGTTTCACTTTCACTGGAAGAACTGCTTTCATCCTGTCCCCCATCCTCAGATGATGCATCTGACTGGGATGTAGGTTCTGTCACTGACTCAGATTCACTTGGAGTTTCATCTGTGGATTCTTCGTCTGCCTTTGATGTTGTCTCTTCCTCTTTTGTCGTAGACTGATTTTCACTAGCTACCGTAGTTGTTTCTGTATTGTTATTTGCACTACTGGTTGTGGTTTCTGTTTTTACAGTAGTAGACTTTGTATCTGCCGTTGTTTTTGCAGCTGTCGTTGTCTGAGTAGCCTTTGTAGTCGCTCCTGTTGTCTGCTTTGTGTCCGCTTGTTTCTTCGTAGTTGTCTGTTCTTTTTTAGTTGTTTTCTCCTCTGATGATGAGACCTCCTCAGATGATATTTCCTCTTCTAATGATGGTTCCTCATCAATATTAGTAGTTGTTTCTTCTCCACCAGCATCCGCAATCTTATTCTCACGTTCTGCGAGCATACCTTGCAGTTTTTCTGAATTTGTCAATGCCACACCTTCTGCCAGTATCTCCCTCGCATCCTTCATATTACCAAGTTCATCATACGCTCTGGCAAGATACTCGTACGCTTCTGTACACTTTGGATTTTCTTCTAAAATCTTCTCTAGTAATATTGCTGCTTCATTATATTCATTTGACGATAAGTATACCCTACACTGCTCCAACTGCTCATCCAATGTTTTCTCATCCGGTATAACCACTATAAGTATTATCAACAGAACGATTGCCAATACAGAGCCACCTGCTATACTTAAAAACTTTTTAGACTTCCACATAGGCCACTTTACTATCTTGTTCCACAATTCTTTTACTTTTTCCTTAAAAGCTCCCATCATCATTCTCCTCATGTACTATCTTATGTATGATATCACACAATCTTAGTATATCCTATGTACAAACAAATGTAAATCTGTCAAATTGTACTTTTTTAATGTTTAGTGAATCGTATTTCACTAAAACACGATTCACTAAACAAAATTTTCTTTTTTTTAAATACCCTATCTCTTTACATTAAAGGCTTCCATCCCCGGATATTCTGCTCTTTTTTCCTGACACAGCTCCTCCTCTATCCTAAGCAACTGGTTATATTTTGCCACTCTGTCACTTCTACATGGAGCTCCTGTCTTAATCTGACAAGTATTTAACGCAACTGCCAAATCAGCTATAGTCGTGTCCTCCGTCTCACCTGAACGATGTGAGGCTATAGCCGTGTATCCTGCCTCGTGAGCCATCTTTATAGCTTCAAGAGTCTCTGATACAGAGCCAATCTGGTTGAGTTTGATGAGAATAGAATTGGCACAGCCCTCCTCTATTCCCTTCTTAAGGCGCTCTGTGTTTGTTACAAACAAGTCATCACCAACCAACTGAACTCTATTGCCAAGTCTCTTTGTAAGCTCCTTCCAGCCTTCCCAGTCCTCTTCATCCAGACCATCCTCAATTGAGTATAGAGGATATCTGTTGCAAAGCTCCTCGTAAAGAGCTATCATTTCCTCTGTTGTTCTCATGACAGCTGATTGTCTCGTGTCAGGTACAGCCACGTCAGTATTGCGCACCTTATCATAGTCTATACCACAGGCATTGTCCCTGTCCACATCACTTCCCCATGCGCCATCACTATTCCCAGACAATTCATTAATCGCCTCCGCTGTCTGGCGTTGTGCCTTACACACTTGACTCTCCCCTGGGAAATAATACATTCCAGAATTTTCCTCATAAAGCTCGGAAGCAGCAGCATCCATGGCAAATACTATATCCTTACCACACTCATAACCAGCTTCCTTTACAGCTCTCTCAAGATAATCAAACACCTCAAAGGCATCCTTCAAGTCAGGTGCAAAACCACCCTCATCACCTACTGCTGTGGATTTGCCATCTTTCTCCAATATCTCCTTAAGCTTGTGGTATACCTCTGCACCCATTCTAAGTGCTTCCTTGAAGCAGCAGGCACCTACAGGCATTATCATAAACTCCTGAAAATCTACTGTATTCTTGGCATGAGCCCCACCGTTTAAAATGTTCATCATAGGCACTGGAAGCTTGTGCCCCTCATTTTGTCCAAGAAATGTATATAATGGCACTCCCATAGATTTAGCTGCTGCTTTAGCACTTGCAATAGACACAGCCAGAATAGCATTGGCACCAAGCTTCGATTTATCCTTTGTACCATCTGCTACACACATTGCCTTATCGATGGCGTATATGTCTGTAGGGTCCATTCCCTTTAGAGTATCATTGATAATACTTTTTACATTGTTTACGGCTTCCAATACACCTTTTCCACCGTAGCGACTCTTGTTGCCATCTCTAAGCTCAAGGGCTTCGAACTCACCTGTTGACGCTCCACTTGGAGATGCACCTCGCCCCACAGAGCCGTCACTTAAGCGAACCTCCGCTTCAACAGTAGGATTTCCCCTTGAATCCATAATCTCTCTTCCGATAACCTCTTGGATAGTAACATTTGCCATATGCACAACCTCCTATTTTTTTATATACTTCATATGGAGATTTTTTCCAAGTCACACGAAAATATACATATGTAATATTTCTTTGGTGCACCATGAAAATTTTGAGAACCTTGTCATACAAAAAGGAAGATTAGTACTATTAAAACACCAATCTTCCCATAATATGATTTATATACTGATAAATGTCACAGCCCTTTCACCCTTACTCAAATTTGCGGATGCGCAGATGTATACCTCTGCTGTCCGCGATTTCCTGACATTTCTTGATGTCTTCAGGTGAAAGTACATCTACGATTGAGAGCTGCGTTTTTGGTATGACTTTGTTACAGCTTTCAGCGAAATCAAGAAGAGCTTCGTAAGCATTTTCAAACTGAGGGCGAGTTACCTTATTGTACGATTCTGCATCAGGTGCATTTAAGCTGATAGAGATGCTGTCTATAACCTGAGCCAGGTCAGGTACGATGTCACGCTTGTTGTAAAGGTTACCGAGACCATTTGTGTTGACTCTTATTCTAAGACCAGTCTTCTCCTTTACGTATTTAGCCACCTCTATTAACATATCAATTTCGCATGTTGGCTCACCATATCCACAGAAAACAAATTCCTCATAGCCGGTAAAATCAAATGCATCAATTGCAGCCTTTACTTCCTCAACAGTTGGATTCTTCTTATGCCATAAGTTTTCTGATTCTCCTATACCATCGTGATAAGTGCGTACACAGAAGGTACAAGCACAATCACACTTATTCGTTATATTTGCGTAAACCTGATTTTTGTATGTGTAAATAATATCTGCCATATTTTTTCCCTCTCATTTCTATAAGCGTTTTTTTATCTGAACCTTGTCAAGAGCAATGCCGAATATGATAAATACCACAGCACTTCCTGCACTTTGAGCAAGGCTTCCTATGTATGAGCTGATAAAAGCCACTTCATATCCAAACACAAGTGCCTCAGCCAGATAATATCCTGTTGCTGATATTAAATATGCAATGACTGTAGCGATAACATTTCTCGTATTTACTATATTTTTCTGATTTGAAGTAAATGGAATAGTTATAAGCATCTTTATAACCAACGTTGGTAATGTCCACATAGGTGCTGTTAGCAAATCTGCCAAACCTCCACCGATAGCACCTGCCACCATGGCATATGGTTTAGGCAAAATGCAGGCCGCTATGTATATAAGACCATCTCCGAAATGAATATATCCACCAGTAGGCGCAACCGGTATATGGAATATGTATGCTGTCATAATTGTTATAAGTGCTGCGAATATGGCTGTCAACGCCATATATTTAATCTTTTTGTCTGATTTACTCCCTTGTGCTGTGTTACTCATTTTTAAGTCCTTCTTTCATTAAAAACATAAGGTTTTTTTCAAAATTTATCCCGTCGTTTCTGGACAAATCATATGATATCGTATCCATGATACTCTTATGTATAAACTGCCCCGCTATCTCCATTGACCTGTGTGTAGAGTGCCCATTAATCTTCAAACCACACATTGTAGAGGCAAACAAATCTCCTGTTCCGGAAAAGCTTCTGTCAAAAAGCTTCTGTCGTTCAGTATACACTCCTTCATCTGTAACAGCCAGATTATACATATAGTCTGTACCATCTTCATTTATTTTTATGCCTGTAATGATAACATCCTGCTTCACATCAGCATCATCTCTAAGCCATTTGCCAACCTCAGCTGTTTTATCTAAAAGACTTTTCCCAACATATGACGATACAAGACTCTCATAATCCACATCAGCCAATAAACACGCCTCTGTCAGATTAGGTGTAATCATGTTAGCTTTCATTGACAATTCCTTCATCTTCTGAAGTAATTCGGCTGAATATATACCATACACACTACCATTGTCTCCCATAACAGGATCTACTAATACAAATGTATGTTCATTTCTAAACTCTTTTATAAATTCTTCAAGACTCTCTATCTGTTTCGGTCCAGTCAAATATCCACTGTATATTCCATCAAAGGTGGCTTTATTCTTCTTCCATGCATCAGTATACTTTGGGAGCATATCTGTCATATCACTACAGTGAAACACAGGGTAACCACTCTGCCCAGTTAGAACTGCTGTAGGCATTGGATGACCTGTTATACCAAGTGCCGATATAACCGGTATTGCAGCTGTCAACGAACATCTGCCAAATCCAGATAAATCATTTATCAACGCTACATTCTTCATATCCTTTTCCTTTCCTGTATACTTTCTCCCTATTATATACAATTCTCCACTAATGGTATAGCAAATTCTAAAAAAAAGTCAAGAAAAAAGGCTGTCCTGTTTTGTTTTTTATTCAAAACATGACAGCCTTGGTTTACTGTATATACTGCTTTATCAGATTATCGAGTACGACAGAATCTATAGGTTTTGCTATATAACCATCAAAGCCTTCGCCAAGATAATATTCTTTTGCTCCATCAACAGCATTAGCTGTAACAGCTATAACTGGTGTAGAAGTATTTAGGTTTTCTTCCGATTCTTTGAATACCCTTAAGGTCTCTATTCCATCCATACCAGGCATCATGTGATCCAGGAATATTATATCATACATTTCCTTGGTCACCAGCTCTATGCCTTCCTTTCCACTGGCAGCTTCCACAACTTGGATTCCCGTGTTCTTCATGAGTGAAACGAATATTCTCCTATTGATATTATTATCATCAATGACAAGAACCTTGTGTCCTACTGCATTGACAGCTCCACATTGCTCATACTTATGTCTACGATTACGAAAATCTTTATCAAAATCTCCTATTGGTGTAGCATCCGCAATAGGTTGTTCTACTGTAAACGAAAATGTACTTCCCTCACCATATTTACTGTCAACATACAACTGACTATTCATAAGTTTTAAGATTTCTGCGGTAATGCTTATTCCCAAGCCTACTTCTTCTACAATACGGGTATTGTCATCTTCAAGATTTTCAATCAACTCATTGAACTTACGCAGCTCTTCATCCTTTATACCAATTCCGGTATCCGATATAGTAATATGAAGTTTTGCACTCTTTCCATCCGGTGCTTTATCACATTTGACAGTAAGCTCTACCAAGCCATCATCCGTGTACTTTACAGCATTAGACAACAGATTTGTCAATACCTGGCCAAGCTTCGCATCATCTCCACGAAGTGTGGTCGGAATATCCTCATCCACTTCCACCTTGAATATCAAATCCTTTGCCTGAGCACGCACAGCAGTCATATCAGACACATGATATAATAAATCTTTGGTATTGTACTCAACATCATTGAGTGACATCTTTCCAGTTTCTATCTTAGATAAATCCAGTATTTCATTTATTCTTCCCAAAAGTGCCTGTGCTGCATCTTCTACTTCTTCTGCATACTCTCTGATATTATTCTCCTTTGTCTCACTTAGAATCATCTTATTCATACCCATCACAGCATTGATAGGTGTTCTAATCTCATGGGACATTCTGGCGAGAAAGATAGTTTTTGCTTGGTTTTTCTTTTCTGCCAGCTCAATCTTCTGCTGAAGCAGCTTTGAGTTCTCCTCCATAACATTGGCATATCTTCTCATAATGTACAGGATATGAGCCACTATCATCAATAAGCAGAATACTGTTGTGCCATACCTGCTTAGCTTTGGAATATGCTCCCATGTAAGTGTGTAGCTTCTAACGATATCACACACACCACATATTCCCAATATGAGCATTGCAGCGAACTCCAGATAATATTCCACTTCTCTGTTTCTTTTTGACATCTTATATATATTCCACATAATAACTATAATAGCTGCAAAAAGTATTCCATGAGATACAAATGCCAAGTCCATAAAATCAGCAATATTTAGCAACTGCATTACCATCTGAACACATGCATTAACTGCTGCCACTACTGCCACTACATAGGTATTTACATGCTCTACCTGATTAAATCTCTTGATACAATATGATGTGAGCAGCAATGGCAACGACATCAATATCAAAAATATAGTTACTGAGTACAGGGTTTGATTGCCATAGAACAGATGCATAGCCTTTGTCTCTATAATATAATAGATAAATGAGAGAAAACAATATGCTGCCAGATACTCTGTTCCGTTACTGCCAATCTTACTTTTCTTTCTCACTATCATATGCATCAATAAAATGAACAGGAAACCACAAGCCACCAGCAACATGATTAGCCCACACCCAAAATCAAATACATTGTCAATCAGCATATCCAATATAGCTATGTCTCTCTCTGCTATTGTAATCGAATCTATACATGCACCATAATTTTCATAAGGAGATGTAAGTTCAATAACAATGCTGCCTTCTTGGAGCTTAGATGGAATATCAATGAAATTAGTAACACTGCCTGGGGTCTGTCCAAATGTTCTCTCATCATCAATACCAAATTCATAGACAACCGTGCCATCTATAATAACTCGCATTTCCTTGTCAGCAGTCAGGAGTCTAATAGTTTTTCCCCAGTATTCTTCTGGTATAACATTGCTAATAGTTATACGCTTACCTGCTTCACAATCTTCATAATATGGCAGCTCTATCTCTGATTCTGTGCCATCTTCCCTAGTCAACGTCCAGCCAGTATTAAAATCATCTATATCACCTTTGTATAATGTAGTATCATCCACCTTAAATGCATTTACGGCATATATAATTATAAGTAACTGTATAAGCAATATAATCCATGGTATTTTTTTTATTATCTTTGTGACTTTCATGATTCTGCCTCCTCTTTAGATAATACCACTTTATCGCTTAACAGATGCTTTCAACTTTTATAACGTTTGTATTACCAGTTTCTCCTGTTACCTGGCCACCGGTGAGAACCACATTATCTCCTGACTTGAGGTCAAACACTCTCTTTGACTCGCTTACAGCATGATCAAACATATCCTCCAAGGATTCAAAGGTTTTACACATAACCGGTGTCACTCCCCAGTTCAGGCTGAGCTTTCTCCATACTCTCTCAGATGTAGTCATACCGATAATATCTACCGGACATCTGAAACGGCTAACCAGTCTTGCAGTTCTTCCACTAAGTGAATTGACAACAATGCTCTTTGCCTTTACATCTATGGCCATATTACATGCCGAATGCGAGATGGCATCCATATTATTATTCATAGGGAACTCTGTCACCTTGAATCTCTTTACATAATCAATCTGTTGCTCTGTATACTCAGCTATCTTTACCATATTCTTTACGGCATCCACTGGGTATTTTCCTGCAGCAGTCTCGCCTGAAAGCATCAGTGCTGATGTGCCGTCATACACAGCATTGGCAACATCTGACAGCTCTGCTCTGGTAGGTCTTGGATTTTGAATCATTGACTCAAGCATCTCTGTAGCTGTTATAACTCTTTTTCCAAGTCTTCTACATTTCTTGATAAGATGCTTCTGAACAGATGGGAGCTCCATAAACGGAATTTCCACACCCAGGTCTCCTCTTGCCACCATGATACCATCTGCTATCTCGCAGATTTCATCAATGTTGTCAACACCAGCTCTGTTTTCAATCTTTGCTATGATATCTATATCCTTTCCACCGTTCTCATCAAGGAAATCTCTCATAGATTTGATATCCTGCTTATTTGATACAAAGGATGCAGCCACAAAATCCACCTGATTTTGAATTCCATGAAGCAAATCCTCTTTATCCTGT
This sequence comes from Lachnospiraceae bacterium, assembly GCA_017408025.1. GTDB lineage: Bacteria > Bacillota > Clostridia > Lachnospirales > Lachnospiraceae > SVEL01. The sequence goes on from JAFQVJ010000024.1 coordinate 17,736, forward strand.
TCACTTAAGAATTCATGCTTCATAACCTTATTAGGGAAATTCATACTCTTTCTATCTGAAAGCTCTCCGCCTGCTATGACCTTACATACTGCGTTATTTCCCTCAAGGCTGACAACCTGGAAGATAACAAGTCCATTGTTGACAAGAACTGTATCTCCTACATTTAAGTCCTCTATGAGATGATCATAATTCACCGATACTCGTTCCTGATTTCCTATTACATCATCTGTTGTAAATGTAAATGTATCTCCGTCTGATAATGTAATCTTCTTATTCTCAAAAGTCTTTATACGATACTCAGGACCTTTTGTATCAAGCATAATAGCTATAGGCATCACAAGCTTCTCGCGCACTTTTTTTACCAAATCAAACTTCGCCTGATGATCCTCGTATGTTCCATGAGAGAAATTGATTCTGGCAACATTCATACCTGCCCTAAACATTTCTGCCAATGTAGCTTCATTTTCACATGATGGTCCTATAGTACATATAACCTTTGTCTTTCTCATAACTTCTTACCTTCATTCTCCTGGTTTATTTTTTTCTAACACAATCTCTAATCACCTTAAACACCTGCACAAGCACTGTAGGTATAAAAGCAAGACCTACGATACTGAGCACCTGCGAAGTCACAAGAGGTGTTACCATAAATAGTTTGTGCATAAATGGTACAAATAAAACAAATGCAAGGAAAAATACTCCAGCTACGAATGCGCCTATGCTCCACTTATTTGTAAATAAGCCTGCTTTAAATATAGACTTTTCACTTCTACAGTTGAATCCGTGGAAAAGTCTTGCAAGTGTAAGTGTTGCAAATGCCATTGTACTGGCTGTTGCCGGATTTGTTTCATAACCGATATAATAACCTGTCATTGTTACCACGGCGATAAGTATACCATATATTAATAACTCTGTGGCAAATTTTTTAGTAAAGATTCCAGATTTAGGGTCTCTTGGCTTATTCTTTAACAATGTTCTGTCAGATGGCTCCATACCTATAGCAAGTGCTGGAAGTGAATCTGTAAGTAAGTTAATAAACAACAAGTGTACTGGTTCAAATGGTGACTCAAGAGCCATAAATGAACAAAACAACACCGCAAATATAGCAGCAAGATTTCCTGATAAAAGGAACTGAATTGCATTTAAAATATTTCTATAAACATTTCTACCGTTAAGTACTGCCTTGATGATTGTTGCAAAATTGTCATCAGCAAGAATCATAGCCGAAGCATCCTTGGAAACCTCTGTACCTGTGATACCCATGGCAACACCAATATCAGCCTTTTTGAGGGCTGGTGCATCATTTACGCCGTCACCTGTCATAGCTGAAATCTTGCCCTTCTTTTGCCATGCATCAACGATTCTTATCTTATTCTCTGGTGAAACTCTGGCGTATACAGATATTCTCTCAAGCTTTTCCATCAGCTCCTCATCGCTCATAGCATCAAGCTCCTGACCTGTAATCGCCATATCGCCTTCGTGGAAAATGCCAATCTGTGTTGCAATAGCCTGTGCTGTAACCTTGTGGTCACCTGTAATCATAACAGGCTTGATACCTGCACTGATAGCATCTGCAACTGCCTGAATTGACTCCTCTCTAGGTGGATCAATCATTGATACAAGACCGATAAATGTGTAACCTGTCTCATTTTCAAATGTAAGGACGTCATCCTCAGCAGTTTCCTTATATGCAAATGCAAGAACACGCAAACCATTCTCTGAGAAACGCTGGTTTTGCTCTACTATCTTCTGAATATCCTCGTCAGTAATAGGTCTTACACCATCTTCTGTAGCAATATTGATTGTTCTTTCAAGAAGCACGTCAACTGCACCCTTTGTAAGAACTGTTGGCTGACCATGTATCTTATACTTGGTACTCATAAGCTTTCTGTCTGAGTCAAATGCAAGCTCTTCCATACGTGGCATCATCTCTCTAATTTCATTTTCAGAGATACCTGCTCTCTCGAGACCTGCCTCTCTTGCCATTGTAAGTAGACAATATTCTGTAGGGTCACCGATACCCTTTCCGTCATTTATAGATGAATCATTATCAAGAACGGCTGTATATAAAAGATATCTATGAAGCTGCTTCTTTATATCAAGCTCCTTAGAATCAAAGCACTTTCCGTCTACATATACTTCCTTGACAGTCATCTTGTTCTGTGTAAGTGTACCTGTCTTATCCGAGCAAATAACAGACACACAACCAAGGCTTTCAACCGCCTTAAGTTCCTTGATGATAGCGTTGTCTGCTGCCATCTTTCTTGTTCCCATAGCCTGAACTATAGTTACGATTGAACTAAGAGCCTCTGGAATGGCCGCAACTGCAAGAGCAACTGCAAACATAAGTGAATCAAGAACCTCCTGACCCTGCCATATTCTTAATCCAAATACAATACAACTGATAATCATAATAACGATAGCAAGCTTCTTGCTAAAATCATCAAGACTGACCTGAAGTGGTGTTTTCTTGTTCTTTGTACTGTTCATAAGACCAGCAATCTTACCCATCTCAGTATTCATACCTGTACCAGTTACGAGTACCTTGGCTCTTCCGTATGTTACAAGACTTCCTGAGTAAACCATGTTCACCCTGTCGCCCAGTGGAACTTCATTGTCTATATTTATATCCTTCTTATCTACATTGGTAGATTCACCTGTAAGGGAGCTCTCATTGACCTGAAGAGAGAAATTCTCAATAATTCTACCATCAGCAACAATCATATCACCAGCTTCAAGTATAAGTACGTCGCCAGGCACAACATCCTTTGACACAATCTCCATCTTGACGCCATCTCTTATAACCTTCGCATGAGGAGATGATAAGGCTTTAAGTGAATCCAGCGACTTCTCTGCCTTCATATACTGAACTGTACCAAGAATGGCGTTAAGTATAATAACCGCAAAAATAACAATTGTGCTCTCCACATTGCCTGATACCATGGATATAGCTGCTGCTATTATGAGAATAATGACCAGCAAATCTGCAAACTGCTCTGCAAATACTGCAAACACACTCTTCTTCTTGCTCTCTGCAAGCTCATTGGGTCCTTTTTCCTCAAGAACCTGCGCTGCTTTAACCGATGTCAAACCTTTTTCCATATCAACACCTTTTAACAGCTCTTCCTTTTTCATCTGATAAATTTCATTCATAAACCAAACTCCTTCCTATGTGAATATGTGGAGAGTTTTTGTTGTATAGGGAAGTCGAAGAACTTTCCTATACAATAAAAAAGAATCTTGCTTGCAAGATTCTCCGCCTACGGCGGGTCGCTTTAGCGACATCTTCCTATTCGCCGTAGTGCGATCCTTAGCGGAGCGTTTTTTGTTTAATAGGGAAGTTTGAAGAACTTTCCTATTAAATAAAAAAGAGACCTTTTGCATACACTAAAAGTGTATGCAAAAAGTCTCGTTCAACCTTAGGTTACTTAGCATCCGGTCTGATTCTTCAGACGTACTGACGAATACTAAGACATGTACAAGTACATGCAACTACTCCCTCTTCACATATTCATGTACATTATGAAATTCATTACTAAGTTATAGCATACGTTTCACAATTTGTAAATGACTTTTTGCCTTTAAAACTAAATTTATCTTCATGATTATAATAGGTGGCATAATCTTTAATCACAAGCTGATTTTCCTTGATTTCAAAGCAAAAAAGGTGTAAAATATTGTCAAAATATTCATGCAAATACAGAGGACAAATTATATATATACGAGGAGGATGATCATAGTTGAAAAAAATGATTATCGAGCAATTAACAACTGTTGTGGCGATTGTTGTTATTTTAACGCTGGCACTTAACTACATGCTGGAGGTATGGAATATAGAGAGAACTGCTAACAATGAATCCTCAAAACTCTTTTTGCAGGTAGAACACATTCTAGAGAGAAACAATGAAGAACTTGAGATTATTGAGGCTGAGCACAGGCAGCAATGTATCGACAATGCTACGTCGGTTGCATACATTCTTTCCCATACACCACATATAATGGAAGACACTGATGAATTAAAAAAGATTGCAGCATTACTCAATGTGGAGGAGATACATATTTTCAATGCTGAAGGTGAGATTGTTAAAGGCTCAGAGCCTAAATATTATGGACTAACTTTTGATTCCGGGGAGCAGATAAAATTTTTCAAACCTATGTTAAGCGATAAAACCTTAACTCTCTGTCAGGATATAACGCCAAACACGGCTGAGAGTAAGATGATGCAGTATGCTGCCACTTGGAATGATGATGGCACTATGATAGTTCAGATAGGCATGGAGCCTATACATGTCATTGAGCTTACTAAGAAAAATGAGCTTTCATATATCTTTTCCCTTCTTACAACAGATGATGATAGCGAATTGTACGCTGCCGACTGTGCAAGCGGAGAGATACTTGGTTCAACAGACACATCAAGTGTCGGTCTCAGTCTATCCGACCTGGGACTGAATATGGATAGTATCTATACCAACGAAGACGGTTTTCATGCCACGATAAATGGAGCGTCCACATATTGTGTCTTTACAGAATATGGGTCAATACTGATAGGACGTGCTTACCCTTCTTCTACTCTCTATAAAGTAGCTACAGACCACACCTTAGGCACAGGTTGTTATCTCTTAGCTATTACAGCTTTTATGGTTACAGCTATTACTCTTTATATGAGTAAAAATATTGTTCATGGCATCGCTGATGTCAATAGCAAACTGGCAGAGATAACCACGGGTAACTTTGAGGCAACTGTAAACGTTAACAGCACACCTGAATTTAGTGAACTTAGTGCACATATAAACACAATGGTTACCAGCATTTTAAACACTACAGACAAGATTTCTTACATACTTGATAAAGCTAATTTACCAATATGTGTATATGAATATAACGCGAAGCTTACACATGTACGCGCAACTCATCAGATACCACAAATACTTGCACTAAACAAAGAACAGGCAGAGACATTATTGGCAGACCACAATACATTTGAAGCATATCTGGAGCAATTAAAGGAGTGTGCCTTAGAATCAGATCCTTCAATATACAAGCTTCCTAACGAAAATGAGCGTTATATCAAAATGGAATCTTTCCAAAAAGATGATTCCATCATGGGATTTATATTGGATGCCACAGATGAAGTGCAGAAGCGCCAGCGTATTGAGCGCGAACGAGATATTGATCTGTTAACTCAGTTGTATAATAGGCGAGCTTTAGAGCATAAACTTGATATATTATTTGAGCATCCGGATTCAATTAAGCATGGTGCTATGATAATGCTTGACTCTGACGGTTTGAAGGTCATCAATGACAAATACGGACATAAAGCTGGTGACAGATACCTGTGTGAAACTGCTAACCTACTTAAAACCCTTGAGGCTCCTAATAAAATCTTGGCACGCCAGGGTGGTGATGAATTCGTCATATTCATCTATGGCTGTGAAACTGATGAAGAGCTGATGAGATATATTAGTTCTCTGGCAGACCTAAGGGAAAAAACTTATTTTAAAGTAGATGACACCACATCATTACCTCTCAATTACTCATTTGGATATTCTAAATATAAGACAGATAGTGATGATTTTATCACTCTTTTACGAGAGGCTGATGTACATATGTACGCCGAAAAGCGTCAGCGAAAAGGAAATAAATAATAATATACCCACAAGCAAATGGCTGTTGCACCTGCTGATAACATAATCATTGCAAAAGTGCGACAGCCATATTTTTCTTATATCATATTTTTTATATCATATTTCTCTCTTAGATATTGGCATCACTCAAAATCTTTTTCAAGATATTTGATGACTCTATGAGCTTCTCCTGCTCTTCATCATTGAGCGAAATAGGAACCTTTTTCTCTATACCATTTTTTCCCACAATTGATGGCATACTGAGTACCACATCCTCTATACCGTATTCTCCATCCATCATCACTGATACTGGTAATATAGACTTCTCATCACGGACTATAACCTCACATATTCTCTTGATAGCCATTGCCACGCCATAATATGTGGCTTGTTTTCTCTCTATTATCTCATAAGCACTATTCTTTACCTTTTCCGCTATCTCTTTTGTAGACTGGTCATAATGATGTTCTCCACTCATCTCTTCATAGTCTTCAAGATTGATACCAGATACATTGGCACTACTCCATACAGCAATCTCACTGTCGCCATGCTCACCTATAATGAATGCATGAACACTTCTACTGTCCACTCCCAGATGCTCACCCAGCTCGTATTTTAACCTGGCTGTATCAAGGACTGTTCCAGATCCTATAACTCTATGCTTAGGCAGACCAGAAATCTTCTGGGCTACATATGTGAGGATGTCAACAGGATTTGTTACAACTATAAGTATTCCGTCAAAGCCTCTCTTTGTAAGTTCCGGTATGATAGACTTAAATACTGCTATATTCTTATGAACCAAATCAAGTCTTGTCTCATCTGGTTTCTGATTTGCTCCCGCCGTAATGATAACAATACCTGCATCCGTTATATCATCATAATCACCTGCATATACCTTCATATGCTTAGCAAATGGAATACCGTGGCTGATATCCATACTCTCGCCCTCAGCCTTTGCTCTGTCTGCATCAATTAAAAGAAGTTCTGAAAACAAACCGCTCTGCATTAAGCTAAATACTGTTGCTGAACCTACAAATCCGCAACCTATCATAACAGCCTTACGCATATTTGTACTATTCTTTGGTTCCATATTTTTATCGTATGCCATAAACATTACCTCCATCTTTTTATTAAACTGCTTTCATAAACAGTATGTGCAAACATAACCATTTTATGAATAACTAAAATGAATGTTTTTTTAATTATTCACTGGTAGTATACTATTATTTCTGACAATTTACAACAAAAGCAAATATTTTTATTGCACAATTATTTTCAATAAACTTATGATAATGGTAAACTGTCTGCCACACATAGTGCCCCCCAGCCAAGCTGTGGATTTGGATATTCATTGTACCCAGGCAGCCTCTTTGCTCCTCTTATCATATATGCTTTAACCTTTTCTCCATATAGATATGGGTCATTGCCACGGACAATTCCCCACTCCATCATAAGCGCCGCACCACCTGCGACAAAGGGTGTTGCAAATGATGTTCCTGTACGCTCAACAAGAATGTCACCAGGTGCTATACACTGAATATTAACACCAGGTGCCACAATATCAGGCTTTATCATGTTGGTTGCTCTGGTATATCCTCTCCCCGAAAAATCTGCATAGGAAAAATTATATGCATCATAAGCCCCTACTGTAATCACTCTTGATGAGGTTGATGGAACCGTAAGGGTTGTAGACACACTTGGTTTTAGAAATCTTGTATCTAAAGATGTTCGCTGTGATGGAAGCCACATATCCACTCTTCCATCCACAACATTAACTGGTGTAAGCTTTATCTGCCATATTCCCTCATCTATATAGCTTTCCCTTGGTATAAACTCAATAAACACCTCCTGATATCGGCTATATGGACTGGGTTCGCCATAATATATTAAAAGCTGTGTATTTTCAACAGTATATCTATATGCCCCAAGCTTGTTTGGGAGATTTCCTGTACTAGCGCCTGATGGTGAAACTATCTCAATATGAAAACTGTCCGCATAATTCTTCCATACTTGTATATTAAAGGAAGTCTCAAACTGACCTACACCAAACTGAATTCCACTGACACTTCCATTGCTTCCTTTTTCCAGTACTTCCTCCGCATGACTCCCCGATGCTCCTTCATTTCCCGAACCAACCGCTATAACAGTTCGCCCCATAGCCGCTACAGTATCTATGTAAGTAGCCAAAAGGGAGCTTCCATCATGTGAACCATAGTTATTGCCAAAGCTAATATTGATAGCCAATGGTCTGCCGTAGTATAAACCTCTTCTCACACAAAAATCTATGGCAAGCATTAGCTCACTTGTCTTTGGAAAAGAATCAGGTAGCGGATTACCCAGCTTAACCACTATAATGTCTGCCCTTGTAGCCACTCCTATATCGCCTGATGGGTTTGCAGTTATGATACTGGAAAAATTACCAACTGCTATGCTGGCTACAGATGTGCCATGTCCTGATATATCCCTGCTGGGTACTCTTTGGTATCTGGCAGTATTCGCAAGCTTCAGTGCTTCATTTATATCCTCCCTTGAATATAAAACACCCAGGCTATACCCTACTGGCGGGGATTTTTCTGATATGTCTGACAAAGTCTGATCCCACAATTCCAGTATTCTTGTTTCTCCATTTTCATCAAGAAATACTCTGCTCTCGTAGTCTATGCCAGAATCTATAACCGCTACAATGCACCCCTCTCCATGTAGATTGTAGGGGGCTCTTTGCACTGGATTCATGCATGATACTCTTTTGCTGTTTTCTATGGCAAAATTCAATCGTTTTGGTTTTTCTACATATAAAATCTCACTGGCAGCAGACACCACATCTACCAGATTTTCTGGCATTGTCAATATGGCATAACCTCCTAAAAGCTCCTGCACATCCACGCCCAGCTGCCTTATATTGTCCAAAGAGCCTGCATATCGTACTATAAGCTGCCAGGTTTTGTCTGATGTATTATATCCTACATTTAAATTACCGGATTTTGCCCGCTCCGCCTCTGTAGAATCCAAAGCAAGATTCAATTGGTTATCTATTTTCTGGCTATCCATTTTTCATTCACTCTCATGAATTATATAATTATTTTTATTATTATTTTTTTGCAGGGTTTGATATGCTATTTAACCTTTCCTTCTACAATTTTTTTCTTTAAGACATGCACCTGCTGTGACCTGCAAGCACAACACTCTTCTGATGGACGCTCGTAAATTCAGTTGTTTAATTACTCAAAGCTTCTAATTTCTCTTGCAAGACTAAATGGAATAATCGCGCCATTTGATGTCTCCTTGTATGCTCTTTCTTCATGCATATAATTTACAATTTCAGAAGCTTTAAAATTCTTAAATTTATTAATCACATCATCAAGAATATCTTTTTCCTCTCGGCTTAAGATTGAGTAATCCGCTTTTTTGCTAGGATACACATGAAGCATCGAATCATAGCTGTAGCTTATCTCCTCTTTAATATTTAAATTCTCTAAGTTCATTAAACTATAATGACCAATAGGGAGAGCTCCTATCGTATCATGTCTATATACCAGACCTGTCATTGCTCTTCCTGTCCGTTTATAGGATAAAGCATCAGAATACCATAAAGACTTCATAAGCTTAACCTTATATAAGTTTGTCATAAATTTCGCCAAATAAGATACTACTGCTTCTAATTTATCAATATCAAGTGTTTTGTATCCATTAGAATCAGATGGCTCATCAAAACCAACATACTCACCTTTAAATGCTTGTCTTGTAAGAAATTCTTTTCCATAAGAATCTAATTTTTCGATAATATGCTCTCTTATTTCTAATTTTTTATATACAGAAAATTTATCACTATTCTTATTCAAAAATTCCAACGCTTTTAATGGATTATCCTTAATCAGGCGAAGCATTGTATCATATGCTTCATCTTGAATCGCCTTGCTCTCATATCTTGAAATGGTTACTTCTCCCCATCCCAGTAATCTCGCCAAATCAACTTGAGATAATCCGTAGCTCTCGCGAATCTCAATTATTTCATCAGATGTAAGAAGTCCCATTTTTATACGATATGCATTGCGCGCACATAAAAGATTTTCATTTGTCATCTTACATGTTTCAAATTCACTTTCATCTTCCTCAACATTTGCGCAAAAATAAAATCTTTCTTCATAGGTTACTTCCTCACCTTTAATAATCGTAGTGGTTATACGCTTTCTTTCATCAATTTCATGAGTTTTATCACATAGTGGACACTCCATATGAATTTTTCTAATCAATGTGCTTGTTTCCATATTCCATCCTCCTTTTCATTCTCCACTATGCATACGGAAATGACATCTTTTGTTCTGCATAGTGGAAAGACACGCATAGCACATGCCTTGTCTGAACTCCTTTTATTTTCAGTTTAATATAAACTTGTTTACCATTAATATCTTTTCCAAAGACAAACAACAAAAGGGGGGGTAAGATCATCTTTATCAACTAATGTTTCGGAGTATTCCCTGATTGTTAGCTCTTTTAAACGTTCCACAACATCAGCAATATCATAATCCAAATCTAACAAAGTGTATGGTGTAGAATATTCTTTAATTCACTTAAAAATTCGGTTATTTCTTTTTCCTTTGATTGAACACTTAATTTAATGTAAATCGCCTCCATCATCTTCTATCAATTGATTGTATATCAATCATTTGATAAAAAGTCAAGCGTATTAAAGCCAAAAGAGATCCTCTCTTCGTATCCGCCATAGACATAATCGTAGTTGTAAAACACCTCGATTAACCAGGTCTTAGCAGAACGTTTTTATCATATAAGAAAGTTCTTCCAACTTTCCTATATGATAAAAACCCTTGGAAACATTAAAGTTTCCAAGGGTTTTTTTTTTAACATGTCATTACCACTTTACTCTAAATCAATTACCTGCTTTATGTATTTATTTTGATATTTACTGCGCCTCAAATACTCTCTTATTCTCTGCATCTAATTCTTCTGTCAATCTTATAACTGTATCAAAATCATTCATAAGCTTCTTTGATACTTCTACGGCCTTATCATAGCAGTTTCTTGCCTCTGACTGGTTACCATTCTTCAGTGCTGCAACAGCTTTCTTACCATAATCATGCAACTGTCCGTGAACATTTCTCAAGCTTCCCCATACACCTGTCACCTTAGGATGTTGAGGCTTAACCGCATAGTAAAAATGACCAAATGCACATCTGTGTTGTCTTGTCTGAAGTGGCATAAGCTTGTTCTCTCTAACCATTTCCTCAAGAGTGTTAAGCCATTTGCTATGAGCCTCTATAGCACCTGCCACAGCATTGACAAATATCTTATTCTCAGGCATATAGAACACATCAAGTGCCATATCACCCATTTCCTGATTAGTTGCCATCAGCTTGTCTTCCACAGCTGTTATCGGTGCTATGACTTCACCCAGGTTTTCTGTTACGTTCTTAAGTTCACCGGCCATGTCATTTAACTCACCTACGCGCTCGTCCAAATCACTTGTATATGTTTCCACTTCATTCATAGAACCACTTATCTCTTCACTGGTGGCAGCTATGTTTGTAAGACTCTCGTTGATGTTCTGAAGTGACTTTCTATTCTCAACATTTGCTTCAACTACAACTGCAAGGTCATCATTAATCTGATTTAACGCTGCAACAGTTGTCACAACACTCTCTGCACTCTTCTTTGAAGCTGACTGTACATTGCCAATATACTCGCCCATGTTTGTTGTAAGAGCTTTTGTCTGCTCTGCCAGCTTACGAATCTCATCAGCAACTACTGCAAAACCAGCACCTGCTTCGCCTGCTCTGGCTGCCTCGATTGAAGCGTTTAATGCAAGAAGATTGGTTTGTCCAGAAATATTGTTAATCGCATCTAGAACTGCATTCATCTGCTCAATGACAGAATTCAAATCTTCCATATCATGCTTCATAAGCTTTGAATCCTCTGCAGCATCAATTGACAGCTTCTGAATCTCTGTGATTCGCTCTTCACTTAACTCTATCTCTCTGAGACAATCGATAGTATTGCCAGAAATCTCAGTAATAGATGTTGTCAAAATCTCATGAGCCTCAGACACCTGCTTAGTAATATTTGCAGTTTGCGATGATATCTCATCTACACTTGCAACAGTATTAAACATATGATTAGTAATACCCTTAAGCTTATCAACATCCAAATCTATCCGTAGATACAAGGTACTCAGATGCTGTGCTGACGAAAGTGTTCCCTGCACTACATCCTCAAATGCCTTTCTGCCTTTCATCAGTCTTGTATGAACATTCATAAGCACAGGAGAACATCCCGATGCCTCTACTGCTGGTTGCATTGTTGATATTGCCTCAATAAGCTTTTTGTCTTTGTTCGCCATAATTATCTACCTCATGTCTTTCCTGTAATGTAATAATTTAGATTACGTCCTGTGTATTCAATTTTTCACACATATCTATGAGAGATATTATACCAATTTTGACAAAATATGTCCATACCTTTTGAAGCCATGTTTTCTTTCATGTTATAATCCTATATTTTCCTCAAGAAAATATACCCCATACCATACAAGAAATACATATATAGTCCATATTTTTCTACTGTTGTCCACCTTGCCTGCTCTATGCTCATCTAACAGTTCAACAATCTTGTCAGTATTGAAGAATCTCTTAGCAGCCTCGCTTGTAAAGGTTTCCTTAACCTTATTGAAATACTTGTCCTCTTTAAGCCACACTCTGATAGGTACTGGAAAGCCCAATTTCTTTTTATTTGCAGTTGCCTCTGGAATATGGCGTTTTGCTGCTATTCTAAATGCATATTTTGTCGCCTTTTTATTACATCTGTAATCTATAGGCATCTTCTTTGTATAATCAAATACATTAATGTCAAGGAATGGCACTCTTGACTCAAGAGAATGTGCCATGCTCATCTTGTCAGCTTTCAATAAGATGTCTCCCTGAAGCCAGAAATTGATATCAATATACTGCATTTTTGCTATATCATTAAGATGCTTGCAATGGGCATAGCATGATTCCACAATCTGACTTGGCTTAACATGTGTAAGCTTTGTCTTCAACAGCTGCTCTCGCTCCTCAACAGAAAACATATTAGCATTGCCAATAAATCTCTCTTCAACAGTCTTTGAACCTCTTATGAGGAAATCTCTTCCCTTAAAGTCAGGAAGCTTCTTCATCAATGCTCCAATCGGCTTCTTTATAAATCTTGGAATATACTTAAATGCCTTAAGCGATATAGGCTCATGGTAAATGTTATACCCACCAAAAAACTCATCGGCACCCTCTCCTGACAGCACAACCTTAAGCTGCTCCGCAGCCAGCTTGTCTACAAAGTAGAGCGCAATACATGATGGATCTGCAAGTGGCTCGTCCATGTAGTACATTACCTTTGGAATAGAGTCAAAATACTCATCACTTCCAATATTTTTGCTGTAATTTTCCTTACCTAATTCCTTGACAAGTCCCTCTGCATATCTAATCTCATTGTACTTGCTGTTTTTGTCCAGGAATCCTACTGTAAATGTCTTTTTGCCTGGAAATTCTGACACAACATAGCTTGAATCAACACCACTTGAAAGAAGTGACCCAACCTCAACATCAGCTATCATATGAGCATCAACTGTCTCATGTACAACTGCTTCAATATCTGTCACCGTATCCTCAAGAGATATTTCCGATTCCTTCATCGGTTCCATAGCTGGGTCAAAATATCTTTGCACATTTAATTGGCCATCCTTATATATCATATAATGGCCTGCTGGCAGCTTATATATTCCCTTAAAAAACGTCTCTGGCAAAACTGAATACTGAAAACTCATATACTGCTCAAGGGCTGCTTCATTGACTTTTCTCTCTACACCAGGGAACTGAAGTATTCCCTTAATCTCGGAACAAAATACAAGGTTACCTGTCTTTGTCTTTGTATAATAAAATGGTTTAATTCCAAAGAAGTCTCTGGCCCCAAAGAACATTTTTTTCTTCATATCATATATCATAAATGCAAACATTCCGCGAAGTCTGTATAGAAGCTCTGTGCCATATTCCTCATATCCATGCACGAGAACCTCTGTATCTGCATTGTTGGCAAACACGTGTCCCTTTGCCATAAGCTCTTCACGGAGCTCCTTATGATTATAAATCTCACCGTTAAACACTATAGCAATATCCTTATTTTCATTGAACATTGGCTGTGAACCATGGTCGAGATCGATAATGCTTAATCTTCTAAATCCAAGGGCAGCCTCATCATCTATAAAGGTTCCCGCCTGGTCTGGACCTCTGTGAGCAATCTTGTTCATCATCTTTATGAGTATTTCCTCTTTGTCACCAGTTACTTTTCCAGTAAATCCACTAATTCCGCACATATATGCCTGCTCCCTTATCCTATATTTTTATAATCCATTCTGATAAAAATTCATCTTAGATATCTTCTATAATATGTTACTGCATTTCGGTCAAAATCTCCTGTATAAGCACTCGCTCATCCATAGGATACTTGACACCCTCTATTTCCTGATAATCCTCGTGACCCTTTCCAGCCAAAACGATTACATCGCCTTCCGCTCCATGCTCAATAGCATATCTTATAGCTTCTTTTCTGTCTGGAATGGTAATATATTGGCCCTCTGCTCTCTTAACACCTGTAACTATATCTGCTATAATATCTTCCGGCTTTTCAAACCTTGGATTATCAGAGGTAACTATGGTCAAATCAGACAATCTAGACGATACTTCGCCCATCTCGAAACGCCTATCCTTTGAGCGATTGCCTCCACATCCAAACACTGTAACTACCCTCTTTGGATTGTATTCTTTAAGACTTAAAAGAAGACTCTCCAGGCTCATGGCATTGTGAGCATAGTCAATCATAAGTGTAAACTTTGGGGATACCTTTATTATCTCAACTCTTCCCTTTACTCTTATATCCTGAAGCACCTTTTCTATAAGCTCCAAGTCCTTTGTAAAATGATGACAAACCGCTATAGCCGTCATAGTATTATATACATTAAAGCTGCCAGGTATGTCTATTTCCACTGGCATATTAATCTTTCCCTGTAAATCATAAGAAATACCTATAACACCAGGCTTTTGTAACAATCTTATATTTTTTGCCATTATATCTGCTTCTTTTTCAACTGCAAATGTCTCTATAGTACATGTAGCATCCTTCATCATATCCTCTGCATGCTTGTCATCCACATTGAAAATGCCATGCTTACACATTTTGAAAAGCTTTGCTTTGCAGTTCATATAGTCATCAAAATCCTTGTGTTCGTTCTCTCCTATATGATCCTTTGAAAGATTTGTAAATATACCATAATCAAACTCAAATCCCGCCACTCGGTGCAGCATAAGCCCCTGGGACGAAACCTCCATAACCACAGCCTTGCAGCCTGCCTCGACCATTTTTGAGAAATACTCCTGAACTACGTAAGATTCAGGGGTCGTGTTGGCCGCTGGTATATGTTCATCACCTATGATTGCTTCTATAGTTCCTATAAGTCCTGTCTTAATGCCTGTCTTTTCAAGAACTGAGCGAATCATATATGCTGTTGTTGTCTTGCCCTTTGTACCTGTAACACCTATAGTTACAAGCTTCTTTGCCGGGTACCCGAAATATGCAGCTGACATACAGCCAAGAGCATATCGCGTAGACTCCACTTTTACTATGGCAACTGACTCAATTTTACCGTTTGTCTCTTCCTTCAGCTGCTCGTATTGCTCCTTAGTAATATCTTTTTCTACCACAACTGCTGACGCACCCTTATTTACAACATCACCTATAAAATTATGGGCATCCATCTTTGCCCCCGATATGCATACAAACACATCCTGTGGCTGTACTTTTCTAGAATCATATACAAGCTTGTTTACTTCTGTATGGGTTTTATATGAGTTTTCATTTGCTATGTCATATTTTAAATTTTCCAATAAATCTATAAGCTTCATAGGCACTCCTTTACACTATAAAATCTCCATTGCAAACTACTACCGCTGGACCTGTCATAAAGATAGTATTTTTCTCTCTGTCATACTCTATATATAAATCTCCACCTACAAGATGAACTGTAACCCTGTCATCTGTGTGTCCATTGAGTATACATGCCATAACACAGGCGCAGGCACCTGTCCCACATGCCCATGTTTCCCCTGAGCCGCGTTCCCATACACGCATATTTACAGTCTGTCTGTCAATTACCTGAACAAATTCTGTATTTACTCTGTCTGGAAAAACCTCATGATTCTCAAACATCGGTCCAATATGTTCAAGATCAAGAGCCTTTGTGTCTTCCACAAATGTTACACAGTGTGGATTTCCCATAGAGACACATGTGACCATATATTTCTTATCATTTACACATAAGGGCTGATTTATCATATCTTCTCCATCAAATTTCACTGGAATAAGTGCAGGCTTCAGGATAGGAGCTCCCATGTCAACTCTGACAGTATCAACCTTGCCATCATTTACATTGAGCTCAAGAATTTTAATCCCTGCTTTTGTCTCAACTGTAATATTTGTCTTATCTGTCATCTTGTTGTCATATACATACTTGCCCACACATCGTATAGCATTTCCGCACATAGCCCCTTCTGAACCATCTGCATTGTACATCTTCATTTTAAAATCTGCCACATCTGATGGATGTATAACCACCATACCATCAGAGCCAATTCCAAATCTCACATGGCTGACCTTCTCTGCCATCTCATTTGGATTGTCAATATCTTCTTCAAATCCATTGACATATATATAATCATTTCCACAACCGTGCATTTTTGTAAACTTCATATCTCCACTTCCTCTTTCTATATTTCTGTCATATTTCTGCGTGCATTCCCGTCTATATTTCTGTGTGTATTCTCGTCTATATTTCCGTCTATATACCCAGGTACGCCTTCAAATCCTCAAAACAAGCCTCTGCTTCTTTATACCCACAATTATAAAGAGCCTTCATTTTTTCACCATCTTTTTCCAATCGACCCACTTCCACCTGTTCCTTAGGTCTGATAACAAATATTTTTCCATCTTTTTCAAGTTTTGCAATGGCCGCAAGGTTCTTGTTATACTTGATATAACGATCCTTTACAGCTCTCACAAGACCTGGATATTTTCGATATTTCAGCTTTATAAGCCACATCATTTTATTAGGTGATTTTCTATATTCCCCATCTCTGGTCAGAACTACAACTACCTTCTCATTTCCGTCTTTTATAGCCTTCAATACAGGTATGGAATCTGACACGCCACCATCAAGATACTCTCTTCCGTCTACGTGAACCATTTTAGAAAGAAGGGGCAACGTACAACTAGCCCATACCTTATCGATATCCTGCTTCATATTCTCTACCTTAAGATATGCAGGTTCTCCTGTTTTGCAATCTGTAGCAACTGCATAAAAATTTGCTCCTGTTTTTGTATACTCATCATAGTCGAACAATTCCAGCTCATTTGGTATGGTTTCCATAGTGAATTTTTTACCAAAATAATTGCCTTCCTTCACGAGATTTCCAAAGCTGGCATAACGTTTATCTTTCATATACTCTACATTAATCTTAAGAGCTCGTCCTTTCTGCTTGGAAAGATAACTACAACACTGTGTAGCGCCAGCAGATACGCCATAACAGTTCTTGAAATACAATCCCTTATCTATAAACAAATCAAGGACTCCTGCCGTATACACTCCACGCATACCTCCACCTTCAAGCACAAGCCCTGCATTTATCAGTATATCACTCAACCTTTTTCGCCTCCTCAACTTATACAAAAACCTATTTTACCGTTTTTCATAATACCACAAATACCCACCTACGTAAAGAAGAGACAACCTCTTTTATTTAGCAAACGCGGTTGTCCCTTCTTATCTATACATGATTTATTCTACTTTTTTTTGTTTCAGCCTTTTTTTCATCCTCGGCTTCTTCTACATTATTGAATCGTCCATATAACTTAGCCATCTTAGCCATTTTCTTCAAAAGTCTCTTATCAAATGCCTTAGGTGAAAGTCTCCATTTCCAGTTATTGCCTACTGTAGAAGGAGTATTCACTCTTGCAGTACTTCCAATTCCAAGGTAATCCTGTGCTGGGATTATACAATACTTTGAAACACTACCCATAGCCGCTGCTATCATAGCATCACAAATATTGCTATCATCAGCAAGCATAAGATACTCTTTAGTAAACTTCTTTGATGGCTTATCCAGTTCACTGTACCATCCTGCAACTGTATCATTATCATGTGTTCCAGTATAAACCACACTGTTCTCTGTATAGTTGTATGGAAGATATTCACTATCTGAATCCTCGAAAAATGCGAACTGGAGCACCTTCATACCTGGATATGCTGTATCCTTAAGAAGCTGTCTAACTGTTTCTGTAAGGAATCCTAAATCCTCTGCGATAATATTCATCTCTCCAAACTCTTTATTAAGCTCGTTAAACAAATCAATGCCAGGACCCTTTTCCCACTTACCATTACGTGCAGTATCATCACCAAATGGAATTGCATAATATTCGTCAAATCCTCTAAAATGATCGATACGAACCATATCATACATCTTGTTACATGCAGCTATTCTATCCTTCCACCACTTGTAACCTGTCTTTTTATGATAATCCCACTTGTATAATGGATTGCCCCAAAGCTGACCATCCTCACTAAATGCATCTGGTGGGCATCCTGCAACCTTTATTGGCTGAAGGTTTTTATCAAGCTTAAATAAATCGGGATTTGTCCACACATCTGCACTATCATAAGCAACATAGATAGGAATATCACCTATAATCTCTATACCATTTTCATTGGCATATGCCTTTAATGCATCCCACTGTTTGAAGAACTCATACTGAATAAAGCTATAAAACTCTACTTCCTCTTTATACTTTTCAAGATATGCTTTTACAGTTTTTGGACGTCTTAACTTAATATCATCATCCCACTCTATAAAGCTTTTGCCATCATTGGCATCCTTAACCGCCATAAATAAAGCGTAATCAGTGAGCCATGCAGCATTGTCCGATACGAACTTCTGATAATCTTTATCTTCTTCAATGTTACTATTTAAAAATGCCTTCTTAAGAACTGCATAACGTCCATTGTACACTCTCTCATAATCCACATATTCTGGATGTCCTTCCATATCAGCTTTCTTACAATCTGCCTTTGTTATGTAACCAGCTTTTACAAATTCCTTCAAAGATACGAAGTATGGGTTGCCTGCAAAAGTCGAAAACGACTGATATGGCGAATCACCATAACTTGTATGTCCAAATGGAAGCACCTGCCAATACTTCTGCCCTGCTGCTTTAAGCTTATCTACAAATGCATAAGCTGCTTCGTCAAAGCATCCTATTCCATATTCTGATGGTAAGCTTGACACTGGTAATAAAACTCCACATGATCTCATAATTCTGTCTCCTCGTAAAAATCAATTTTCCCTTAAATATATTATTTCTCCTAGATTTTGGCATTGCCTCGGTATCGTTACCAATATTGTTATGAATATATCATATTTCGACACTCTTATCAAGTTTTACATTGTAATTTATTTAAAAAATTATTAACAGATTTATACATTTTCTTTTATGTATTTTTTATATATTCTTCCATATAATTCCTTTATACTTTTTTAGTTTATTCTATTGAAAATATATACAATTATATGTAAAATAGACCTAGCTTATAATACGGTTAAAAAAAATGACTAATTATCAAAATCAGAATGCGAGGACACAATATGACAAAATTTATTACCTTACTAAAGAATTCAGCTACAAAACTTGTAGCCTTTTTGAAATCCGGTACAGTCGCTTCCTATGTTACTATAGGCGCAACTTCCGTAGTTACTATAACAGCTGTTACCGTAGGCGCTGTTGCTATTATATCTCACACCACATCAGCATCAGAAACTGCAACTACAAAAGTTGTGGCTGAAATGAGTGAGTCTGAGACAACTACTGAGATTACCACAACTGAAGCTCCTACTACTACGGAAGCCCCTACTACAGAGGCGCCTACTACTGTCCCACCAGAGACAACTACTGAGCCAGCTACCACAGCTCCAGAAACTATTCCTTTAGAGGACTTGGATATCAGAGACGACTCAGAATCTGACGAAACACAGCCTGTTCGAAAGGAAGTAGATATTGAGCCAGAAACCGAGCCTCCTACAACAAAGGTTGTTACAAAAACTGAAACTCCTACCGAGGCACCTACAGAAGCTCCTATAAGTGAATACGCATGTGTTGTAAAAGGCATAGATATTTCAAAGTGGAACTCATTAAATAAAACCGCTATTGACTGGAAAAAAGTAAAAGATTCAGGTGTTACCTTTGTTATTATCAGAGCTGGCTACAGATCTATATCTTCAACTTCCATGTACAAGGATCCTTACTTTGAAGAACACATCGAAGGTGCACTTGCTGCTGGCTTACAGGTAGGCGTTTACTTCTACTCACAGGCCATCACAGAGACAGAAGCATTGGAAGAAGCCTCATTCCTTCTTTCACTTATTAAAGATTATAAGCTTACATACCCTGTTTGCCTTGACTGGGAGCCTACTTCCGGCACTCGTGTCAGAAATGCTAAGCTTACTAAGACACAGGCAACAAATATTGCTAAAAAATTCTTATCAACCATAGAAGCCTCAGGCTACGATGCCATGCTATATAGCTACCATTCAGCTATAAATGAATTTTTCTACATGGATCAATTGTCTGACTACAAGGCCTGGGTTGCTTATTATTTTTCAAAATATAAGGAGACTGGCGTACAGTACCAGATTGGTGATCCTCTTCCAACAGAAAAGTATCCTTATCAGATGTGGCAGTATACAAGTACCGCAACATGTCCTGGTATACAGGGTTGGGTTGATATGAATGTAGCATTCTTCTCGTACAGTGGAAGTGGTGTACCAACATCGGCTATTGTACTAAACCTGCCATCAACATCTTACACAACTAATGTTGGTACTTCTGTTGATTATAAAAAAGGCGTAAAAGCATATAACACCGCTGGTTTGGATGTTTCCTCATCTGTTACTACTACAATCACTAACAGTAGTGGCAAGACAGTATCTGAATCGTCAGCATTTAATACTCCTGGCGTATATACTATAACCTATACTGTTAAAGATTTTACTGGTACTAAGAAAACAGCAACCGCAAAATTAACAGTCAGAAGAAAACCAGTTATTAACCTTACAAGTAAGGAGCTTACTTTTGATCGCAAGGATGTAGATTATGCTACTATCGAAGATGCCATCAAGAAGAATATTATCTCAGCATATGATTATGAAAACAAAACATTAGACATCTCTAAGATAACTATAAATGGACTTGACGCAATAATCGATACTGAGACAACAACACAGACCGAGCCTGACAGCTCAGATGAAACAACTACTGTTGAAGCTACTACTGCTGAAACCGATACTTCTGAGACAAGTGCTTCGGAAACTGAGTCTTCGGATTCTGGTTCTTCGGATTCTGGTTCTTCGGAAACTGGTTCTTCGGAAACTGGCTCTTCCGGTTCCGGCTCTTCCGAGACAACCACTTTGGAAACTGAGTCAGAAAGCACAAGCAAAGAACCTGTTTATGATACGCATGAACTTTTAACAGGTGACTTCGTGATAACCTACACTATAACAGACAGCAAAGGATTGTCTAACACAGCAAGCATTACACTTCACATCATAGATAAACGGTAAAGTTTCGTTTTGTACCTTAATGGCTCTTGATACTTAACGGCTCTTGATACTTAACGGCTCTTGATATAAGATTAAATATTTTAAGCTAAAATTACAAGAACTAATGGTAGTTGCTATGCAACTACCATTAGTTCTTGTATAGGAAAGTTCTAAAAAATTTCCTATACAACAAAAGCGCTCCGCGAGAAATTAACCGCAGTTGCTATGCAACTACAACTTTTTGAACACTCGCATGAAAAGTAGATGCCAGCTGAAACTGACCGTTCTCAACTCGCAAAGCGAAGCAAGTCCGCATCATGTCCATCGTCCTATGTACGCTTTAGAACAATTTGCTTGAGTGTATATATATATGACGCAGCTATCTTGATTATTTCTTAAGCAATCATAACATATTATATATTACCCACTATAATCATAAGAGTTGATTCCAGTAGGTAATTTTGCGGATAAATGAAATTATCATTACCAACCCCATGAAGAATAGTTCATTCCACTAGGCGACAAAAATAAGAGAGCATATATCTTTCGTAACCAAGAATCAGGAAAAATATATACTCTCTTATTGTATAGTAGCTGTTTTTAGATGAGCATGAGCCATGCCCACACTCGCAAGCTTCCAGTAGGCAATTCAGCTCATCTGTGCATAGCTCATTGCTTCACGCATAAACAAGAATTTATTTTAAAAATCCATTGACAATCTGTGCCTCTGCCTCTTCCTCTGTCAATCCAAGTGTCATGAGTTTGATTAACTGCTCGCCTGCAATTTTTCCGATAGCAGCTTCATGTATAAGCTCTGCCTCAAGGTGATTTGCTGTAATCTCAGGGATAGCACTTATCTTTGCATTATCCATAATAATGGCATCACATTCTGAGTGACCTGCGCACTTGTTATTACCCTGGATCTTTGCAAGGAATATCTGATGAGAATCATCCTTTGCTACTGCTCTTGAGATAATATTTGCACTTGAGCCTTCTCCATTCATTTCCACCTCAAAGGTAGTTTTGGCATATTGATTGCCATGAGTCATAAGCTTCTCATTGACTACAACGGATGCACCTTCTGCAAGATATGCTTTCGTTATCCTATCTGTGGAGTCGACTCCCTTTATCTGAACAGTCTCCATCTCCAGATGACCATTCTCCTCGATGTTGACAATGGTGGTTGGATTCATGATTTTCTCGCCTGTTCCTTCGCCACGTCCATAGTGTTTTTCGACATACTTAACCTTAGCATTTTTGCCTATGTAAAATGTATGAATACCATCATGCTGTGACTTTCTTTCGCCACCGTTATGGATACCACATCCAGCTATTATTGTTACATCACAGTCATCACCAATATGAAAATCATTGTAAACCATCTCAGTAATACCACTCTCGCTTAAGATAACTGGAATATGTACACTTTCTTTCTTTGTTCCTGGCTTAATGATAATATCTATTCCCTGCTTATCATCTTTTGTAACTATATCAATGTTGGCTGTTGTATTTCTACTAGAGGTGGAACCATTTGCGCGGATATTGTAAGCACCTGCTGGTATTTCATGAAGCCCTGCTATCTCTTCTAATAATGTCTTTTGTATCTCATCCATGTCCGTCCCTCCTAGTCGTTGTAATATTTGCAGCCTTCTAATGTATTGCCATTGAGAACCTCTGGAAGTATCTCATCCTTGGTACCTCTTGACTTAACCTGTCCTGCTGCCACAACTATAATCTCATCCGCAATATTCAATATTCTCTCCTGGTGAGAAATAATGATAATTGATTTCTCGCTTTGCTTATGCATTTTTTCAAACACCTTTATAAGGTTCTTGAAGCTCCATAAATCAATACCTGCCTCCGGCTCATCAAATACAGATAGTTCCGTATTTCTAGCAATAATAGTAGCTATCTCTATTCTCTTTAATTCGCCACCAGATAGGCTGCCATCAACATCTCTGTTGATATAATCTCTGGCACACAAGCCTACCTCCGAAAGATAGTCACATGCGCTTGCCACGCTAACACCCTCACCAGCTGCAAGCTTTATAAGATCTTTAACCTTGATTCCCTTAAATCTTACCGGTTGCTGAAATGCATAACTTATACCAAGCTTTGCTCTGTCAGTAATGCTCATATCTGTAATATCAGTGCCATTAAACAAAATCTTACCTGCCGTTGGCTTTTCAATGCCTGCGATAATCTTTGCAAGTGTGGATTTACCACCACCATTTGGTCCTGTGATGGCTACGAACTTCTTGTCATCTATAGTTATATTTATATCTTTTAAAATTTCTTTAACCTTACCATCTTCTTCTACAGAAAAGGAAATATCTATTAACTCTAACATGCGTTCCTCCTTTGTTACAATATATAATACCTATTAAATGGGTATTATATCAAACCCGAACCCACTTTGCAATATCTCCACACCTCATTTCAGATAGATTTCCGTATTCTCATTTTTATAGTAGTTACTTTTTTCCGTTATGATTCGTTTATTCCCATGTGAACAGCCCTTTTTTCATTGCGTTTCATTTATTCCTATATAGACAGCCTTTTTTCCATTGCGATTCATTTATTCCATATTAGACAGCTCTCTTTTTCTTTTAGTCATAAGTCCACCGATTTTCCCTGTTTCCTTGGCAGTTAAGGACTTCCACCCATTTTCAAGAACACGATCAAGCAAGCCTAGTTCGCCTGCAATCTCATATTTTAACTGTTCTTCCGGTGTTATCTCTGACAGCTTTATCTTTTTTTCTTTCTTCTTTCCCATGACATACTCCATTTCGCTTTATGTTTTTTATAATACTAACGACTTCTTCCTAATTTATCGCAGCTTTATAATTCACAGTAAATTATATCCATGGAATAAATGTTTATACCCTCACTCCTAATTTATAGGAAAAAAATCTTCTATATCACATTAAAACATGTGGGCTGCACAATTATAATATAATTCACATTATGGGAAGATTAGCTTATAGTCAACACCGACTGCTAATCTTCCTTTCTATGCCCGCTGAAAGCTATTGCTACCCTCGTACACCGAATTGTCTGTGTATATTTTAAACGCGCATTGAGAGGTTTCGTGAACTTTCTTAACGCCCTTTTTCGAAAAAGTGGTTCGTCTTTTATGAAGGCAGACAATAGCTACAGCTGTGTGCCATAGTAAGACATACCTGAAAAAATTGCTATTTTCTTGCAGGTTCGCCGAGAAAACCTTATTATAGCCCCGCTAATC
>JAFQVJ010000025.1 GCA_017408025.1 Lachnospiraceae bacterium
ACAAGATAACGTTAGCTATCCTATCCGTTTGATTTCATTACTGTTCGTAATAAAGAATACCAATCTTTTGATTGGTCTGAAAATTTGTAAGAAATTTTCAGGGATGGTTTATCATTCAATTATCAATGTTCTCTATAAAATCTTTTTCGCTGTTTTTTGACAGCTCAGATATCTTAGCACTTTGTTTGTGTTTGTCAACATCTTTTTTTGATTTTATTTTTTTGTTTAACCGAAGTTAAATCGTAAGCTTAAAGCTTACAAACGGAGAGGGTGGGATTCGAACCCACGCGCCCTTGCGGACAAACGGTTTTCAAGACCGCCTCGTTATGACCACTTCGATACCTCTCCATAACCTATTTTACTAGGTATTTGTTTAATTTTCTCTGTCGCTTTTCATCAGCGACAAGTGGTATTCTATCATCAAATGATTTGTGTGTCAACATCTTTTTTTAAATTTTTTAAATTATTTTTTATAAACTTTTCAATTCCTTGATTTTGCGTGCAAAATAGCCATCCCCGCAACCATATCGTCTGGTGTTGTAAGCTTGATATTATCATATTGCCCCATAACAAAATAAACTTTATAATCACCAAACGCTTCCATTACCATAGAATCATCTGTAATATCTGTTCTTCCTGAAGCAATTGCCTTTGTATATGCCTCCATTATAGAACCATACTCGAAGGCCTGAGGTGTCTGAACCACCCATACATTACTTCTGTCAGGGGTATCCACAACTACACCAGCTCTGTTTCCTATCTTTATTGTATCTTTAGAAGGTACAGCAGCTATACACGCTTTTTTTTCTTGCACTGTCCCTATAATTCGCTCTATAGTATCCCCAGATATAAATGGGCGCGCTCCATCATGAATGAGAACATAGCTCTCATCCTCACTGTCAATTACCTTTAAGCCTTCATACACTGAAAGATAACGTTCTGCTCCTCCCGTAACTACTGCTGATACTTTTCCTATGTTATATTTTTCTACTATTTCTTTACGGCAGAATTCCTCTTCGCCTGCTGCAGCCACCAGAATAATTTCATCCACAAACGGTTCAAAGGCTTTAAGAGAATAATAGAGAACAGGCTTGTCCTCCAGTAACAAAAACTGTTTACTTACCTTTCCGCCCATTCTCTTTCCTTTTCCACCTGCAAGTATTATACATATAATCTTACTCATTATTTTCTCCTATAACACAATAATGTCTGCATTGAAAACATTTTGTCTATAACACATAAACCACATAAACTACATATTTGAACATCATGTTCTATATTCTTTCTCCCAGCTTAAGGTTTGGAACTGCGTTGAGGTCCCAGCCATGACGTGTTCCATTTAAATATTCATAATACGCTGCCACTCCTATCATTGCTGCATTATCTGTACAATATATGGGAGATGGATGATAGAATTCTATCTTCTTCTTCTCACACGCTTCCTTAAACGCACTTCGAATAGCTGAATTTGATGCAACACCACCTGCAATAGCCAGCTTCTTCACGCCATATTCTTCGCACGCTAACAAAGCCCTGCTAAGCAAAGCATCAACTACAGATTTTTGAAACGATGCAGCTATATCAGCCCTATTTATTTCGATATTCTTCATCTGGCACATATTAATGTGATTGAGAACAGCCGATTTTAGTCCACTAAAACTAAAGTCGAACGGAGCTCCCTCCACATTCGCACGTGGGAATTTTATTGCATCAGGATTACCTTCTTTCGCCAGCTTGTCAACCTTTGGTCCTCCTGGATAACCAAGGTCAATAGCTCTTGCCACTTTGTCAAAAGCTTCTCCCGCCGCATCATCTCTTGTTCTTCCTATAACTTCATAATCACCGTAATCATTTACAACAACAAGATGTGTATGTCCACCCGATACAACAAGACATATATATGGAGGCTCCAGTTCTTTATTCTCTATATAATTTGCAGAAATATGACCTTCTATATGGTGAACCCCCACAAGGGGCTTTTTTGCTGCAAATGCAATAGCTTTAGCTTCTGCTACGCCTACAAGCAATGCACCAACAAGTCCTGGACCATATGTTACGCCTATGGCGTCAATGTCATCCAATGTAACATTTGCTTCCTTTAACGCTTCCTCTATAACCTGATTAATCTTCTCTATATGCTTCCTTGACGCTATCTCAGGCACAACTCCACCATAAAGTGTATGCAATGCTATCTGTGATGAAATAACATTAGACAGCACTTCTCTACCATTTTTTACAACAGAGGCCGCAGTCTCATCACAAGAACTCTCTATAGCAAGTATCAATGTATCTTCTTTTCTCTCACTCATTACTGTTCCCATTCGCTTCCTTCATATTTTTCCCATCCCAGAATCTTCCATCGGTCGTTTTCATCTTTCCTCAGTATATAAGTTTCCTTTATACTAGTCGTTCCTTCTTCATCTTTAAGATAATATGTACAATTAATTGAGGCATATTTCTGTCCATCGACTGTGGAATACACAACATCATTGTTCTCTTCTATAATAACTCTATATATGGTCTTTCCTATCGACTGGTATGCCTTTACCTCATTTTTAAGATTCTCATAATATGTTTCGACTGAATTCTCGCTTAAAAGCTCATCATCGAATAATTCTCTGGCTTTATCCGCTAATTTCAATAATTCGTCCTCTGTGTACTCTTCATTATAATAGCATTTCTGTATTCGCACAAAGAACTGAACAACTTCCTTAACAGTATATGGATATCTGCTCTTTAAATCTTTGTTTAGCACCTTGTCGACCTCTCCAACCACATTTGCATTGGTTCCGTTGTCGGAGTCGTTTGCCTTATTTGTAAAGTAATAGAATACAATAACTCCAACTACTAATATTATGGTCATAGTTACAAGCCAGCTCATTCTTCTTTTCATAAACATCACCTCATCCCTTCTTGTTTGCCATGCAGAACCTACTCTTCATCATCAAATCGTAGCTCCACCGTTCTTCCATCCCTTGCTGCAATAGAATGTTTAAATATGACTCGCACATCATCCATAAATTCATCCGGACGAATAAGCGATGGACTGTAATGCGTCAGCCACATTTCTGTTGGATTTGCGATTTTCGCAAGTTCTGCTGCTTCATAAAATGTCATGTGCTTATATTCTTTAGCCTTCTTAAGTTTATCTTTTTCGCCATACATACCCTCAAGAATCATCAAATCGGCTCCTTTGCCCTTTTCAGCTATAATTGGCATTGGTCTTGTGTCTGTACAATATAGCACATGCAGTCCTTTTCGTTCCTCTCCAAGAACCATGTCTGGAGTAAAAGTTGTACCATTATCCTCTATTATTTCGCCCTTTTGCAATCGGCTCCACATAGTCTTTGGGATATTGTTTGCTACGGCTTTTTCTACAATAAATTTGCCTCCGCGCTTAATTTTAACGCTATATCCATAACAAATAACATTGTGATTTACCCTGAATGCCTCTATATTTACACCATATAAATCGACGGACATTTCATTGTCTGTAATTTCTATATATTCGATTTCAAACGGAAGCTCCGGAGCAATTACCCGCAGAGATGAAACTACTCGTTTAAGCCCCTTGGGGCCTATCATAATCACTGGCTCTTTTCTATCTGCATTACCCATAGATAGCAACAATCCTGGCAAACCGCTTATGTGATCTGCGTGATAATGAGTAAAACAGATAACATCTATGTTGTGAAAGCTCCATCCCTGTTCTTTCATTGCAAGCTGCGTGCCTTCACCACAATCTATCAATATCCCTTTTCCGTTATACCTAAGCATCAATGATGTCAACCATCGCTTGGGAAGTGGCATCATACCACCCGTCCCCAATAAACAAACATCTAACATCTGTTTTACTCCTATTCCTATACAATTTCATTTCTCTCTTCCACATCTACTGGTATGAGAAAGGTTTTAGTGTACTCGTCATAACACTTTTCGCATAAATCAAAGTTATGAATCTGTCCATCCTTCTCTGAAAAATATCCCCATCCAAATGCAACAGTAAACATCCCTTCATTTATAATGCCGTTTTCAACACTTATCTTTTTGCCACACTTGTTACATGACATTTCAATAAGTTTTTTCTTTGTTTCTTCACTATATTTTCTCATATGATACCTCTGCACTTTTTCTTTTCATTTTAAAATTTATCTATATATGCTACAGCCATATCATAAACTATGTTTTTAAAAAAATATATTGGTAATACATGGACACCTTCAATCTGAAAACTGTCTTACCATGATAATAGCATTCTCCGTAGGTTTTTCATAGAAATTTTTTCTAATTCCTATATTTTTATATCTCATGGCTTTATATAAATTGATGGCAGGGGTATTACTTTCCCTCACTTCCAAAGTAATTGATTGTATACCATTATCCATTGCATACTTTTCAACCTCTTCAAGAAGCTTCTTTCCTATGCCAATTCGTCGATGCACATATGAAACCGCCACATTTGTTATATCACATTCGTCTCCCATTCGATATACACCTACATATCCAGCAATTTCATTCCCATGTTCGGCCACAAAAAATATCCCATAGGGTAATGCCAAAGATTCCTCAAAGGCTTTCTCTGACCATGGCAATGAAAAACATTCCTTTTCGATACATACCACTTCATGTATATCATCAGTTTTCATTTTTCTGACTACAATATCGTCGTTCATGTTCGTCCTCTATCATTAATATCGGTTTGTAATTTGCAATTCTATACCTTTAAATATTTCTATTTTCTTAAAGCCTCATCTCTCTCACGCTCCGCCTGAGACTGACGAAGATAATTCGGTCCATGCTCTACTGCCGATTCAGTTTTACCCTCAGCAAAATATTTTTCACCAAGGACTGCCACTGCTCCTGCTCTCTGTCTGTTCATATGTGCTGGAGCATAAAAATGTGGTACTTCAAGCTTTTCATCCAGATATGCCTTAAATACTGGTATTCCATCTCCCACAAAGATAACGCTTCTTCCCATTTCATTTATCTTATCTGCAAGCTCTTCAATGGATATTGCACATTGCTCCATCAGAATATTAAATTCTTCATCTTTAAACTGATATAAACCTGTATAAGTCTGATTTCTTCTGGCATCCATAATAGGACATATGACCTTGTCCGTTCCATAAAGATTATATGCCATAGCATCAACAGTCGGTACATGGATTAGTGGTTTATTCCACACCAGGCCCAAGCCTTTTGCTGTAGCACTTCCTATACGCAGACCTGTAAACGAACCAGGCCCACCCGAAACAGCGATAGCATCTATATCCTCCAGATTTATTTCTGCCATTTTCACAATCTCATCGATCATAGGCAAAAGTGTCTGCGAATGTGTCTTCTTGTGATTGATTGTGTATTCCGCTACCATTATGTCATCCTGCACTAAAGCAACTGTCGCCACAAGTGAAGATGAGTCTATCGCTAATATCTTCATAATTTTTTCCAGCCTTTCACTATGATATATCAACATGTATCCGTATATCTAAATAGTTTTCTATCCTAATTTGTTTTCTAAGTTTATCAATTATGTTTCTATGGTTATTCTTCTATAATCAAAGCCTTTTTCCAAGTCTTTCTCTATTTTAATCCACACAGCGTCGTCAGGAATAAGCTCCATAATAAGCTCCGCCCATTCCACAAAGCAGACACCATCACCATAAAAGTAATCCTCATAGCCTATTTCATCCATCTCCGATACATCTCCTATACGATATACATCAAAATGATAAAATGGCATCTTACCTTCATGGTATTCCTGAACTATAGTAAATGTGGGACTATTTATAGGCTCATTTATATCAAGTCCTTTTGCAAATCCCTGTGTAAAGACCGTTTTCCCAACTCCCAGGTCCCCTTTTAAGCAAAACACAGTTCCCTTACTTGCTTCTTTTCCTATTTTTTCACCTAGGGAAAATGTTTCCCCAGGCGAATATGATTCAATGATTTCAGTCATTTTACTCTCCATCAATATCTATGCTATTTTAACTTAATATATCCAGCATGACAATTTTCTCTTATAATATCTTTGAACTTGTCTAACTGTTCTGCCACATTCTTTTTAGGTATAACGTATGCATGAACTCTGCTAGTATAAAGCATTACAAGTGATTTTGTAGATGTAACCTTTACAATTTCATCCCATGTGCTAAATCCAGTTTTTTCTCCCTGCACTACGTTAATACCTGCTACACCGATAGTGTACTCAAGCCCCTCCTCGATTTCCATATTCATCTTAGCCTGTTTTTTTGCTTTGTAATAAATCATTGCAGGCTGAACAACTGTAAACAAGAGACCTGTTACAAATAAAGCGCAAAGATATACAGGATTAACATCTGGTACTCCAAGCATGTAGAAAAATCCTACAAATCCTAAAATGCTCAATATTATACCTACCGCTCCAGATGTTGTTGCATATGTGTGATGCATCAAAAATCCAAATAACTCTTTTTCTGTAAGACGTACTGTTGCTCTAACTTCCATAGTTTCCTCCATCATTATCTGAATAACATCTTATATCACTAATGTAGCTTACACAT
Organism: Lachnospiraceae bacterium; assembly: GCA_017408025.1. GTDB lineage: Bacteria > Bacillota > Clostridia > Lachnospirales > Lachnospiraceae > SVEL01. The sequence goes on from JAFQVJ010000025.1 coordinate 6,540, forward strand.
TTTTCATAGTAAGCTGTATTCTCTTTTTAGCAAGGTCCACACTCATGACCTTAACCTCCACTATATCGCCAACACTGACTGCTTCAAGTGGATGCTTAATATATTTGTCTGTCATCTGGGATATATGAACAAGACCATCCTGATGAACTCCAATATCCACAAAGGCACCAAAATCAATAACATTTCTTACTGTACCTTTAAGCACCATACCCGGCTGCAAATCCTCCATTGCCAATACGTCTGTACGTAGAATAGGCTTTGGCATCTCATCTCTTGGATCTCTTCCAGGCTTTTCCAATTCTTTCACGATATCTCTAAGCGTGATTTCTCCAACACCAAGCTCTGATGAAAGTTTCTTATAATCCTTGACAAGAAGACTTAATCCTACAAGCTTACCTTCGCTCACATCATCCTTCTCGTATCCAAGCTTTTTAAGCATCGCCTCTGCTGCCTCGTAAGATTCTGGATGGACGCTTGTGTTATCAAGTGGATTCTTTCCACCACTTATACGCATAAATCCTGCACACTGTTCAAACGCCTTAGGACCCAGCTTACCAACCTTCAACAGCTGCTTTCTGTCTGTAAAACGTCCATTTTCCTCTCTATATGCAACAATATTCTTTGCAATAACCTTTGAGATACCTGAAATATATTCAAGGAGACTGGCTGATGCTGTATTAAGATCCACACCTACTTTGTTAACACAATCTTCTACAACTCCACCAAGAGCCTCTCCGAGCTTCTTCTGGTTCATGTCATGCTGGTACTGACCTACACCAATTGATTTTGGGTCAATCTTAACTAATTCTGCAAGTGGGTCCTGTACACGTCTTGCAATAGATGTTGCACTTCTCTGTCCTACATCAAAGTTAGGGAATTCCTCTGTAGCAAGCTTACTTGCTGAATATACAGAAGCGCCTGCCTCATTTGTAATGATGTACGAAACTGGTGTATCAAGTTCTTTAATAAGTTCTACGATAACAGCCTCTGACTCTCTCGACGCTGTACCATTTCCACAAGAAATAAGCGTTATACCATATTTCTTAACGAGCTTCTTAACAGTTTCCTTTGCTTCTTTTACCTTATTCTGAGGTGCTGTAGGATAAACAACTACTGTATCGAGCACCTTTCCTGTTGCATCTACAACAGCAAGCTTACAACCCGTTCTGAAAGCCGGGTCCCATCCAAGAACAACTTGTCCTGAGATTGGTGGCTGCATAAGAAGCTGTTCAAGATTCTTTCCAAATACCTTTATAGCTCCATCCTCTGCCTTTTCTGTAAGCTCATTCCTTATATCTCTCTCAATGGATGGCGCGATAAGACGCTTATAGCTATCCTCTAACGCCTCCTTTAAAAGTGATGATGTGTACTGATTATCTTTTGTGATGACCTTCTTCGCAAGATACTGTAATATCTTTTCTTCCGGTGCTTCAATCTTTACTGTCAATATTTTTTCTGCTTCACCACGGTTTATAGCAAGCGTTCTATGGCCAGCAACCTTAGGAATACTCTCTGTATAGTCGTAGTACATCTCATATACTGACTCTGCATCTGCATCCTTCGCTGTGGATGTAAGCATACCTTCCTTAAAGGTTGTCTTTCTTATATATGTTCTGTAATCAGCATCATCAGAAATTGCCTCTGCTATAATATCAAGGGCTCCTGCTATCGCTTCTTTGACATCAGCTACGCCCTTTTCCTCAGATACATATGCTGTCGCCTCTTCCTCAACTGGCTTTGTAATCATCTGAAGTGTAATAATGTTAGCAAGTGGCTCTAAGCCTTTTTCCTTAGCTATAATAGCTCTAGTTCTCTTCTTCTGCTTATATGGTCTGTATAAATCTTCAACAAGAACAAGCGTTGCCGCCTCTTCAATCTGCTTCTTAAGCTCATCTGTAAGCTTGCCCTGTTCTTCAATAGAAGCTATAACTGTGGACTTTCTGTCTTCAAGATTTCTAAGATACTTAAGTCTTTCATCGAGATTTCTAAGTACCTCATCATTAAGAGAGCCCGTCACTTCCTTTCTATATCTTGCAATGAATGGAATTGTATTTCCTTCATCAATAAGCTTAACTGTTGCCTCGACCTGTGACAGTTTAATATTCAGTTCATCACTAATTACTTTTAAAATATTCATTGTTTTATTCCTTTTTAAGTTTTTACTATTATGTCATTCATTTTATTAAAGGCAGGCAAAATATTTATTTTACCTGCCTTTGTCTATAAATTATATGTAATTCTTAATAATTAAAATAGCTACTATAACCCGCTGTTGCCTTTTCTTCCACCACGCTTTCCATGGCGCTTTCTAATGAGCAATTGTAACCACAAATTGTGATTGTTGGGATAATACCATAAAGAATAGCAAATATACCAACTGCTGCTGCAACATATGAGAGTTTTCCTGCCTTAACTGGTGCATCCTTTTTATTGATTGCAAGAATAGCCAATACAACACCCACTATTGCTATTATTACTCCAAGAATTGCAACTATCATAACTGCTGAGTTCGTATATCCATCTGAACCTGACTCAAATGTAGCACTTGCACTGCATGAACAGTAGCATAGTGTTCCGATAACTGCCATAATCAAGCCTACTCCTGAACAGATAAGAGCCACTAACTCCACTATATTAAGGTTTGAAGGTTGCTTTGGTGCCTGTTGCTGATATACAGGCTGCTGTGGCATCTGTTGCTGATATACAGGCTGCTGTGGTGCCTGCTGATATATAGGCTGTTGTGGTGCCTGCTGCACTGGTACTTGCTGCTGATTAAAATTGTTATCCATCTTTAATTCTCCTTCACTCTGGTAGTTATTTGACTCAAACTTTAAAATGCGTCAGTCATACTTGAATTTAATGAACAGTTATATCCACAGATTGTGAGTACCGGAAGTATACCGTACATAACGCCAAATACACCAACTGCAATAGCGATATAAGCCATCTTACCAGCTTTAACTGTCGCATTCTTGTCCTTGATTGCAAGGATTCCTAATACAATACCTGCCGCCGCAACAATGGCTCCAAGAATTGCAACTATCATAACTGCAGATGTAGAATGAATACTTCCACTAAAAACACTATAAAATGTTCCAACAAGTTCATCTGCATCCCATGTCTTAGATGCACTACATGAACAAGTAAGTATAGAACCTAAAACTGCCATAATTGCGCCGACACCAGAAAGAATCAATGCGAGTAATTCTTTAGTATTCGTGTTAGAAGGTTTCTTTGGTGCCTGTGGATATACAGGCTGCTGTGGTACCTGCTGATATACAGGCTGCTGTACTGGTGCCTGCTGCTGTACTGGCATCTGCTGTTGCACTGGCATCTGCTGTTGCACTGGCATCTGCTGCTGATATACAGGCTGTCCTGATGCCTGCTGCTGATTAAAATTATTATCCATTTTTCTTTTCTCCTATCATTGTTAAAGTAGTATAATACCGAACAAAAACGGTCCATCACATTATAGCATATCACTACAAATTGTGCAAACAGTAAATGTATTTTACACACAATTATTTTATCAGTTTAAACTGTTAACTTAGCTCATCGACCTTCGCCCCAGGAACAACTGTTGCATCCTGCTTTCTTGAAGCTGTTGCATAATCATCATTATTATACTTAATAGTGGTGGTGGTTGTTCCACCAGATACGTAAACTCTTCCACATTCCGGACATATAGATGTATGTATGGCTATAGATGCAAACTGCACCTTTCCCTCTTTAAGCTCTGCCTTCTCGTAGGCATTATTAACATGCTCCTGCTCATGAGCTCTCACCCTTGTAGCTGCTGACTCAGGTGATATATGAGACGCCGATTTGAATGATACCATCTCGTCTGAACCGTCCTGGTACTTTCTATTAGCACATGTCTCACACTCAGCATTCTCCTCTTCCTCTTTTTCTTTTTCCTCTTTTATTTGCTCTTTTTTCTCCTCCGACTTCTCAAGCTTCTCTTTTTCAATCTTATCCAATTTTTCTTTTTCTGTCATTTCCTCCTGTAAGCGTTCCCAAGCCGTCATATCTTCATTACTTTTCTTCAAGGTGACAATACCATCTTCCACTTCCGTCAGTCCCAGTCTTTTTAGTTCTTTTTCTTTACTACCGACAGCAAGCTCCAGATATTGCTTCTTAACTTCATTACCTTTGTTAATAACATCGTTTTTCTCCACATTCGCCCCTACTTCCTGAGCATGGGATGGCATATAAACTTTAGTCTCATTTGATATACTATTAATATCCATACTTCTCCTCCTTTCAAAGATTGGTGCATGTATTACTTTACGTTCGTTACCTATACATTATTAATATAACATTTTTCACATAAATGCAAGAGAGCTATCATTTTTCTCGCATATTTATGCTTTAAATGATAGCTCTTTTTATTATCTTATATTACTTTTCAAATAAATGAAGTATGGCTTCATGTCCCTTTGCTATAAAATTACCAGATGCTTTTCCATCCTTTTCATTATAGTTAAGGTTATTTTGTTTCTTATCCGTAGAATCGTAGAGCATATATGGAACAGGATCCGAAGTGTGTGTACGAACACAGATTGGTGTAGGATGATCCGGAAGCACCAACATTCTGTAATCAACATTCTTAGCATCAAGCGCTGTAGTAACTCTCTTTATAACCTTCTCATCAAGGAACTGGATTGCCTGAATCTTTCGCTCAGCACTTCCCTGATGTCCCATCTCATCCGGTGCTTCCACATGAATATATGCGAAATCATATCCATCCTCTGTCAAAGCCTTAATAGCGGCATCCGCCTTACCTTCGTAATTGGTATGAAGTGTACCATCTGCACCTGGAACTATAACATTTGTCATAGAGGCACCTACACCGATACCTTTAAGCAAATCAACTGCCGATATCATTACACCTTTTTTGCCATACTTTTCTTCAAACGATGAAAGGCATGGCTTTGTACCAGCTCCCCAGAACCAGATTGAATTGGCAGGATTGAGACCTTTTTTCATTCTCTCCACATTTAATGGATGATTAACAAGTATATCATAGCTCTTCTTCATCATCTCGCGAAGGGCATCCTCCTTTGGAAGGTACTCACCTATAACCTTACCAAGAATATCATGTGGAGGTGTAAGTGGCACTACTGAACCCTTATCCCATATCGTAAGGTGTCTGTAGCTCGTTCCAACATAATACTTGTAAATATCATTCTCAAGACCCTCTCTTACAGCCTGAAGAAGTATTGCCGCATCCTCTGTGCTAATTTCACTTGAGCTGTGGTCTATAATAGTCTTCTCTTCATATGGCTTGTCATCCACTGATACTGTAACTATATTACATCTCAAGGCAATATCTGTATCTTTCATAGGCACGCCAATGCTCAATGCCTCTAAAGGAGAACGTCCTGTGTAATACTGCTTTGGATCATATCCAAGAACTGAAAGGTTCGCTGTGTCACTTCCCGGACTCATGCCCTCTGGAATTGTGTGCACAAGTCCTATCTCTGACAGCTTTGATAATCTGTCCATCTCAGGTGTATTTGCATATTCAAGTGGTGTTTTTCCACCAAGTTCTTCTATCGGTTCATCAGCCATACCATCGCCAAGTACTATAACATACTTCATAATTTTTATTCCTTTCTATATAAATTCGACTACTTGGTCTCCCTGAAACTCCCGTAGCCGAATCCCTTGTTGCCCTATATTATTTCACTGCTTACGCTTCTACTCTGATTCTCTGCTTAACGCCATTTACCTTCGCAGCGGCAGTCTCAAAGTCAGCTTCTGTCATAACATTTGTGATGATAGCAAACTCATCTGCTACATCATCAAGTGTAACTACGTGAACATCACCAAATGCCTTTGTCACTTCTGACATCTTAGAATCTACTGAACCGTCAATTCTTACAAAGAACTTATTCTTAAGAGTATTCATACTCTCAAGTGAAAGCTTCTTGCTGCTCCAGATAGTCATAATATTTGTGTGAAGATGTTTTGCTTCATCTACAATATCAGCAACCACTGCACTTGCTGTTGGATACTTACCAGCACCTGCTCCGTAGAACATAACATCACCAATTACATCACCCTTTACAAGAATTCCGTTAAGGACTCCGTTTACACTATAAAGTGGATTATCTGCATTTATCATAAATGGTGCAACCATTGCGTAACACTTGTTATCTACTCTCTTGCTCTTACCAAATAATTTAATAGAAAGGCCAAGCTTCTTAGCATATTTAAAATCTGTATCTGTAATCTTTGTGATACCTTCTGTATATATATCCTCAAAATCTACATGGCAGCCATATGCAAGTGATGAGAGAATAGCAATCTTTCTACATGCATCATATCCCTCAACATCAGCAGCAGGATTTCTCTCAGCATAACCAAGGTTCTGTGCCTCCTTCAAAACAGCCTCGAACGACGAACCTTCCTTAGCCATCTTTGAAAGGATAAAGTTTGTTGTACCATTTAATATACCTGTAATCTCTGTAATCTCATCTGCTGTAAGAGACTGATTAAGAGGTCTGATAATAGGAATACCACCACCAACACTTGCCTCAAATAAGAAATTCTTTCCCTTTGACTTAGCAAGCTCAAGAAGCTCTGGACCGTACTTCGCTACAAGCTCCTTATTAGATGTACAGTAGCTCTTTCCACTCTCAAGTGTCTTCTTTGCAAATGTGTATGCTGGTTCAAGACCACCCATAGCCTCTGCAACTATATCTACCTCTGGATCATTGACGATTGTATCAAAATCATGTACAAGAACACCCTCTACAGGATCACCTGGGAAATCTCTCAAATCAAGTACATACTTAACATTAATCTCATCGCCTGCACGCTTTGCAATACTCTCTCTATTCTTTACGAGAACCTCATAAACTCCTGAACCTACTGTGCCGTAGCCTAAAACTGCAACATTTACCATTTTATTTCCTCCATTAATCTTACTATTTATTAATATATATGAAACGGCTGTTTCGCTTCCACGAAACTCTCGTTGTTTCCATCTAGTTACTCTCTAGACAATATCTTAGCGTAATGAACCCCATCAGTCGCCTCAAGTTCTCCTATCATCTCTGATATATCACCCGTTGCCGGCATCTGCACACTCATAGTCAGCGATGCAACTCCATTAATGGGAATTGTCTGATGAATTGTCAAAATATTTGCCTCATAGCCTGCGATAAGCTTCAAAAGATTCGACAGCTTACCTGGAAGATCATCCATCTGCAGGACGAATGTCACCGTCTTTCCTTTGACATTCTCATGAAACGGAAAGATGTCATCTTTATACTTGTAAAATGAACTTCTGCTGAGACCAACTCTTTCTGTTGCTTCCTGAATCGTTATGGAGGTTCCAGACTCCAATAATCTTTTTGCTTCTATAACCTTGCGCAAAACCTCCGGAACAGCTTTCTGTTTTATTAGATAATACTTGTTATCTTCACTCATTTTATCTCCAACTCCTTGTGCGTATAGGAAATACACTTGTGTTCACCAGAAAGATACTACCACATTATTATATGAAGTGCAACCAATTTTTTGAACTCTGGCATGAAAAGAAGATGTCAGCTGAAGCTGACTTTTTCTTCTCGTGCGAGTGCTCATCTTATTTTTATTGTATAGGAAAATTTCAAGAACTTTCCTATACAATAAAAAGTTACGGGCAAAGACCTTAGAAAATCTTATGCCCGTAGCTCTAGACGTAAAAATATAATATTAATTTATGTCCGTTTTCTTGCAGATGGACATGAATTTACAGTGAGTCTTTCATCTGCTGTATCTGCTCAATTTCTTCATCTGACAAAAGTTTATCAATATCTATTGTGATAATCAAGCCTCTATTAGATTTAAGCACCTTATGAAAATATCTCGTATCTACAGAGTTGACAATCGATGGAACATCATGCACATCACTGGATTCTATACTGTGGATTTCGTCAACGCTATCTACTTCCAATGCCAATAGACTTTCATTAGTGCGCACGATAATATACTGTATATCTGTAGCGCTTGTCTCCGGCAGACCAAATTTCTTTCTCAGACTATACACTGGAATAACATCACCACGAAGATTCATTATTCCCTTAATATAAGTTGCCGTGTTTGGCACACGCACAACCTGCTGTTCCTTCTCAATACCTTGAACCTTATTGATATCAAGACCATACAACTCTTTGTCAAGCTTAAATACTACTGGTTTAAATTCCTCCATAATGTTACCTCCTCCGTAAACCTAATTAATAGGGCTTTTAGTTATTGCTAAGTTTAATCCATTTCAAATATGCATTTATAAAAGGATTTATATTTCCGTCCAGTACACTCTGAACATTTCCCACTTCTTCATTCGTTCTATGGTCTTTTACCATAGTGTATGGTTGCATAACATAGGAACGTATCTGGCTACCCCAGCCATTATCGCTAACCTCTCCACGAATACCTGATATCTTCTCTGCATTTTCTTGCTGCGCCTTAATGTACAGCTGCGACTTGAGCATCTTCATACACCTGTCCTTATTCTGGAACTGAGAACGCTCATTCTGGCATTGTACCACTATTCCTGTAGGTATGTGTGTGATACGAACCGCTGATGAAGTCTTGTTGACATGCTGTCCTCCAGCTCCACCGGAACGATAAGTATCTACTCGTAAATCTTCTTCATTAATCTCTATATCGATATCTTCATCTATATCCGGCATAACATCGCACGATACAAACGACGTCTGGCGTTTTCCTGCGGCATTAAATGGCGATATTCTAACCAGACGATGAACACCTCTCTCTGACTTAAGATATCCGTATGCATTCTCTCCACTTATCTGAAGTGTAACGGACTTATAGCCAGCTTCATCTCCTTCAAGAAAATCCAGTACTTCGTATGAAAACCCTTTAGAATCCGCATAACGACAATACATTCTATATAACATATTAGCCCAGTCACATGATTCCGTTCCACCAGCCCCTGCATGAATTGTAAGTATAGCATTGTCCTTATCATACTCTTCAGATAAAAGTGTGCTGACAGTCAGTTCATCAAGCTGATTCTTAAGTTGTTGAAAGCTTTCCTTTACTTCATCTACAATACTTTCATCTTCCTCTTCATACCCCATCTCAATCAATGTCTCTACATCATCATAAAGAGTCTGAAGTTTCTTATAATTGTCTATAGTATTTTTAAGTCCCTTAACTTCCTTTATAACCTTGGCTGAATGTTCAGCATCATCCCAGAAATGCTGTTCCTCCATCGCCTTTTCCAGTTGTACAACTTTCTCTTCTTTAGATGCTACTTCGAGTGAATCTCCCAATTCATTTAATGATGTTCTCAAGTTAGACAAATTGTATTTGTACTGGTCTAATTCTACCAAAAATTCACCTTCTATCTTCTATAATTATCAAATGTAAACCAATTGCTACGTTTTTTAAAACTCTCGTTGTTTACATTACACTACCTTGTGCATACAGCACTGCTTATATTTCTTACCTGAACCACATGGGCATGGATCATTTGGATAAATCTTCTTTTCCTCTCTCTTCTTTGGTGCTTTAGCAAGAGTTTCGTCCTTATTTGTACCTGTAACCTTAGCTACCTGTTCTCTCTCAACCTTCTGCTGAATCTGAACATGAAGAAGAAGCTTAACCGTATCTTCCTGAATAGCTGCGGTCATTGCATCAAACATATCAAAACCACTAATTCTGTACTCTACCTTTGGATCCTTATTACCGTATGCCTGAAGACCAATACCCTGACGGAGCTGATCCATATCATCAATATGATCCATCCATTTTCTATCAATAACCTTAAGAAGAATAACTCTTTCAAGCTCTCTTATCTGCTCAGCCTCAGGGAATTCAGCTTCCTTGGCTTCATAAAGCTTAACCGCTTCTTCCTTGAGTCTATGCACAAATTCATCAGCTTTTATTCCTTTATTTATTTCTTCCTCTGTAAGCTCAACTGGCTTAATAGGAACAATTGGCAATAATATCTGATTAAGCTCTTGTAAATCCCATTCAGTGCAAGACTGCTCATCGGAAACACAAAGCGCCACTGTTCTCTCAACAACATCAGTAATCATCTTATAGATAGTATCTCTCATACTTTCGCCGTCGAGAACTTTTCTTCTTTCTTTATATATAATTTCTCTCTGATCATTCATAACTTGATCGTATTCAAGAAGATTCTTTCTTATACCATAGTTGTTATTCTCTATCTTCTTCTGTGCCTTTTCAATGGCATTAGAAAGCATTTTATGCTGAATAGCGTCTGTCTCGCCAACTCCTGTAGCATTGAATAAAGCAACCATTCTCTCTGAACCAAAAAGTCTCATTAAATCATCATCAAGTGCAATGAAAAATCTTGACTCACCTGGATCTCCCTGACGTCCAGCACGACCTCGAAGCTGATTGTCAATACGTCTTGATTCGTGGCGCTCTGTACCAATTATCTTTAAACCACCCGCAGCCTTTGCCTCTGCATCAAGCTTAATATCAGTACCACGGCCAGCCATATTTGTAGCAATTGTGACATTTCCATGGATACCTGCCTCAGCAACAATTTCCGCTTCCTGCTCATGGAATTTAGCATTGAGGACTCTATGCTTTATACCATTCTTTGTAAGAAGTGCACTAAGCTCCTCCGATGCCTCTATAGTGATAGTACCAACAAGAACAGGCTGTCCCTTCTTCTGGCTTTCCTTAATATCTTCTATTACAGCAAGGTATTTACCTTTCTTAGACTTATATACAACATCATTATGGTCAATACGTGCAACAGGCTTATTTGTTGGAATTGCAACAACATCCATGCCGTAAATATTTCTGAATTCTTCTTCCTCAGTAAGAGCTGTACCTGTCATACCACACTTCTTTGTATACTTATTAAAGAAGTTCTGGAATGTGATATTGGCAAGAGTCTTGCTCTCCCTCTTTATCTTAACATGCTCCTTCGCCTCAATAGCCTGATGAAGACCATCTGAGAAACGTCGTCCTGGCATAATACGTCCAGTAAATCCATCAACGATAAGAACCTGATCATCTTTTACAACATAATCCTGATCTCTGAACATAAGATTGTGAGCTCTAAGAGCAAGGATAATGTTATGCTGAATCTCAAGATTCTCTGGATCTGCAAGGTTCTCTATATGGAAGAATTTTTCAACCTTCTCAACACCTTCCGCTGTAAGGTTTACTACTTTTTCTTTCTCATTGACAATGAAATCACCATCTTCAATATATTCTTCTTTCATGATGATATCCATCTTTGAAAGCTCTTTGGCTGTACCTTTCTTAAGCTGACGAGCCAATACATCACATGCCTCATACAGCTTTGTAGACTTGCCACTCTGACCAGATATAATAAGTGGTGTTCTCGCCTCATCGATAAGAATTGAGTCAACCTCGTCGATGATAGCGTAGTTCAATTCTCTCTGAACAAGTTGATTCTTGTATACCACCATATTGTCACGAAGGTAATCAAAGCCAAGCTCGTTATTTGTAACATATGTAATGTCACATTCATAAGCTTTGCGTCTATCATCTTTTTCCATGCTATTGAGAACACAGCCAACTGTAAGTCCAAGGAACTGATGAACCTGACCCATCCAGTCAGCATCACGATGTGCAAGGTAATCATTTACTGTAACAACATGAACACCCTTGCCTTCAAGAGCATTAAGATATGCCGGAAGAAGACATGTCTGTGTCTTACCTTCACCTGTTCTCATCTCTGCGATACGGCCCTGATGAAGAACGATACCACCCATGAGCTGTACTCTATAATGCTCCTGATTAAGAACTCTTCTTGTTGCCTCTCTCACAACTGCATATGCTTCTGGTAAAAGATCATCAAGAGTTTCTCCCTTACCTAATCTCTCCTTGAACTCTGCTGTCTTTCCTCTAAGCTGCTCATCAGAGAGAGCCATCATGCCATCTCTATATCCTTCGATTTTATCTACAATAGGTAAAATTCTCTTTACTTCTCTCTCACTGTGTGTTCCAAATATTTTAGATACTATTCCCATGTTTTTCTCCTACTTATTACAATCAAGAATAAAGAACCCTTCAGCTCTTTGCTGGTTGCTCTATGCCATTGTTAAATTATCAACTAATAAGTGCATACCAACCTCAGTATTATACAACACATAGCCAATTATTTCAAGATAATATAGAGAACATCACAAAAGGGAGCTCGAATGAGCCCCCTTATCATCGGCTTAACACTCCGGTTCAATAAGTCCGTATGTGCTGCCCTTACGCTTATATACTACATTAATTTCATCTGTTTCACAGTTTCTAAATACATAGAAACTATGACCGAGCAACTCCATCTGAAGACAAGCCTCCTCTGGATCCATAGGTTTTACTGCAAATCTCTTTGACTTTTCAATCTTGATTGAATCATCTTCATCATAGTCTTTTTCGATAAATTCAGGAGTAAAACCTTCAGCTGAATGTTTTCTATCAGTAATCTTATTCTTATATTTCTTTAACTGACGTTCTAATGTTTCCTGAACGAGATCAATTGATACATACATATCGCTGTTTGTCTCTTCTGCACGAAGAGTGTTGCCCTTCATAGGAATTGTAACCTCGACTTTATGTCTCTCCTTTTCTACACTCAATGTTACATGTGCTTCTGTCTCACTGTTAAAGTACTTATCCAGTTTTCCAATCTTATCGGTAACAGCTGATTTCAAACCCTCGGTAACTTCTACATTTCTTCCATTAATTATGTAACGCATGATGTCCGTCTCCTTTCACAACTAATATCAATTAAAAGAATCAACTGACATTACTTTTTTAGATAGTCACATTATATCATTACCATGAAGTTTTTTCAAGTAATTTATCGTATTTTTATTGATTTGTCAGATAATACCGAATTTTAGCATAAATTATATATTGTCAATAGTTTTTTGTACGTGTTTCACCCCAAAAAACACTTTTCGTTATTTTGCACAAAACATTAGTTCTTATTTTTTAGATTAAATTCATTCTTTTTTTTCTTATTTTTTAGTGGATATTGTGGATAACTTAGTGGATTACTCTCTTTTCAAATAAAAAAGCATATACAGTTGTGGATAAAATGAAGGTCATTCATTTTATCTAACAGATTATAGTTTATATTAATTATTACCATCATTTCATAAACATTGTAAATAATGCACAGAGAAAAATTTGTCAATAAGATAATTCAAAAATTTTAAATTTCTCTTGAATTGCTGTTTTCACGTGCTTTTCTATAAAATACATGTTATACTGAATTAAATTTGTGATGTCGGACATCAATATTTTGTTGTCAGACGATTTACATAATATCACTTGAAAGGAATGAAGATTTATATGTCCACATATGTACTTATAACTGGTGCCTCAAGAGGTATCGGAAAAGGAATTGCAACTGTTTTAGCAGAAGCAGGCTATAATCTTATACTCACATGTCACAGCCGGACAGCATTGTTAGACCAATTAGCTAAAGAACTAAAAGATTTGTATCCAGGTATAACAATAAAAACTTACACCGGCAATATTGCCAATTCAGATATCTGTGAGGATATATTTAATGTATTGGAACGGGAAAATATACACATAGACATCCTTATAAATAATGCAGGAATATCTCATGTGGGATTACTTCAGGATATGACTTATGAGGAGTGGAACAAAACTGTAAGCACAAATCTTTCTTCCATATTTTATATGTGTCGCCTGGCAATTCCACATATGCTAACTAATCACAGAGGCAAGATCATCAATATCTCTTCTGTCTGGGGTAACGTAGGGGCTTCTTGCGAAGTAGCCTATTCCGCAACCAAGGGTGGTGTCAATTCCTTTACAAAGGCTCTTGCAAAGGAGCTGGCACCAAGCAACATTCAGGTCAACGCAATCGCCTTTGGAGCTATAGATACTGAGATGAACCAGCATTTATCCGACGATGACAAATCTGCTCTTTGCGACGAAATCCCCGTTGGGCGTATGGGCACTTCCCATGAGGCTGGAAAAATGGTTCTTTCTATAATTAATTCTCCCGATTACCTCACCGGGCAGATAATTACAATGGATGGCGCATGGTGCTGACAATATCCCCCCACAAAAGGGGGTTTTATTATCCCTAAAAGTGGTTTATAGTACCATGCGGGTTAGATATAAACTACACTCAAATCTTATATACGAAAGGACAAGCAAAATGAGAAATGGATTTTTAAAGATAGCTATAGTCTTTACTATTTTAGCTATTTTTTTAGGTTACACAATGTCAGAGCTTATTTTCTTAAGCTTCAAAGATCCTGTAGATATCTATGACTACGGCTTCGACATTGTAGAACACGGAGAAGGAGGACACATCAAAACTGAGATTTTCGCCTCATACGGCGACTGTGCTTCCGAGACATTGACAACAACGAAGAACGGAACAGTAACATCTTCATCAACAGATTACTATTATATTATTCCTGTATATGACAAGAATGACGAAGAATATTATATCTGTATCGAGGTCGACCAGGATGATCGCAAATTATTCAACAATATTACTAATGAAACTTGGGATTATCTTGATGGCACAATCGATTATATAGGCTCATACACTTATGACTTTGAGGGTACAATCGAAGAGCTCGACGACGAACTTTATGAGTATATGTTAGAATGGTTCAGAGAGGTAGATGCCTTCGAAAATGAAACCGAGCTCAGAGCCCATGTACTTCCTCTTTGCCTTAATTCTATGAACTTTGGAGCAGCACCTACATATATTATTATTCTCATTGTAGTACTTGTATTGACAGTTCTCTTCTGGATCTTATTCTTTGTAAGACGTTCAAAGATAAAGGCCAACAACGCCGTAGCAATGTCTGGAACAGGTGTCAGTGGTGCAAACTTAAATGGTATGCCTATAAACAACACACCTCAGTACAACAACGATCCGTACAATACTCAGTATAACAACCAGTATAATGAGCAATACAATATGGGTTATAACAATAACCAGTATGATGCTACACAGTACAATAATAATCAGACTGGCTCATCATACGATTCAGTTGTTGTAAACGGTGTCTCTTATCCAAGAGCTGCTCTTTCTCAGGTTAATAGTTATGTATTGACAGGTGAGAAGGTAAAAGCTATCGCTGCATTTAGAGAGATTTCCGGACTTGGTCTGGCAGAATCAAAGAATATAATTGACAACTGGAATCAATACTATAATTAAACAATTACGGATTGGAACACGAAAATAAGATGTCAGCTAAAGCTGACATCTTATTTTATTGAACGAATGTCCTTTATGGAGATGGAGCCGCAAGCGGAATTAAGATAGAACGTATAGGACGTAATTGTTTTACATCCCAAGAAATTCTATATCATCTACTATACTGTCCACATCCGATACAATTCCCTGTGATACAATACTTCCATTAATTACAAGTGCTGGAAGCTTGCGAATGTTGTAGCTTGCAATGAGCTGCTCGTCTCTTATACACCTCACTTCGATATTTCTATGGATTTGTTTCACTGCCTGCTTTGCATTAAGAAACATTTTTTCGGTATCTTCATTATCCGTGCCTAATATCTGAATACTAGTGTGACCACCCGTAAACTTTTGCTGCCCTTCTCTTTCTGCAGGAAGCGGCGCTCCACAGCTTAAACACTTTGATTCTGCATTACTTATTTTGTCTGATAAACCAAATGAATTCGTCATGTTTTCTACTCCTCGTATAATAACTTTTAGCTGACATTTTCTTCTCGTGGGAGTGTTCATCTTATTTTTATCAATGATATTTTATATCTATTTGCATAATGCTTCAACAGACGCCTTGAGAATGTCGTATGCCTTGTCGCAGTCCTCCTCTGTGATAATAAGTGGTGGCACCATACGAATTATGTTCTTGCCACATGCTGTCACAAGAAGGCCTCTCTCCATACACTCATGCTTGATATCACCAGCCGACACACCCTCTTCAAATTCAGCACCAACAAGAAGTCCCTTACCCCTTACTTCCTTTATCTTTGGAAGTGTGGCAAGCTTTTTCATGAAATATTCTCCCATCTTAGCTGCATTTTCTGGTAATTTATTATCAATAATCTCATCTACCTGAGCCATAGCACCTGCACACACTACAGGATTGCCGCTGAATGTACATCCATGAGAGCCTGGCGTAAACGCCTTGGCAACCTCTGCCTTGGCACAAATAGCACCGATAGGCATACCGCCTCCGAGAGCCTTCGCCATAGATACAATATCTGGCTTAACTTCATAGTTCATATATCCCATAAGCTTACCAGTTCTACCAAAACCAGTCTGAACCTCATCAAGTAAAAGAAGAAGGCCCTTTTCATCACAGAGAGCTCTAAGTCCTTTAATAAACTCATCTGTTCCTGGATATACACCGCCCTCGCCCTGTACTGGTTCTACCATGATAGCGATTGTATTTTCTGAAATAGCTTCCTTAAAGCTGTCAAGGTTGTTAAATTCTGCATATTTGAAGCCCGGTGTCATATCTCCAAATCCTATCTGACATGCATTGTGTGGCTGACCTGTAGCCGCCATAGAACCCATTGTTCTACCATGGAAAGACATCTTAGCTGTGATTATTTCATATTTATGTGGACCGTATTTCTCAACGCCATACTTTCTAGCCATCTTTATCATAGCTTCATTTGCCTCGGCACCTGAGTTCTGGAAGAAGATTTTATCCATGCCTATAGACTCACAAACCTTCTCAGCAAGAAGTGCCTGCGGAATAGTATATGGATATACAGATGTGTGCATACAATCATCAAGCTGTTCCTTTATAGCTGTCACAACCTTCTCGTTGCAATTACCAGCGTTATTTACTGCAATACCTGCAAAAAAATCAAGGTACTCTTTGCCGTCTGTATCATACACATACACACCTTTAGCTCTCTCTTCTATAAAATCAAATCTTGCCGCTGTATCGATAAGATATTTATTTGCTTTTGCTATTAACTGTTCTTTTGTCAATCCTGTGTCTTTTAACTTCATAACAATGCCTCCTCTTCGGATAATATTTACCATAGGCAAGAAACACTTACATATAAAAATATCTGTACCTATGGTAAATTATTTTACACCCCTTGACGTGAATGTCAACATTTTTCTATTTTTTCTGCATCTGTCACTTTTGTTTTATTGTCTTATATCCAAAACTATGATACACTTGTGTGGTATTTCATGTTACATTGTAATACATAATTGAAAAAAATACAGGAGGTTTATGAAATGAAGTATGATATCGTAGGTTCTCCTTTACCAGTGGTAATCTGTACACTTAGTGCTGGTGAGAGAATGATTACAGAAAAAGGCTCTATGAGCTGGATGACACCAAATATGCAAATGGAAACTGCTGCGGGCGGAATCGGAAAGGCTTTCAGCAAGATGTTTTCAGGCGAGTCAATGTTCCAGAATATTTACACTTGTATCGGTGGCGACGGAATGATAGCTTTCGCATCAAGCTTTCCTGGTGCTATTCTTCCATTTAACATTACTCCAGGACAGGATTTAATAGTTCAAAAGTCTGGTTTCCTTGCATCTGAGGCAGGCGTACAGCTATCAATTCACTTCCAGAAGCGTCTCGGTGCTGGTTTCTTTGGTGGTGAAGGTTTCATTATGCAGAGACTCTCTGGTCAGGGTACTGCTTTTGTAGAGGTTGACGGTGCTGTTGTAAACTATACTCTTGCTCCGGGTCAGCAGATGGTTATTGATACAGGCTACCTTGTAGCTATGGACCCTTCAGTTTCTATGGATATTCAGCAGGTTCCTGGTTTAAAGAATAAATTCTTCGGCGGAGAAGGTTTATTCAACACTGTTGTTACAGGTCCTGGTCGTATATGGTTACAGACAATGCCAATCAGCAATGTTGCAGGCTCACTTTTACCATTTATACCTACAAGATAATCCAAAACCTTTACCACTTTTACAATATAATTTTGTATTATCAAAATAGGCTGTTGCACAATTATATAATTCACATTATTGGAAGATTGGTTTTTAGTCATCACCGACTGCTAATCTTCCTTTTTTATGCCCACCGAAAGCTATAGCTACCCTCGTACACCGAATTGTCTGTGTTTATTTTAAACACGCATTGAGAGGTTTCGTGAACTTTCTTAACGCCCTTTTTCGAATAAGTAGTTCGTCTTTTATGAAGGCAGACAATAGCTACAGCTGTGTG
>JAFQVJ010000001.1 GCA_017408025.1 Lachnospiraceae bacterium
CCCTTTGATAATGTAAATTATGTGTATTGGTGCAAAGGGTGATAATTGGAGAATGAAAAAATTTTGTTGACAAAATTGGATTTCGGTTACATAATGTAACAAACAAAAAACAAATAGCGACTGACAATGGCGTCAGAAATCTAATTACATTCAGTAATGGGTTTCTGACGTCTTTTTATTTTTGTATAGGAAAGTTTCGAAACTTTTCTATAGAACAAGAAATTGGAGGAAAATGTGATGGCAGTAAAATATGTATTTGTGACGGGTGGTGTTGTATCAGGCTTAGGTAAAGGTATAACAGCAGCGTCCCTTGGCAGGTTACTTAAAGCAAGAGGCTATCAGGTAACTATGCAGAAATTTGATCCATACATAAATGTGGACCCTGGAACGATGAATCCAATACAGCATGGAGAGGTCTTTGTGACAGATGATGGAACAGAGACTGATTTGGATCTGGGACATTATGAGAGATTTATAGATGAAAGTCTTGACAAGAATTCGAATGTTACAACAGGAAAGATATACTGGTCAGTTCTTAATAAGGAACGCCGAGGGGATTACGGTGGAGGAACAGTTCAGGTTATACCTCACATCACAAATGAGATTAAGAGTAGATTCTATCAGAGCAAGGATAGTGAAGATAATAGAATAGCAATTATAGAAGTTGGAGGAACTGTCGGTGATATAGAGAGCCAGCCATTTCTTGAGGCTATAAGACAGTTTCAGCATGAAGTGGGACATGAAAATGCAGTTCTTATCCATGTAACGCTGATACCTTATCTCAAAGCGTCAGGCGAGATTAAGACTAAACCTACGCAGCAGAGCGTAAAGGAGCTTCAGGGAATGGGATTATGGCCGGATGTACTGGTGTGCAGAAGTGAACATCCACTTCCGGAAGAGGTTAAGAAAAAGATAGCACAGTTTTGTAATGTACCGGAAGGTAATGTATTGCAGAATCTTGATGTTGAATATTTATATGAAGCGCCATTGGCAATGGAACAGGAGAGATTAGCTCAGGTAGTATGCGAAGCATTGAATCTGGCATGCCCAGAGCCAGATCTATCAGATTGGAAACAGATGGTTAAAAATCTGAGACATCCTGAGATGGATGTGGAGATAGCCGTGGTAGGAAAATATATACAGCTTCATGATGCATACTTAAGTGTTGTGGAGGCGTTGAAGCACGGTGGTATAGCGGCAAAGGCAAGTGTAAAGATTCGATGGATAGATTCAGAGGAGCTTACAAGAGAAAATGCAGCATATGTATTACAGGGAGTTCATGGAGTTCTTGTACCTGGAGGCTTTGGAACAAGAGGAACAGAAGGTAAAATTGTGGCAATAGAGTACGCCAGAGAGCAGAAAATTCCATTCTTAGGAATATGTCTTGGTATGCAGATGGCGATAGTAGAGTTTGCAAGAAATGTATTAGGCTATAAGGATGCACACAGCATAGAGTTGAAGCCTGATACAACCTATCCGGTTATAGCACTAATGGCTGAACAGAATGGTGTTGTGAACATAGGTGGAACATTAAGACTTGGAGCATATCCATGTAAGCTCAAGGAAAATAGTCTCGCCCATAAGCTGTATGGAGCAACGGACATAAGTGAGCGTCATCGTCATCGCTATGAAGTTAATAATGATTACAGAGAAGAATTGGAAAGTCATGGTATGACATTATCGGGACAGTCTCCTGATGGAAGAATAGTGGAGATGGTTGAGATAAGTGACCATCCATATTTCATCGGAACACAGGGCCATCCGGAATTTAAATCACGCCCTAACAAGCCACATCCATTATTCAGGGGACTTATAATGGCAGCAGTAGAATATGAAAATCAGCTAACTAATCAGTAGCAAATGGGAAGATACTGGTTAGTTACGGAGTCAGGAGGAATAGAGAATGAGAGAAATAACACAGGAAATCAGAGATATAGGAACACAGCAAACAGAGATAGAGCAGGTGCAGACAAAGAGAAGGGGTAGGGGTCTGTACAGACCAGAATTTGAGCATGACAACTGTGGTATCGGAGCAGTTATAAACAGCAAGGGCATAAAGACACATGGTACAGTAGAAAATGCACTTCACATAGTAGAAAATCTTGAGCATAGAGCGGGAAAGGATGCAGAGGGAAAAACTGGTGACGGTGTTGGTATTCTTTTACAGATTTGTCATAGCTTCTTTAAAAAGGAGTGCGCAAAGCTTGGCATCGCTCTTGGCGATGAAAGGGAATATGGCATTGCACAGATATTTTTTCCAAGCGACGAGCTTAAATATAAGCAGGCAAAGAAAATGTTTGAGATAATAGTAGCAAAGGAAGATCTTGAGATTCTTGGATACAGAGATGTGCCAAATTTTCCTGAAGTATTAGGTCACAAGGCTAGAGAGTGCATGCCTAGAATCCAGCAGATATTTATAAAGAAGCCGGCTAATGTAGAGAAGGGTCTTGCCTTTGACAGAAAGCTTTACATAGCCAGAAGAGAGTTTGAACAGAGTAATGACAATGCATATATTGTATCTATGTCCAGCAGAACTATTGTCTACAAAGGAATGTTTCTTGTAGGTGAGCTTAGAACATTTTTTGCCGACCTTCAGGATGAGGCATATGAGTCAGCTATAGCTCTTGTACATTCAAGATTTAGTACAAATACAAACCCAAGCTGGAAGAGAGCTCATCCAAACAGATTTATCGTTCATAATGGTGAGATTAATACAATTCGTGGAAATGCAGATAAGATGCTTGCCCGTGAGGAGACCATGGAATCGGAGCTTCTTAAGGGACAGCTTCATAAAATACTTCCAGTGGTAGACACCAGAGGTTCAGATTCAGCCATGCTGGACAATACACTTGAGTTTCTTGTAATGAGTGGAATGGAGCTTCCGCTGGCGGTAATGATTACAATTCCTGAGCCTTGGAGCAATAACAAGACATTAAGTGATGAGGAGACAGCCTTCTATCAGTATTACGCAACGATGATGGAGCCATGGGACGGACCGGCATCAATCATATTCTCAGATGGAGATGTAGTAGGTGCGGTTCTTGACAGAAATGGTCTTAGACCATCCAGATATTATGTATTGAAGAATGGCGATGTTGTACTTTCATCAGAGGTTGGAGCTGTAGAGATTGATGAGGAGACTATTATCAAAAAGGAGAGATTACATCCGGGAAAAATGCTTCTTATCGATACAGTTAAGGGTGAGATAATGGATGATGAGCAGGTAAAGGCAAAGTACATCACAAAGCAGCCATACGGTGAATGGATTGACAGTAATCTCTTGGAACTCAGGGACTTGAAGATTCCAAACAAGAGAGTTGAAGAATATAATGATACACAGAGAAAGCAGCTTCAGAAAGCATTTGGTTACACATACGAGGAATACAAGAATTCCATAAGAGCCATGGCATTAAACGGGGGAGAGGCCATAGCAGCCATGGGTACAGATATTCCATTGGCAGCATTGTCAGAGCATCAGCCACCTTTATTTGATTATTTCAAGCAGTTGTTTGCTCAGGTTACAAATCCGCCTATTGATGCTATCAGAGAGGAAATCGTTACAAGTACTACAATATATGCAGGAAAGAAAGGAAATCTCCTTGAGGAGAAGGCAGAGAATTGCCATGTGCTCAAGATAGAGAATCCAATACTGACAAATACAGATATGTTGAAAATTAAAAATATGAATCGCCCTGGATTTAAGGTGTCAGTTATACCTATCACATATTACAAGAGTGCAAAGCTTGAGAGAGCCATTGACCGCCTGTGTATAGAGGTAGATAAGGCATATAGAGAGGGTGCAAATATTCTTGTGCTGTCAGACAGAGGCGTGGACGAAAATCACGTGCCAATGCCATCACTTCTTGCAGTGTCAGCTGTTCATCAGCATCTTGTAAGAACTAAGAAGCAGACATCACTTGCACTTATACTTGAGTCTGGTGAGCCAAGAGAGGTACATCACTTTGCAACACTTCTTGGATATGGTGCATGTGCTGTCAATCCATACCTTGCCATTGACACAATAAAGGAGCTTATAGATGAACATTTATTGGATAAAGAATATAATGCAGCAGTTGATGATTATGCGTCAGCAGTTATTCATGGCATAGTTAAGATTGCATCGAAGATGGGTATATCCACTATTCAGTCATATCAGGGTGCAAAGATATTTGAGGCTATAGGTATATCTGAAAATGTTATAGATAAATATTTCGCAGGAACAGTCAGCCGTGTAGGCGGTATTGATATGGAGGATATTGAGAGTCAGGTTGAAAACAGACATTCTAAGGCATTTGACCCACTTGGACTTGAAACAGACTTAACGCTTGACAGTGTAGGTAAGCATAAGAGAAGAAGCGGTGGCGAGGAACACCGATATAATCCAGAGACAATTCATGCATTGCAACAGGCTACATGGACAGGAGACTACAACCTATTCAAGGAATATACATCTATGATTGACGGAGAGAGAACAGGATATCTAAGAAGCCTTATGGATTTCAATTATCCTGAGGAGGGTATCTCCATAGATGAGGTTGAAAGTGTAGATAAAATCGTTAAAAGATTTAAGACTGGTGCCATGTCATACGGTTCTATCTCTGGGGAGGCTCATGAAACATTGGCAATAGCTATGAATCGTCTTCACGGTAAGTCAAACAGTGGTGAGGGCGGTGAGAGTGATGAGAGACTTGATTCGGCAGGAACGGAGAACGACAGATGTTCAGCTATCAAGCAGGTTGCATCCGGCAGATTTGGTGTAACAAGCAGATACCTTGTAAGTGCAAAGGAAATTCAGATAAAGATGGCACAGGGTGCTAAGCCGGGCGAGGGTGGACATCTTCCGGGCACAAAGGTATATCCATGGATTGCCAAGACAAGACATTCCACACCGGGAGTAAGCCTTATATCTCCACCACCACATCACGATATTTACTCTATCGAGGATTTGGCACAGCTAATTTACGACTTAAAAAATGCAAATAAATACGCAGATATCTCTGTAAAGCTTGTATCTGAGGCAGGTGTAGGAACAATTGCAGCAGGTGTTGCAAAGGCAGGAGCACAGACCGTTCTTATATCAGGCTATGACGGCGGTACAGGTGCTGCACCTGAAAGCTCTATCCACAATGCCGGTCTTCCTTGGGAGCTTGGTCTGGCAGAGACACATCAGACTCTTATCAAGAATGGTCTTAGAAACAGGGTACGCATCGAGACAGACGGAAAGCTTATGAGTGGTAGAGATGTTGTTATCGCGGCATTGCTCGGCGCTGAGGAATTCGGCTTCGCAACAGCTCCACTTGTAACTATGGGCTGTGTAATGATGAGAGTATGTAACTTAGATACATGTCCTGTAGGTGTGGCAACTCAGAATCCAGAGCTTAGAAAGAGATTTGCAGGTAAGCCTGAGTATGTTGAGAACTTCATGAGATTTATAGCTATGGAGCTTCGTGAGTATATGGCAAAATTAGGTATTCGTACTGTAAATGAATTAGTGGGAAGAACTGATTTATTGAAGATGAAGGAGTGTCCTGAAAAATTTTCAGTGGATGGAAAATCTGTACAGATAGGTAATTCGGCGAAGTCGATGTCAGTAACTGAGAAGATGTTAAAAAAGATGGATCTAAGCCAGATACTTGACAATCCTTTTGCAAATGATGACCAGTGTGTCACATTTATGCCAGAGCAGAAGTATGATTTCGGTTTGGAGTATACTCTTGATGACAAGGTGTTATTGAAGGAACTTGGAGGTGCTGTTAAAAAGGGAGCAAAGGCATCTCTTGATATAAAGGTAGGTAATACAGACAGAGCATTTGGTACAATGCTTGGCGCGGAGATTACACGTAATCACAAGACAGGTCTTTCTGAGGATACCATAACAGTAAACGCTACCGGAGCAGGTGGACAGAGCTTTGGAGCATTCATTCCAAAGGGGCTTACAATCAATCTTTGCGGTGATACAAATGACTACTTTGGCAAAGGACTCTCTGGCGGTAAGCTTGTTGTTTATCCTCCAAAGAACAGAAGCTATAAGGCAGAAGAAAATATTATCGCAGGAAATGTTGCATTGTACGGAGCTACATCAGGTAAGGCATTTATAAATGGTATTGCAGGAGAGAGATTTGCAGTGAGAAATTCTGGCGCATATGCGGTAGTAGAGGGTGTTGGAGAGCATGGCTGTGAGTACATGACAGGTGGCAGAGTAGTTGTACTCGGAAGAACGGGCAAGAACTTTGCTGCTGGTATGAGCGGTGGTATCGCTTATGTAATAGATGAGGACAACAAGCTCTATAAGAATCTTAACAAGGCTATGATATTGATAGAAAGAGTGGAGGAAGAGCAGGATATAGAGGAGCTTAGAACACTTATAGAGGAGCACGTAAAAGCAACTGGTTCAGAGAGAGGAAAACAGATTCTCGACGACTTTGAGGAGTATTTACCTAAGTTTAAAAAGATTATTCCAAGAGAATATAAGCAGACCTTGAGACAACTTGAGAAATAGCAAGTAAGAGGAAAACGTAGCAGCCGGTTTCAAGAAATATAAGGAGAGAAAAAGATGGGAAAGCCAACAGGATTTTTAGAATATGAGAGAAAAACAGCTTCAGCAGAAAAACCACTGGAGCGAATAAAGCATTTCAACGAATTTCATACACCCCTTTCATTGGAAGAGCAACAGAAGCAGGGAGCGCGTTGTATGGAATGTGGTGTGCCATTTTGTCAAAGTGGTGCTATGTTAGGAGGGATGGCTTCAGGCTGTCCTCTCCATAATCTTGTGCCAGAAACAAACGAATTAGTGTACAACGGAAATTGGGGGCAGGCATATAAAAGACTTTCGAAGACACATTGCTTTCCAGAGTTTACAAGCCGTGTCTGCCCTGCACTTTGCGAGGCGGCGTGTACATGTAATGTAAATGGTGAGCCAGTGGCAACAAAGGAAAATGAGAGAGCTATTATCGAGACTGCGTTTGCAGAGGGATGGGTTAAGGCTGAGCCACCGAAGGCGAGAACAGGCAAGAGGGTTGCTATAATAGGTAGTGGTCCAGCAGGTCTCTCGGCGGCATACTGGCTCAATAAGAGAGGCCATGAGGTGACGGTATACGAAAGAAACGACAGACTTGGTGGCCTGCTTAGATATGGTATACCAAATATGAAGCTTGAAAAGAGTGTTATCGATAGAAGAATTGCTCTTATGGAAGAAGAGGGTGTTCAGTTTAAGACAGGCGTTAATGTAGGTGTGGATATCAAGGCAGCAGACCTTGCAAAGCAGTATGACAGAGTAATACTTGCCTGTGGTGCATCCAATCCAAGAGATATAAGCGTTCCGGGAAGAGAGAGCGAGAATATACATTTTGCAGTTGATTATCTTACATCTGTTACAAAGAGTCTTCTTGATTCTGAGTTTAAGGATGGTAAGGCAATTCTGGCCAAGGGCAAGCATGTCCTTGTAATCGGTGGCGGTGATACAGGAAATGACTGTGTGGGAACAGCAATCCGTCAGGGGGCAAAGTCAGTTACACAGCTCGAGATGATGCCAAAGCCACCGGTATGCAGAGCTACATCTAACCCATGGCCGCAGTGGCCAAAGGTCTTAAAGACTGATTACGGTCAGGAAGAGGCTATAGCGGTATTTGGCGATGATCCAAGAGTTTACCAGACAACTGTAAAGGAATTTGTGGCAGATAAGAATGGTAAGGTGAAGAAGGCTGTCATCATAAGTCTTCAATCGAAGAAGGATGACAAGACAGGCAGAATGATGATGGTACCTGTGGAAGGTAGTGAGAAGACGATTGATGCAGAGCTTGTACTCATAGCAGCAGGCTTCCTGGGAAGTGAAAGGTATGTGACAGACGACTTCAAGGTAAAGCTTGATGGCAGAACAAATGTTGAGACAGGGTCAGGCTCTTATGCAACATCAGTGGACAATGTATTTGCAGCAGGTGATGTAAGAAGAGGTCAGTCGCTTGTAGTTTGGGCGATTGCTGAAGGACGAAATGTAGCTAAAGCAGTGGATGAGTCGTTGATGGGGTACAGTAATCTATAGAACGAACTGAAGATTTATCTGAAAATTTAATACACTAAACTATTGACAACCCCAAATTCTGTCGTTATAATACCAAACATAAAAGACAAGGGCGTCTTTATGCAGAAAATACTGTGTAAAGTGCGCTCTTTTGTTATTGTATAGGAAAGCTAGCGAAACTTTTCTATACAGTAACAAAAGAACGCACTTGCACGAGAAGAAAATGTCAGCTAAAGCTGACGGTGCTCGGACAGCAAAGTAGAAAGGAAAATGTGATATGGAAAACTATAGTAAAGCAGAGATACTACAGCTTGTCGAAGACGAAGGGGTGGAATTCATACGTCTTCAATTTACAGGACAGTGTGGTGTGTTGAAGAATGTGGCAATTCCAGCCAGCAAGCTATGTAAGGCACTTGAAAATCGTTGTAGCATAGATAGAGCAGCCATTGAGGGATTTGCAGATGGCGAGGAAGTGGATTTGTATTTAAAGCCGGATTTAGACACATTTACAATTCTTCCATGGAGACCACAGCAGGGTAAGGTTGCAAGATTTATATGCGATGTGATTGATGAGAATGGACAGGAATATGAAGGAAGCTCAAGGTATATACTAAAAAAAGTGATGGAACAGGCATCAGCCAAGGGATATACACTTAATATTAATCCGGAGTGTGAGTTTTATTTGTTCCATACAGATGACAATGGTCTGCCAACGACTATCACCCACGAGAAGGCTGGATATCTTGATACATCACCAGTTGATTTGGGAGAAAATACAAGAAGAGATATTATATTGGCCCTAGAGGATATGGGATATGAGATTGATTCATCTCACCATGAGATAGCACCGGCACAGCATGAGATAGATTTTACATTTGAAAATGCCATAAAGACAGCTGATAAGATAGTGACATTTAAGATGGCAGTGAGGACAATAGCAAAAAGATACGGCCTTCAGGCAACCTTTATGCCAAAACCAAAGGCTGACGCAAATGGTTCTGGAATGCATGTGAATATGCGCCTGATGAAGGGTGGAAAAAATGTTTTTGTTGACGAGAATGGTGAGCTTAGTGAAGAAGGAAAAGCATTTATGGCAGGAATACTTCACCACATTCCAGGTATGACAGCCGTGCTAAATCCAATAGTTAATTCATATAAGCGCTTAGTTCCAGGAACAGGAGCACCATCGGATATTACATGGTCGCAAAAACAGAGAAGTGCACTTATACATGTGAGAAAGCAGATAGGTGGAGGCTTGGATTTGGAGCTTAGAAGCCCAGATGCAGCAGCAGACCCATACCTTGTATTTGCACTTTGTCTGGCAGCAGGAATGGACGGAATAGAACAAAATATGGTAGCACCTTCAGAGCTTACAGAGGATATTCGTAATTTTTCAGAGGAGGAGAAGGAGACAAAAGGTATAGAGAGTCTTCCGGAAAATCTTGGAGAAGCTATAAAAGCTATGAAAAAGGACACACTTGTAAGAGAGACACTTGGATCAGAATTTGCCACAGATTACATGAAGGCAAAGAGAGCAGAGTGGAAGGGCTATCTTGAACAGATTTCTGAATGGGAAATAGATAAATACCTGTACCTTGTGTAGAGGTTATGTTGTACAAGATTTGCTCCGCATTGACAGAAAACGGAGGCAGTGAATGAGTACGATTGTTATAGTTTTGCGAAAGCTGGAGGATTCGAAGAAAATCCAGAAGATTCTTATGAATCACGGATATACAGGGGTATTCACTTGTGCGACTGCTGCATTAGCTATTCAGGAAATAAGTAATCATAGTCATGGTCTTGTCATAAGTGGCTATAGATTACAGGATATGTACTACTTGGATTTGAAGGAAAGTCTTCCGTCAGGCTTCGAGCTTCTTCTTATGGGTTCGGCGAATGTTATAAGTGATGCAGAAGCAGGAGTTCTCTCCATAGAGACGCCTATAAAGGTATTCGACTTAGTAAATACAGTGGATATGATATTGGCGCAGATTGAAAGGAGAGTAAAGCGGGAAAAAAAGGCAAAGAAAAATGTACGAAGCGAAAAAGAGGAAATGTATATAAAAAAAGCAAAGTATCTTCTGATGGAGAGAAATCATTTATCAGAAGAGGAGGCATTTAGGTATATTCAAAAGAGTAGTATGGATAATAGTACAAATATGGTTGAGACCGCACAGATGATTTTGACATTGTTATACGAAGAGGCGTAGGCCTGGTGTGAAGCAATGGGTTTTTGATGATACGAAGTAGCCAGCTTTACACATAATATATTATAAAGGAGGATGTAGATATGGAATTTGTTACTGGTACAATCGACGAAAGAAGTATAGGGCTTAAGGAGTTATTTAACAATAATAATCAGGGCAATAACGTTTTTATCGAAGGAGCAGTCCATAGCATCCGAAATATGGGTGAGATAACATTTATCATCTTAAGAAAGCGGGACGGTCTGGTACAGACTGTACTTGAAGAAAATAAGCTTAATAGCCAGTCTGATAAGGTCAGAGAGGGCGATTACATAAGGGTAAAGGGAACTGTAAGAGATGAGGAGAGAGCACCACATGGCAAGGAAATATGCATAGAGAGCTATGAGCATATCACGAGGATAACTGAAAGCTTACCTATAGCCATAGACAAATGGAAGCTAAATACGTCATTGGAGACAAAGCTTAATCACAGAGCTATAGCCCTAAGGAACATAAGAGAGAGGGCAAAGTTCCGTATACAGGAAGCCATAGGCAGAGGTTTTAGAGAATATCTGCAAAAGGAAGGCTTTACAGAGATACATACACCGAAGGTTGGTGCAAAGAGCGCCGAGGGTGGAGCTAATATGTTTAAGCTGACATATTTTCACAGACCTGCGGTATTGCAGCAGAGTCCACAGCTCTATAAGCAGATGATGGTAGGTGTATTTGACAGAGTATTTGAGGTCGGACCAGTATTCAGAGCTGAAAAGCACAATACAAGACGTCATCTCAACGAGTACACAAGTATGGACTTTGAGATGGGATATATTCAGAGCTTTATGGATATATGTCAGATGGAGACTGGATTTTTACAGTATACCATGGAGCTTTTAGCAAATGAGTATGCCGACGAACTTAGAATATTGAAGCTTGAGCTTCCAAAGGTGGATAAAATACCATATGTAAGATTTGATGAAGCCAAAAAGCTTGTGTCGGAAAAATATGGAAAAACCATAAAAAATCCCTTTGACTTAGAGCCAGAGGAAGAGGAGCTAATTGGAAAATATTTTAAAGAGGAGTATGATTCAGACTTTGTGTTTGTAACACATTATCCATCTAAGAAGCGTCCATTTTATGCGCTGGATGACCCATCAGATGACAGATATACTTTGAGTTTTGATTTGCTCTATAAAGGACTTGAGATAACAACAGGCGGACAGAGAATACATGAGTATGATATGCTGCTTGAAAAGATTGAAAAAAAGGGTATGACAGAGGAAGGCCTTGAGGATTATCTGGATGTATTCAAATACGGAATGCCACCACATGGCGGCTTGGGAATAGGTCTTGAGAGACTGACAATGCAGCTTTTGGGAGAGGACAATGTCAGGGAAGCTTGTCTGTTCCCAAGAGATTTGAGCAGACTAACGCCGTAGGGAAAATGGTTATCAATGAAAGGAGTTTAAGGATGTTTAAGATAAATGAAAATTATTTAAAGTTACCAGGAAGTTATTTATTTTCAACAATAGCAAAGAAGGTCAATGCATATGGGAATGAAAACCCGGAGAAAAAGATTATTCGTCTGGGTATCGGTGATGTAACACAGCCATTGGCACCAGCTATTATCGACGCTCTCCACAAGGCTGTGGATGAGATGGGAAGCGAGCAGGGATTTCATGGATATGCACCGGATTTAGGTTATGAGTTTCTTAGAAATACTATTGCAAAGAAGGATTATGAGGCAAGAGGCTGTAACATAGCTCCTGATGAGATATTTGTATCTGATGGAGCAAAGAGCGATTCAGGAAATATTCAGGAGATATTTGCAACTGATAACAAAATTGCAGTTTGTGACCCTGTTTATCCGGTGTATGTAGACACAAATGTTATGGCTGGCAGAACAGGTACTTATGACATAAATACAGAGGTTTGGAGTGACGTTATCTACATGCCATGTAATGCAGATAATAATTTTGCACCAGAGCTTCCTAAGGAGATACCAGACCTTATCTATCTGTGTTTTCCAAATAATCCAACAGGAGCAACCATCACAAAGGATGAGCTTCAGAAATGGGTTGATTATGCCAACAAGAATGGCTGTGTTATAATATATGATGCGGCTTATGAGGCATATATATCAGAGGAGAACGTTCCACACAGCATATATGAGTGTGAGGGAGCCAGAACATGTGCCATAGAGCTTCATTCATTTTCCAAGAATGCCGGGTTTACCGGGCTTCGTCTGGGATATACAGTTGTGCCAAAGGATTTGAAGAGTGGTGATGTAATGCTTCATTCACTTTGGGCAAGAAGACATGGTACAAAGTATAATGGTGCACCATATATTGTACAGCGTGCCGGCGAGGCTGTTTATTCAGAGGAAGGCAGAAAGCAGCTTAAAGCACAGGTTGATTATTATATGAACAATGCCAAGTATATATTAAATGGATTAAAGGAGGCAGGTTACACTGTATCAGGTGGTGTCAATGCCCCATACATCTGGCTAAAGACACCGCATAAGATGACAAGCTGGCAGTTCTTTGATTATCTTCTTGAAAATGCAAATGTAGTAGGTACACCAGGTTCCGGATTTGGTCCTAACGGCGAGGGATATTTCAGACTGACAGCATTTGGTACATATGAGAATACTGTAGAGGCTATTGAGAGAATTAAGGCACTGTAAAAGAAAATATAAGTTCTAAGTATGTGAAATACTGTGGACAGATAATAGTCGAGGAACGTAAAAAATCAGGTTTACAGTTATATAGATGTACAAGGAGGGATATGATGTCCGAAATAATGATGGATGATAATGGTGAAAAAAAGATAGATGACAAGACCATGGATAATGTGGAAATTTTGGCAAAGCTGGCCCTGACAGGTGAAGAGCGCTATAAAGCTATGGCTGAGATGGAAAAGATACTGTCATATGTAGATAAGCTTAATGAGCTTGATACTAAGGATGTAGAGCCACTTGTTCATGTTATGCCACATACAAATGTTTTTCGTGAGGATGAGATTGAAAATGATGATGGTGCGGAAGCAACATTGTCAAATGCACCAAAAAAGAAGGAAAATCAATTTATGGTACCCAAGACTGTGTAAGGAGGAAGGCTCATGGAAATAATAGGTATGACAGCGTTGGAGCTTGCCGAGAAAATAAAAAATGGGGAAGTGACAGTTAAAGACGCTGTTGAAGCATATATAAAACAGATAGAAGAGAAGGACGGGCAGTATAACGCATTTATCACTGTGGCAGAGAAGGAAAAGCTGGAGCAGAGAATTGCAGAGGTACAGCAGGGAATTGCTGATGGAAAATATAGAAGCAACCTTGCAGGTGTACCCATCGCTGTAAAGGATAATATTTGCACTAAGGGCATGAAGACAACATGTGCGTCAAAGATGCTTGAAGGCTTCGTGCCTACATATGATGCCACAGCAGTGACAAAGCTTGAAGAAGCAGGTATGATAGTTATAGGAAAGACAAACATGGATGAGTTTGCTATGGGAAGTACTACAGAGACTTCTGCATTTGGTGTCACCAGAAATCCATGGAATACTGACCATGTTCCCGGTGGTTCATCAGGTGGCTCATGTGCAGCAGTGGCAGCAGGAGAAGCACCCATGGCACTGGGTTCAGATACAGGTGGATCTATAAGACAGCCGGCCTCATACTGCGGTGTAACAGGTCTTAAGCCAACATATGGCAGAGTGTCCCGCATGGGTCTTATAGCTTATGCATCATCACTTGACCAGATTGGTCCAGTGGGAAAAAATGTGGAGGACTGTGCTGCGCTTTACCAGATTATAGCTGGGCATGATGAGAAGGACAGCACTTCATTGAAAAAGACGGTTGAAAAAATTGATGACCTTGCCATGGCGAGCCTTAGAGGAAAGACCATAGGCATACCAAAGGAATATATAGGCGAAGGAACTGATGATGAAGTAAAATCTGCCATCTTAAAGGCTGTTATGATTATGGAGGATGCCGGTGCGCGAGTAGAGTTTTTCTCATTGAAGATGGTTGATTATGTTATTCCGGCTTATTATATTATCGCATGTGCGGAAGCAAGCTCAAATCTTGAGAGATTCGATGGCGTGAAGTACGGATACAGAAATATGGAAGCTGAGGGTCTTCACGAGATGTATAAGTTAAGTCGTGCAGAAGGCTTCGGTGAGGAGGTCAAGAGAAGAATTCTCTTAGGGTCATTCGTACTCAGTGCCGGTTATTATGACGCATATTACATTAAGGCGCTTAAGACAAAGCGACTTATCAAAGAAGAATTTGATGAGGCATTTAAGAAATATGATTGTATATTAGCGCCTGCTGCACCAACGACGGCACCTAAGCTCGGAACCAGCTTAAGCGACCCATTGCAGATGTACTTAAGCGATATTTATACTGTAGCGGTGAATTTATGTGGATTTCCTGCCTTATCTATGCCATGTGGTGTGGATAGCAAGGGGCTTCCTATTGGTGTACAATTTATAGGTGATTTATTCAATGAGAATAAGATATTAAATATGGCAACAGCTTACGAAAAGGTTCGCGAAGATTTTTCATGTGGAAAATTTTCAAGTAAGAATAATCGAGACAAGGAGCCTGTACAAAATATTTTGAAAATAAAACAGGAAGGAGAGGTGTGAGAATATGGCGAAGCAGTATGAAACAGTCATTGGGCTTGAAGTCCATGTAGAGCTTGCAACAAAGACAAAGATATTCTGCGGATGTTCTACAAGGTTTGGCGGTGCAGTCAACTCACATACCTGTCCTGTATGTACAGGTATGCCGGGGGCGTTGCCTGTTCTTAATAAGAAGGTTGTAAAGTTTGCTATCGCCTTAGGAAAGGCTACAAATTGTACGATAACTCAGTATTGCAGATTCGACAGAAAGAATTATTTTTACCCTGATAATCCACAAAATTATCAGATATCACAGCTTTATCTGCCAATATGCAGGGATGGACATATCGATGTTGAAACCTCTAATGGCACAAAAACCATCAGAATCCATGAGATGCATATGGAGGAGGATGCAGGAAAGCTTATTCATGATAATTACGAGGACTGCTCACTTGTAGACTACAACAGAAGTGGTGTGCCTCTTATAGAGATTGTTTCAGAGCCTGATATGCGCACAGCTGATGAGGTTATAGCGTATCTTGAAAAGCTTAGAATGATATGTCAGTATCTGGGAGTATCAGACTGTAAGCTTCAGGAGGGCTCTATGAGAGCCGATGTAAACCTGTCGGTGCGTGAGATTGGAAGTGAGAAGCTTGGTACAAGAACAGAGATGAAGAATCTAAACTCATTTAAGGCAATTTTGCATGCAATCGAAGGAGAGCGAGAGAGACAGATAGAGCTATTAGAGAGTGGTAGAGAGATTATTCAGGAGACGAGACGTTGGGATGACAACAAAGAGGCATCATTTACCATGCGTTCAAAGGAGGATGCCAAGGATTACAGATATTTCCCGGAGCCAGATTTGCAGCCAATACTTATATCAGACCAGTGGATAGATGAAATAAAAGCAAAACAGCCGGAATTTCAGCCGGAGAAGGCTGAACGCTACAAAGAAGAGTACGGTTTATCAGACTATGATACTGATATTCTTACTCAGAACAGACATATGGCTGATATGTTTGAGGAGACAGCCAAGCTTTGTGGCAATCCTAAGAAGGCGGCTAACTGGTTTATGGGCGAGGTGCTTCGCACCCTTAAGGACAAGGCCATGGACCCAGAGGAATTGACATTTTCGCCAAAGAATCTTGCTGCTATTATCAAGGCAATGGATGAGGGTAAGATTAATCAAGGCAATGCCCAAAAGGTCTTTGCGCAGGTTTTTATATCGGATGTAGAGCCACTGGCGTACATGGAAGAGCACGGTCTTATGATGGTATCAGATGCAGGTGCTATCGAGAAGGTTGTAGATGAGGTGCTTGCTGAGAACGAAGGAGTAATAGCAGACTACCATAATGGCAAGGATAAAGCATTTGGATTTCTGGTAGGTCAGGTTATGAAGAAGATGAAGGGCAAGGGAGACCCGGCCAAGGTAAATGAGGTGCTTAAAGGCAAGCTGTAAATGAGAAAGCTTAAAGAATAGATAAATAATTACTATGGCGCTACTTATACACCATATATAATAACATCAAAGAAGGCTGGTTGCAGTTATACTGCATCCAGCCTTTTCAACGTATAAACATAAAGAATTGCTGATTCATTAGCAATTTATATTGTCATTCTCATTGAAATTATGCTTTTTGCGATAGTATGATATGGCATTATGAGATGTAATAAACTAAAAAATATTGCATAAATCCACACCTATTGCTATAATTTAAATAGTTGTGTTTTCAAAAATAACCGCAGTGAATACAGGCGGTTATTTTTACAATATAGAAGAGTTTATGGTATTTTAAGTTTAAGGACTTAAAAGATTATGGGAGGCTGATATGACTTACGAAGAAATAAAGAAAAATCCAGAGATTAACGCCTTTATAAAAAAGGGAAATGATAACTTGGGAACATTGGGGTTTACAGACCATTCAGCGGCTCATACAGCTTTAGTTGCCGAGACAGCAGCGTGGATACTTGAGCAGTTTGGAAGAAGTCAACACGAGATAGAGCTTGCAAAGATGGCAGGCTATATGCACGATATAGGTAATGCTGTCAACAGAAAGAATCATGCAGAGTATGGGGCTATTCTTGCAAATGAGATTCTTAGAGGCACAGATATGCCATTTGAGGACAAGGTTCAGATAGTATCTACCATTGGAGCTCATGACGAGTCAACAGGAGGAGCAGTTGATGCCATATCGGCAGCAGTGATTATAGCGGATAAGACGGATGTGCGTAGAAATCGTGTGAGGGCACAGGATATGTCTTCATTTGACATCCACGACAGAGTTAATTATGCTGTAACAGAGACAGATTTGAAGGTTGATGTGGAAGCGGGAATTATATCATTTGACCTGACTGTTGATGAGAGCATATGTACTATGTTTGAGTATTTTGAAATATTCCTTGGACGTATGATGATGTGTAGAAAAGCGGCAGAGGTTCTTGGGGCCAAGTTTACTATGTCAGTAAACGGAAGTAAGGTTCTGTAATAAAAAGCAACAATTTTATATAGCAAAAAGCAACTTATCAATGAGAAATAAATATGAAAATACTAAAGGAGATTTAAAATTATGAAAAAAGTGTTGGTAGTAGATGATACAAAATCTATTCTTAAAATGGTCAAATTTGTGCTAGGTGAGAAGTATGACTTGTACATGGCAAACTCTGGAAGTCTTGCACTTGAGATATTGGAGAGAAAACCTATCGATATAGTGTTGATGGACGTGGATATGCCTGATATGGATGGTATAGAGACGGTTCAGAAGATAAGAGAGATGGAAAATATAAAGGATATTCCTGTTATGTTCTTTACTGCCATGTCCAGCAAGAAAACTGTAGAAAAATGTGCTAAGGCAGGTATGGTCGATTATATAGTAAAACCATATCAGCCAGATGTGTTGATTGACAAACTGGACAATTTTTTTGCTACAACTACTTATGTTGCTCCAGAAAATGGCAATGGCAATTCAGAGAAGGAAGAAGACTAAAAATATACAAAAAGCAACAAGAAGCAACGATTTATACAACAAAATGGAATAAAAAGCAACAAAAAGTAATACAAATTTGTATAAATATACCACGAAATTTACAGAAACTGAGGGATAGGAGAATATAGACCACCATGAGTCAGTATGATGAAGGTTTATACGACAAACTAAATAATTATGTGAAAAGCCACATATATCCTTTTCATATGCCAGGGCACAAGCGAAATGTGAAAAGTGGAGATAGCCCATATGCATATGACATAACGGAGATAGATGGCTTTGATAACCTTCATCATCCAAGAGGAATACTCAGAGCCTCTATGGATATGGCGACCACCTTTTATGGAACAAGGAGAACTTATTATCTTGTAAATGGCAGTACCAGTGGCATATTATCAGCCATAAGTGCCAGTACTACACAGGGCGGAACTATTATCATGGCAAGAAATTGTCATAAGTCAGTATACAATGCGGTTTATATGAGACAGCTTAAAGCATATTATGTCTATCCAAAGAACATTGAAGGAATGAGTATGTCAGGAGGTATACATCCAAAGGATGTAGAGAGTCTTTTAGATGAATATCCAGAGACAGAGGCTGTTGTTATTACATCACCAACCTATGAAGGCGTGTCCTCTTATGTGTCTGCTATTGCCAAGATAGTACATAGATACGGAAAGATTCTTATAGTGGATGAGGCCCATGGAGCACATTTCAGTATGCATGAATATTTTCCAAGCAGTGCCATAGAGAGTGGGGCGGATATAGTTATACAGAGTGTGCATAAGACATTGCCATCCCTTACACAGACAGCACTTCTCCATGTGTGTACTGATGTAGTAGACAGAGAAAAAGTGGAGAGATTTTTGTCTATATATCAGTCTAGCAGTCCGTCCTATGTACTCATGTCATCAGTAGATGGCTGCATACGAGGCATATTTGCACATGGAACACAGATATTTGATATGTATGTGGAGAGGTTAAAAGCATTTAGAGAAAAGGTTAAAACATTTACACATATTAAGCTTCTCGATAAAAGCATACTTGGAAAAAGTGCAGTCTATGATTTGGACTT
The DNA here is from genome assembly GCA_017408025.1 of Lachnospiraceae bacterium. Taxonomy (GTDB): domain Bacteria; phylum Bacillota; class Clostridia; order Lachnospirales; family Lachnospiraceae; genus SVEL01. Next base: position 18,886 of record JAFQVJ010000001.1, read on the forward strand.
GGGAAAGCTTGTTATAGTTATCAATAGCAAGCGATATACGGGTCATGATGTGTATGAGATATTGCTTGAGAAATATGAGCTTCAGCTGGAAATGGCGGCATCGGATTATGTTATCGCCATGACCTCTATGGCTGATACAGATGAGGGATTTGACAGATTGTATGGCGCACTTGAAGAAATAGATAGAGATATTCGCATCAATGAAGGTTATGGAGCATCTGAAAACACACAGGGTGATAGGGACGAAGAACTTAAACAGCAAAATGATGCCATGCAACAGAAGAAGGCAGTGGTTTGTGAGGGTATCTATGAGGCCATGGAGTCGGAGCATGAGGTAGTAAATTTCCAAACCTGTAGTGGTAGAATATCTGCTGAGTACATTTATCTATATCCACCAGGAATACCAGTTGTGGCACCAGGTGAGATTATGGATACAACAATTATTGAATATCTGTTAAAATGTAAACGTCAGGGCCTTGATGTTCAAGGACTTATGGACGATAGCTTAAGTAAGATAAAGGTTATTAAAGAAGACTGGAAGGAATTCGACTATGGGAAAAATATTTTACCTGATGGGAAAAAGCTCATCGGGGAAGGATACCATATTTAAAAAGCTTATAGAGGATAGTGAGCTCGCTTTGAAAACAATCGTGGGCTACACAACGAGACCTATGAGAGAGGGCGAGACGGAGGGAGTGGAGTACCACTTTATAGATGAGGATGCGCTGGTCAAGCTCGATGCAGATGGCAAAATCATAGAGCTTCGGGCATACAATACAGTGTATGGAGTATGGAAATATCTGACCGTGGATGATGGTCAGATAGACCTTGATAATAATTCTAATTATCTTCTTATAGGCACCCTTGAATCCTATGAGAAAGTGAGAAATTATTTTGGCAAGGACATGCTTGTACCGCTGTATATAAATGTTGATGACGGTGTGCGCCTACAGAGAGCACTTGACAGAGAGAAAACTCAGGATAAGCCAAAATATGCAGAGCTGTGTAGAAGATTTCTGGCGGATGAGGCGGATTTCTCTGTAGAAAATATTGCCAGATGTAACATTGATAAAGCTTATGAAAATGACGATTTAGACCGATGTTATAAAGAGATAAAATCAGTTATACAAAATAAAGAAGTGAAGCAAAATTAGGTAGCAGTTCGAAATGAGGAGGTGAGCTTATGGACAATATGGATATGCGAATATCAGAGCTTCTCAATGCAAATCGAGTAGAAAATGCAAAATATATAAAAGAGAGTGACGGTACATTTAAGTTTACACTTATTAGTAATATACAGGAGGCAGATATTCAGGCAAAGGTAAGCGCCCTTGTAAATGAGATATCAGAGCAGGGAAAGAAGATATCAAAGAGAACTGATATAAGAGATATGAGAAGGTACAGAGAGCTCATCAAATCATTTTTAAATGAGGTAGTATACAGAAGTCATAAGTTCTCAAGAGAGAATTTCCTTGATAGAAGAGGAAGACACAGGGTATATGGTATTATACGTTTGATAGATGAGAATCTGGACGAGCTGGCAGGAGAGCTTTTAAAGGACGAGAAGGATAACCTTGCCATACTGTCCAAGGTTGGTGAAATAGAGGGATTGCTTCTTGATATTTTGACATAAAAAGCTATTCGATTATTGAAAAGTATCACATAAAAAATATTATTAAAGACAGGAGACATCATGGCGGGCTTTAAGGATGTGATTGGGCAAAAGAGTGTTATTGCCCATATGAAGAAAGCATTACAACTTCAAACGGTATCCCATGCATATATATTAAATGGTGAAAAGGGCATGGGAAAGAAGCTGATTGCAGACATTTTTTCTACGGCATTGCAATGCGAAGCCGGAGGAGATGAGCCTTGCATGGAATGCAGAAGCTGCAAGCAGGCAGTGGGGCGCAACCATCCCGACATCAAGTGGATTACCCATGAGAAGCCGGCAAGTATATCTGTTGATGAGATAAGAGAGCAACTTGTAAATGATATGGGCATCAAGCCTTATTCGGGAAGATATAAGATATATATAATAGACGAAGGTGAGAAGATGACCCCATCGGCGCAGAACACGTTGCTAAAGACTATAGAAGAACCTCCTGCATATGGAATAGTTATTATTTTAACTGCAAATAGAGAGATGCTTCTGCAGACTATTTTATCAAGGTGTGTGAGCCTGAATCTCAGACCTTTGGATTCAAGAGATATACAGAGATACCTTATGGAAAAGGTGAATATGCCTGACTACAGAGCTGCTATGGCGGCAAAATTTGCAGGGGGTAATCTGGGTAAGGCAATGGATATGGCATCATCAGAGGATTTCAATCAGATGAAGGATGATGTGGTGCGTACCATGAAAAATCTGGAGAAGATGACTGCGGTGGATATAAACCAGACTATTAAGGAGATGTCTGTATACAAAGAAAATATAGACAGTTACTTAAGCCTTGTAACCACATGGTTTAGAGATGTGCTTTTGCGCAAGGCATCTATGGAAAAGAGTCAGCTTATATTCGCAGATGAAGGCGCGATCATAAAAAAACAGGCAGATGTTGCAAGCTATGAAGGTTTGGAAGAGATATTTAAGGAAATTGATGAGTTGAAGGGAAGACTTAAATCAAATGTTAATTTTGATATATCCATGGAGCTTTTGTTTATAAAGATTAGGTCGGTATTAGCGGAATAAATTAATAGTAGAAAAAGCCTGACTAAGTATGGTATGATTGTAAGGTGTGAATTAAAAATGGTATGGATACGAGAGGCAGAATAAGCTGAGTAATCGTTTCAAGTTATATAAAAGACAGATTGGAGATTTATATGATAAAGGTAATAGGAGTTAGATTTAGAAAAACGGGAAAGATATACTATTTCGATCCTTTGGGATTGGATATAGAGACAGGGCAGCATGTAATCGTAGAGACAGCCAGAGGCGTGGAGTATGGTCATGTTGTACTTGGTGCAAGAGAAGTAGAAGACAACAAGGTAGTACAGCCACTTAAGCCGGTTATCCGTGTGGCAACACCAGAGGATGACGAGATAGACGCCAACAATCGCGTGAAAGAGAAAAAAGCTTTTGAGATATGTATTGAAAAAATTAAAAAACATAATCTTGATATGAAGCTTATCGATACAGAGTATACATTTGATAACAATAAAGTACTGTTTTATTTCACGGCAGATGGAAGAATAGATTTTAGAGAGTTAGTAAAGGATCTGGCAGCAGTATTCAAGATAAGAATTGAGCTTAGACAGATAGGAGTAAGAGACGAGACAAAGGTTCTCGGTGGCATCGGTATATGCGGCAGACCACTTTGCTGTAGCTCATATCTTTCTGAGTTTGTGCCTGTGTCTATCAAGATGGCGAAGGAACAGAATCTTTCACTCAATCCAGTGAAGATATCAGGTGTGTGTGGCAGACTTATGTGCTGTCTCAAGAACGAAGAGGAGACATATGAGTATCTAAATTCTAGACTTCCAGACGTGGGTGATTTTGTCAACACAATCGATGGCAATAGAGGCGAGGTAAGCAGTGTAAATGTTCTTCGTCAGCTTGTGAAGGTTATTGTAGAGGTTGGGGACGAAAAGGAAATCCGTGAATACAAAGTGGACGAGCTTAAGTTTAAGCCTAAGAAAAGAAGAGAGAAGTTTAACGTAAATGATGAAGAGTTAAAGGCTCTTGAAGCGTTGGAGAGACAGGAAGGAAAGTCAAAGTTCGATGACTAATTTACTACCGGGAGAGCGCATAGACGATTTACAGCGCAAGGGATACAAGATAATTCAAAACGTGGAAAAGTTCTGTTTCGGCATGGATGCAGTACTACTTAGCAGCTTTGCAACGGTAAAGCAAGGGGAGAAAGTGCTGGATATGGGTACTGGAACAGGTATTATCCCTATACTACTCGAGGCAAAAACAGATGGAGAACATTTTACAGGTCTTGAAATACAGGCTGAGAGTGTTGATATGGCGAGAAGAAGCGTGGAGCTTAATCATCTATCTGAAAAGATAGATATAGTAGAGGGCGATATCAAGGAGGCATCAGGGATATTTGGCAAGGGTGTGATGAATGTAGTTACAGTCAATCCACCGTATATGAATGACCTACATGGTATCAAGAATCCTGACATGCCAAAGGCTATTGCCAGACATGAGATTTTGTGTACTCTTGAGGACGTAGTCAGAGAGGGAGCGGCAGTTTTAAAGCAGAATGGCAGAATGTACATGGTTCACAGACCACATAGACTGGTAGAGATTATAAATATGATGACAAGGTATAAGCTGGAGCCGAAGCGTATACGGTTTGTGCATCCCTACAAGGACAAGGAAGCCAATATGGTGCTGATAGAGGCATTGAAGGGCGGAAAATCCATGGTAAAGATAGAAGAACCTTTGGTGGTATACAAAGAAGTAAATGTGTACACAGAAGAGCTAGTTAATCTATATGGAAATGAAGTGAGCTGTTAGCCCACAATTTCTTAAAGAGAAAGGATAAGTAATGGCAGGTAAATTGTATTTGTGTGCAACGCCCATAGGGAATCTTGAGGATATTACTTTCAGAGTATTAAGGATTCTCAAGGAGGTTGACCTTATAGCGGCAGAAGATACCAGACATAGTATAAAACTTCTGAACCATTTTGAGATAAAGACACCTATGACAAGCTATCATGAGTATAACAAGGTGGACAAAGCCAGGTATCTTGTAAGAGAAATGCAGTCGGGAAAGAATATAGCGATTATAACTGATGCAGGTACGCCCGGTATATCAGATCCAGGCGAAGAGCTTGTGAGACAGTGCATAGAAGCTGGTATAGAGGTATCTTCCGTTCCGGGTCCAGCTGCGTGTATCACAGCGCTTACCATGTCAGGTCAGGCTACAAGAAGATTTGCATTTGAGGCGTTTCTTCCGGCTGATAAAAAAGAGAGAGCAATAGTTTTAGAAGAGCTTCGGGAAGAAACTAGAACCATTATCATATATGAAGCGCCACATCATCTTCTAAAGACCTTAAAGGAGCTTTACGAAGTGCTGGGCGATAGAAGCATAACGCTCTGCAAGGAGCTTACCAAGCTTCATGAAAATGCAGAAAAGACTACCCTTGCAGCACTTATGGACAAATACGAGACAACAGAGCCAAAGGGTGAGCATGTGCTGGTAATCGCAGGAAAAACCTTTGAGGAAAAACGAGAGGAAAGTATACAATCATTTATGGAAATGACCATAGATGACCACATGAAGATGTATCTGGAAAAGGGAATGGACAAAAAGGAAGCAATGAAAGCAGTGGCTAAGGATAGAGGCGTGTCAAAGCGCGATATCTACGATGCATTGTTGGAAAAATAATATACAAGGGACTGTCATTTTTGACAGTCCCTTGTCTTAAGTGTAATCGCATTTATACAATTTTAGGATATAAACAATAAAATTAATCGTTATCCATATGTTTTTCGATGTAGGAATCACATCTAGCCTGTGAAGCCTTCATCTCGTCAGTCATCAGTTCATCTTCGTAGTTGACATCTCCAAGTGCTGACAAAGCGTTTTCTAAATCAGAAAGGTCAATAAGATTTTTATCCATATATAATCCTCCTTTGTATTACTATTGCCACTTCTTGAAGAAATCAACAAGGTTGGTCAATGATTTTACCAGTATAGTAACCTCATTGGCTTCAAGTCCTTCTATAGTAGCTTTAATCATTTGTTTATGGAATTCTGCGTGATGCTCATATGCCTTTAGCCCCTTGGCACTTAAGGAAATGAATACAACACGTCTGTCCTTTTCGCTTCTTACTCTGTTTACATAACCTTTTTTTACCAGATTGTTTATAGCGATAGTCAGTGTGCCTACAGTAACGGATAAAGTCTTAGCAACAGATGACATATTTTTAGGTTCATCTATGCCGATAGCTTCAATAATGTGCATATCATTATTGCTGATATCTTTGAATTCATCAGTTATGATGGCTTTTTCTTCTATATGCATTATATCTGTGAATAATTTTACTAATACTTCATTGAAAGTATCGTAAACGTTATTATTTGAATCCATCGGTTCCTCCATCTATCCGTTATATTGCTATTATCATAACATCTTTTTCTGTTTAATTCTAGTACATTTTATCTTACAAAATACAATTGCTACTAATGTGCTTATAAGAGTGGCTATGATAGCAGGGGCAACGATAAGAGAAGGGTTGGCACTGCCATATTGGGTTCTGTAGGCAATCATATTAACTGGTATAAGTTGAAGAGAAGAAATGTTTATGACAAGAAATGTACACATAGCATTGCTTGCAATATGTGAATTATTGTTGAGCTTCGACAGCTCATCCATAGCCTTTAGACCAGCTGGTGTAGCAGCCCATCCCAAACCAAATATGTTTGCTATAATATTCGTAGTAATATATTCTGAGGCTTTGTGGTCCTTTGGAATATCTGGAAATAAGAAATGTATAACAGGAGATAAAAATCTGGAAGCCCCAGCTATGATGCCACAGTTTTCTGCTATTTTCATAAGACCAGTCCACATGCTTATGATACCAAGCAGGGTAATGGAGAGAGATACTGCTTCACCTGCTGCATTTAAAGCTCCATCCCCAAGTTCTGTCAGATTGCCAGTGATAGCCCCATAGCAGACTCCGATTATAATCATACCAGCCCATAAGTAATTAAGCATATATTACACCTATTTATGTTTATCAGTGTAATATATGCTTATGTTAATAATAATATTCTAGGAATACTGTAGTATTCTAATATTCTTCAATCCAATCTTCCATGCGATCCTCGATAATATCGAAGTATGTTGGTCCCACCTCTAAGAAGAACTGGTGAAATTCCTTTATATCGAAGTCATTGCCCAGTTCGTCCATAGCCTTTTCCTTCAATTCAAGAATCTCAAGCTCACCGATGTAGTACTGCAGATAGATACCAGGATCATTGATGAACAGTTCGTATAACTCACCTGAAATACTTGTATCTGTAAGATAGTCCTTTAGGTAGTTTTCGATATCTTTCACATCCCAGCCCTCATAATTTACGCCGATATCGATTCTTGAATAAAGTGCAAAACTAAACTTATCATCGATAACCATTATGTCAGCAACGTTTTCATCGATTCCAGACCAGTTGTATGAGTAGTGCTCTACATATTGTGCCCAACCTTCAGCGTATCCATCAAAGCTTAGGAGAGAACGTACTGGGTTAGGGTTCAGGCTTAAGAAATAGTTTATCTGATACATGTGTCCAGGCATGCCCTCATGTGCAAGCAGCGGGAATAAGTCCATGTGTGCATATTCATCACTGTTATTGACATATATGATATTGTGCTTGTAATTGTCTGATGGTGGCACCAGATAGAAAGCTGGGTTTGATGAGCTTTCCATGGATTCTGCAACATATTTAAGGGTGTAACCAGTATATACAGGTGCAGGGAAATCTGATTCTAACATATATATGAGATAAGCAAGTATCTCGTCAGGTTCTGTTTTTGCATACACAAGCTCGTCATTAAGCTTTGTCTCGATATCTGGGTCAGACATAGCAATTGAAGAGTATTTAAGAAGACCACTGTAAATATCCTGCTCTATGGCGTCTATAAGCTCTTCCATAGATTTCTCTGAACCCGTGTAGAGTCTTATAAGTGATTCATAATACTCTTTACCATTTTCGTAATTGCAAAGACCACCTTCTACAGAGCGGGAACCTTTGATTGCAGTCAGAGTTGAAATAATATTTTCATAAGCAGGGATGAAATTCTCAGTAGCAAGTGTGGTAATCTGTGTCTTATAGGTTGATTTTTCGTCATCACTAAGGAAATCGCATCCGTCTATTACCTCTCGTATAACCGGAAGAAATGCTGGCTCTGATGCTGCAAGAATGTCCTGACACTGACCGATAACATCATCTATAGCACTGTCGGTCATGGCATATCCGTTATCTGCTCTCCATTTTTCATACTCAAGAAGATTGTTTATATAGTCATCACATGTAGATAATGTTTCTATATAATTTGTCAAGTCATCTTTATCGTTGATTCTAAATTCCGACAATATAAGGTTCAGCTCAAACTGAGAACCTGACGTTGGTGAAAATGCTTCGCCGAAATAGTAAAATTCATCCAGATCAAAGCAATTTTCAAGAAATTTTTCCAATGTGTCATAGGTTAACTGCTGATCTTCTGTAAGGGCGTCATAATTAAAAGCAGTTAATTCATTGTAAAGCTCTTTGTCTTCTTCCAAAGCTTTTTCGTAGCTTTCCAGGAAATCGTCACCCCAGATAGAATCATATTCAGTGATACCATAATCCTCCGGATGTTCTAAATCGAAGTGTGCAGATACAAGGCTTGATGACATAGAATCTATATATGTATCTAATAAAAATTGGTCAAATTCCTCCTGAATCTTTTTGTTATCCTCAGAAGTGCCACTGTTTGGAGTGTTTCCGTGATGACCAGTAGTTTCATCTTCAGAACCACTTGAGCCAGTGGTGGTTGATTCTGTCTCGGTTTCGCCGAAGCGGTCATAGCGACTGTTCTGACAACCTGAAAATATAATGACAGAAGACACTAATATGGCTGTGAATTTTATAAGTATACTTTTTTTTCTCATTAAAATATGTCCCCTTTCGTTTTGTACTTCCCCATTCTACCATATGGAAGGGGAGGTTTACAATACACTTATTTTATGATATGATGTTGTCATTGAATTGATGTGGATATTTCAACTGTTCATTTTCGGAGAGGGAAAGGACAGTGTATGGAATTAGTATGTAAAACAAAAAAATACTCAAAATCTTATCTAAAGCTTCTCATAGCAGGGCTCTTTTTTCTAATGATTTTTTTTAATGTTAATCCAATGGTGGCAAAGGCAAGTGAGGATGAACTCTATTTTGATGAGGATGGCAGTCTGTATTTTAATACGAGAGACAAGAAGGCATCTGGAAGTGTGCGCTATAAAACTATTGGATGGATTATCAAAAGATACGACATGCCTATAGATGCTCCTGAACAACAGTATGTTATTGTCACAAAGCAGAATTATAAGCCAGATGAGCCAGACCCCAATAATTCAAAGTATATTTATTGCTATTTCAAATCTGATAAGACTGAGATATTGAATGCTGTAATGAGTGTGTCTAAGGAGTGGCATACCATATTAACGGGTTATGGAGATGATGTGTACATTGACAGCGTTATGACGGTTGTAGAGGATGGCGAAGACAAGGGAACTTTGTATGTAGGAGGTTCTTATGAAGGAGAGGTATATTTAACATATGAGGGCATATCCGGTGCGAGAGATTGGGCATCTCCAGAGAGTTTAGAAGCTCATTTCAATATGAAGATTGCGTTTCCGCAGATTGTAAAAAAATGGGAGAGCTATGCAGAAATCGTAGACAAAGAAGATGTATATTTTAATACTTCCCAGTATTCATCGTTTATGTTGGGGGCAGGTTCAGATAGAAATCAGACCTTTGATGTTGGGAAGGGAATTCCATCAGGTGAGTCACTGTTTATAAAAGGGCGTGCTGATAGGACACAGAGTATTTTGAAATTGACTTATGTTCATGCACGCCTGCATGAATGCGTTGAGGTGCCAGTAACCTATATATTGCAGTGGAAGGACTATTATGGTGTGGAACAGCAGGATACAAGGGTTGTATATAGGTATTATGATGTTACAAGGGATTTTTACTATTATGAATTTGGAGAAATGGATGTATATACATTAAGTAATATACAAGTGAACAGTAATATATTTGATGGTGACCAGACTATAGACATACCTGCTATAAGTGTAGATGATGTTACGTGGAGTTATGTTTCCTATGGACAGGCAAAGAATCATATTGCAGATTGCTCTGTGAATACAGCAGATAGTATAGATACAATTGCGTTGAAAGGAAGTAATGGAAAAAAACCGGTTATCCCAGATGCGAATTACAGTACAATTGCAAATACCTTAGTGGGAAATGTATATGTTAGAAATGACAGTGTAAATGTAAATGGAGTAACAGTATTGTCTGACGACGTACAAATGCAGCAAGGGAGCAAGCCGAATGTTGTACTGACATCGTCTGATACAGATTTATATGAGGATGATATAAAAATAACCCGAAGTACTTTAATTGGTGAATACAATGATTGTCAGATGGAGCTGGTATATAAGAATAAGTCAGGAAAAACTCTAACCTATAAGGATGAGTTGAATTTGGTAACTATTCATACGCCTGTGTATTGTGACATAAAAGCCTACAGTGACAAGTCGGTGAATCAGGCTGTAACGCCGACTATAGATGATGTGGTGTTGGGGGAAAGTATGACCATAACCTTTAATGACTTTGGTATGCATAGAGACATAAAGGGTTATGGTCTTGGAAGCTATGCCAAGTATGTAGGCATGAGGCAGATTTGCTGCCCGTTTGCGGTGGAGTACAAGGGTGTGAGATATGAGGCAGACACATGGATAAATGTTGATAAATACAATATTAAGCTCAGAGTATGTGAAGATAATGCAGAAGGCATATATACTATATATGCCAGAACACAGGCATACAATGGACTGGAGGATATGGCACATAAGCCCATAGAGGAAAATGCAAATATGAATATAGAAAACTATGGAGCTTGGGACACCACAGAGGTCCGTATCATAGGAAAGCTGCACAATCTACAAATCCAAAATGGAGATAATGTATATGGTCCAGCCCAGATGCCAATGGAGATAATTGGTGAAGACAGGGATTCTTATGAACTGTCGTTTGAAACCGTGGGTGATATGTCAGAAAGTGATTATGTGGAAATTAAATATACATATTATCATGAGGATAAGGATGGGATATTGACACCGGTAGATGTATATGGTGTGGAAGGCAGAAATTATATAGATGGAGTTATCGCAGGGAAATTTGTAGACAAAGAAGTCTTGACGTATTCTGTTGACATAAATAAAGAAAATGGGGAAGGTAGTGTAGATGGTTCGGATGACTATAATATGCATAAGCTTAAGTGGACAACAAAACATCAGCTGTACAATGAATTGCTGATAGTATCTAAGGGAACTTCAATAGAAGAGATAAAAGAGGCTGTTGTAAAAGATAGGATGGGAGATCTGTGCCTGCGAGGTGGTTCTATTATAGTGTGCACAGACATAACAAGTTATAAGGATGGTGTTCCTCATCTTTCTTATATCAATGAGGAGAATGCAAAAAAGGGATATTGCAATATGTGGCTTAAAGAGGGAGGCACAGCTGGCTATCCATGGGGAGCAGTATTAAAGATAGGTCTTGGGGATTATACCTATTATGATTATGAGATATCGGGAACACATTAAAAAAACGCGAAAAATTAGCCTTGACAAAATCTTGTAATATTACTAAACTACATTTATATATGAAAAAAGCTATGAAGAGAAGAGTAATTCCAAAGTATATGAACAGAGAACTCCGTTAGCTGAGAAGGAGACATAGAGAGTGGAATGAAGATGGCCTTGGAGCTTCGCACCGAGTCATATATGCGCCTAGCGGAAAGTGTTTAATTGTTTCCTAATATCGCTGGTCGCCTGAGATAAGGCTGCGACGGATTACCACCGTTACAGGGTAAGACTGTGATAGCAGTCGGTGAGGCAGATGGCGCGAGCCACCTGTGAAGTAAAGTGGTACCACGTGAGATTCTCTCCCGTCTTTATATATTTTATAAAGGCGGGAGTTTTTTCTTAGATAAATCGAAATGGAGGATTTAAAATGAACAAGAAACCATATTACATTACAACAGCAATAGCTTACACATCAGGCAAGCCACATATTGGAAACACATACGAGGCAGTTCTGGCTGACAGTATTGCTCGTTTCAAGAGACAGCAGGGCTATGATGTATTTTTTCAGACAGGAACAGATGAGCATGGTCAGAAAATCGAACTGAAGGCAGAGGCAGCAGGCATTACACCACAGGAGTTTGTAGACGGTGTTGCAGGAGAGATAAAGAATATATGGGATTTGATGAATACATCATATGATAAATTTATCAGAACTACGGACAAAGACCATGAGAAGCAGGTTCAGAAGATATTTAAGAAGCTCTATGAGCAGGGCGACATCTATAAAGGACATTATGAGGGAATGTACTGTACTCCATGTGAGTCATTTTTCACATCATCGCAGCTTGTAGATGGCAAGTGTCCTGACTGTGGACGTGAGTGTCAGCCAGCAAAGGAAGAAGCATATTTCTTTAAAATGAGTAAGTACACAGATAAATTAGTTAAGCATATTGAGGAGAATCCGGAATTTATACAGCCTGAGTCCAGAAAAAATGAGATGATGAATAACTTTATAAAGGCGGGCTTACAGGATTTGTGCGTATCAAGAACATCATTTAAGTGGGGAATTCCTGTGGATTTCGATGATAAGCATGTTGTATATGTGTGGGTAGATGCCCTTTCAAACTACATCACAGGACTTGGATATGATGTAGATGGCAATCATGGCGAGAACTTTAAAAAGTATTGGCCGGCAGACCTTCACCTTATCGGCAAGGATATTCTTAGATTCCATACTATCTATTGGCCTATCATACTTATGGCTCTGGATGTTCCATTGCCAAAGCAGGTATTTGGACATCCTTGGTTGCTTCAGGGCGATGGCAAGATGAGTAAGTCTAAGGGAAATGTTATCTACGCAGATGAACTTGTAGATTTCTTCGGTGTAGATGCAGTTCGTTACTTTGTGCTTCATGAGATGCCATTTGAAAATGATGGTGTTATCACATGGGAGCTTCTTATAGAGAGGCTTAACTCAGAGCTTGCTAACACACTTGGAAACCTTGTAAATAGAACAATATCCATGTCAAACAAGTACTTTGACGGTGTTGTGACAAATCCAGAGGTACACGGAGAAGGCGGATATGACGAAGGCCTTAAGAAGTGTGCATTAGAGGCGGTAGAAAAGGTTAGTGTCAAGATGGATAAGCTTCGTGTAGCAGATGCTATAACAGAGGTGTTTACATTATTTAAGAGATGTAACAAATATATAGATGAGACAATGCCTTGGGCACTTGCAAAAGACGAGGCGCAGGCTGACAGACTTAAGACCGTTCTATACAACTTAGTTGAGGCAATCTGCATCGGTGCAACTCTTCTTGAATCATTTATGCCAGAAACAACAAACAAGATTCTCGGCCAGTTAAATGCGGAAAAGAGAAGTCTTGAGGACCTTACAACATTTGGTCTTTACCCATCTGGAAATAAGGTTACAGACAAGCCAGAGATTCTCTTTATGAGACTTGACAGTGCAGAGGTTATGGCAAAGGTTGAGGAGCTTCAGAAGAAGAATGCAGAGCCAGAGGTTAAGTACCCAGAGGTAGAGCCAAAGGCTGAAATCTCTATAGATGATTTTGACAAGGTTCAGCTTCGCGTAGGTGAGGTTATCAAGTGTGAGCCAGTTCCAAAGGCTAAGAAGCTTCTCTGCTCACAGATTAGAATTGGTAACGAAGTTCGTCAGATAGTATCGGGCATAGCAGCATACTACAAGCCAGAAGAGATGGTGGGCAAGAAGGTTGCTGTTATCACTAACCTTAAGCCTGTAAAGCTCTGCGGAGTGTTATCAGAGGGCATGATACTTGCAGCATCAGATGATGATGGAAATCTTTCTGTTCTTACTGTGGATAAGGATATCATTGCCGGAAGTGAGATATGCTAAGAAGCTACGGTTACGGTAGGATTTTAGTTAATTAAAAATTATAGAATTCAAATCTATAGACGGCATTTTAACAAATAAAAGAAGATGTTAGCTGAAGCTGACCGTGCTCGGCTCGCAAAGTGAAGCTAATCCTTCATGAATGAGCAATGTCATTAAGATAAGATAACTATAATCTAGAACAGATGTGAAACTAATCATGTCTGTTCTTTTTTTGTTGTATAGGAAAGTTCTCGAAACTTTCCTATACAACAAAAATGCTCCGCAAAGGATGAGCACTCGCACGAAAAGAAGATGTCAGCTGAAGCTGACCGTGCTCGGCTCTCAAAGTGGAGCAAGTCCCTCATGAATGAGGGATTTAGGGAGTTGAAGTGGACTTGTCCACTTTGTTCTTGTATATGTTATAATCGTGTCTATTAGTTTCTAAAAAATGTAAAAGACCAAAACCCAGATTTTAAATATCTATTTGTTCCAGAGTTGCACAAGAGCAAGCGTTGGCATTTTCATGGTATCGGTGTTAATTGTGATAAGTTGAAATTTGAAAATAGTGGCA
>JAFQVJ010000026.1 GCA_017408025.1 Lachnospiraceae bacterium
CACACAGCTGTAGCTATTGTCTGCCTTCATAAAAGACGAACTACTTATTCGAAAAAGGGCGTTAAGAAAGTTCACGAAACCTCTCAATGCGTGTTTAAAATAAACACAGACAATTCGGTGTACGAGGGTAGCTATAGCTTTAAGAGGGCATAAAAAAGGAAGATTAGCAGTCAGTGTCGACTAAAAACTAATCTTCCTATAATGTGTATTGTATGATTGTGCAACAGCCCCTTGCTTTGCATTATACTACTTTTATGTCGCTTCCTCCTGTCGGGTCTTTTATTACATTTATCTGTCTATCAATTCTTTCTTTTAAGCTACCGACGTGTGATATAATGCCCACCAGCTTATTACCGTCACTAAGCTTACCAAGTACCTTCATAGCCTGTTCAAGAGCCATATCATCAAGCGAACCAAAGCCCTCGTCAATGAACATTGTATCTATATATATTCCACCAGCCGACTCCTCTATTATTTCAGCCATACCCAGTGCCAGAGATAAAGAAGCCATAAAACTTTCTCCGCCAGACAAGGTCTTGACACTTCTTACGGTTCCATTGTAGTGGTCATATACATTAAGCTCCAAACCAGACTGGTTCTTTTTATTATCAGTATTCTTGTCTCTAAGAAATTCATACTGTCCTTCTGACATTTCAAAAAATCTTGTGTTAGCTCTATCTATAATCTGTTCGAAATATGCTATCTGGACAAAAGTCTCCAGCTGAATCTTTTCTTTCCCCTTAACCTCGCCATTAAGTGTGTCTGACAATGCCTTTATCTGACCTAAACTGTTAGCCTTAGCTTCCAGCTCACTGGATTCCTTCTGTATATTTTCAAGAGTCTCTTTATTTGATGTAAGTCTGGCATATATTTCATTGTGACATACAGACAGCTTTTCCTTCTCAAATGTCAGCTTTGATATTTCATCTTCTACTGCTGCTATACTATCAATGTAATACTTAACTGCCTCTTCACGATGCTCAGCCTGAAACAATTTTTCATTGTTGTCACTTATATACTGGGACAAATGTTCAGATAATTGTCCACATAATTGTTCTATTATAGCCTTGCATTGCACCAGATTTTTTTCATTGCTCGCCTTGGCATTTCTGGCGTCTTCGTATGCCAATTGCATTTTTTTGTATAACTTTTCTTTTTCTCTGAGCTTTTCTACAGCTTCTTCCATATCAGCACAATTCAACTGCTTGTCCAACACTTCCAGCTCTGTTATACAACCTTTTATATCCAGCTCAATTTTCTGTTTTTGTTCCAGAAGCTCGTTATATCTGGTCTGTTCCTTTGTCTCTGTCTCCTTATTTTTTTTAAGAGCCATCTGCATAGATTCTCTTTCCTTTAATGACAGCTCATATTTTTTCTTCTTCGCCTTAATCTCCTCTTCTTCATGAAGCAATTTCTCTATAGCTTTTGCCATATTTTCTGATATATTTTCAAGAGTCCATGTGGCATCAATATTAGACATAGCTTCTTTTAAAAGCTCCATTTCTCTCTGCGAAGCTTTATTGTCTGACGCCGCCCTTTCACTGGCACTGACCATATCCCCAGTTGCAGCATCCGCAACACTCTTAAGCCTATCTACAACTTCTTTTGACGGAGCTTCCACATCCATCTTCGCCAATTCTATATAATGAGTCGAGCCACATACAGGACATGGCGTTCCTGGTTTATTTCTTAGCATATCAGCCATAATACCAGCCTGTCCATCAAGATATGCCTTCATATAGTGATCATGCTCTATCTTTGCCTTATCTGCTTTTTCTTTACAGACGTCATAGTTTTTTAAACTCTCTCCATATTTTTCTCTAGCTCTCTCCCAATTTGTATAAAGTATTTCAATTGATGAAATCCTATCCCTCTTTGCCTCCACATCTTTTATATGTGCCTCATTCTTAGCTATAGAAACTTCTATATTGGATAGCTTTTCTATACTATCGGAAAGCTTGGAAGCATTTTTATCCAATTCTTTTAGAGACCTTTCTGTCGCTGTCAACCTTGATTGTATATCTTCTCTCTTTTTTTCTGACAGCTCAAGGTCTTTTGCCCTGCTGCTACGTATTTCATATATACTTACTGCATCCTTTTCTTTGTTGATTTCAACAAGCAATTTCTCACGCTCTACTGACTTTTCTTCTTCACACTGTAAAGAATCAGTCCTCTCTGCAAATGCTGCTTTTAGTTTCTCACATTCTTCCTCTTTCTGATTTATCTGCTCCAACAGGGATTTCACATGAGCAAAGTCAGACCTATACTTATTCTTCACTGTCAACATATCATCAACTTTTTTCTGTTTATCGTTTATGTCCTGTTCATTTGCTATATCTTCCTCAACAATGGAAATAATCAGCTCTACAACCTCTGAAAGATTACCGATGACATCCTGTTTCTTTATATCATCCAATCTCATAGCTTTTTTTACATCATTTGACGGTTTTATACCCTGTACATACTGCTTTATGGCATCGTTAGTCTTGGTATATGCTTTATATTGTTCTAGAAACTCTCCCTTAACCTTCTTCTGCAATACCTCATAAGATGATGTTTTAAATATCTCTCTAAATATTTTTCCACGCGTAACAGTATCTGCCACCAGTAATTCCCTGAATTTGCCCTGAGCAATCATAACTATTCTTGTAAACTGGTCACCCGTCAAGCCTGTCAGTTCCTCTATCTTTTTTGATACATTGGCATATCCCGTCACCAGCTTTCCATCTGGCATTTCCAGCTCTGCATCTGCCTTTGCCTCTGTATATCCCTCACCTCTACTCTTTGGGCGTAGGTATTTTGGATTTCTCCTTACACTATACTTATTTCCTTTCAGTGAAAATGTAAGCTCTACATATGTTGCTACATCATCAGGTGCATATTTACTTCTAAAGCTGTCACTATTTCTAGCATCTATTCCACCATCCCCATACAAAGCAAACCTTATTGCTTCAAATATGGTTGTTTTTCCAGCTCCAGTGTTTCCAGATATGAGATAAATGCCATTGTCACCCAATACCTCAAAATCAATATTAACTTTTCCTGCATATGGTCCAAATGCTGAAATCTCAAGTTTCTCTGGTCTCATTATCCCTTACTCTCTTCCCAATATTTATTTACTATATTCATCTGCTCCCCTAATATCTCCTGATTGTTTTGTATTTGGTATAATTCCTGCACATACTCTGCAAAGCTTTTCTGGTTAACCTGTTCCAAGCTTGTCACTGATCTGTTTACAGCAGTTCGCTTATTGCTATATTCAAGCTTTAAAATATTGGGATAAATAACTCTAAGCTTGCGAAATGCATCTGGTATATCATCTTCATCCTTTAGAACTACATGAAGGTAATCGTCAGTCTTAGTACCAATGTAGCTATTTCTGTCTGTCAGCTCCATATATGTGCCTTCTATTCTTCTTATGTCTTTTAATGGCTGAAATGGTATTGTCTCTATGACTATATTTCCCTTTTCCTTTAATTCCACAAGTGTCATTGATTTCTTCTGTTTTATCTCGTCTATGGAGTACTTTACAGGTGAACCTGAATATCTGATACACTTTCTGCCCATTGCCTGTGGCTTATGAATATGTCCCAAAGCCACATAATCAAATGCGGAAAATACATCAAAATCCACATTGTCAATGCCTCCCAGAAATGCTTCCTCCGAATCACTTCTCTCTGCACCAGTTATAAACTGATGAACCATCACTATGTTACGTTTAGCTTTATCCATATCAATATTATTAACCACTGCTTCAAGGGCTGAATTGTAATCTGTCACATTATCTTCCTCGTGATACCTTCTAACCATGGCAGGCTTAACAAATGGAATCATATGAACATTTACAGTTCCATATTCATCCTCAAGAGCCACTACTGGTGTATTTCCTTCATATGCCTTAGCTATATAGATTCCACTCCTTTTGAACACCTCTGCACCAAAGGATATTCGTTCCACACTGTCATGATTGCCACTTATAACAAATACCTTGGTATGCCTATCCACAAGCTCCATTAAAAACCACTCAAAAAGTTCTATAGCCTCTATAGATGGTATGGACTTATCATATACATCTCCAGCTATAAGTACACCTTCAGGCTTATGTGTGTCAACTGCCATAAGGACCTGATTTAGAGCACATTTTTGCTCCTCAAGCATAGAATATTCATATATTTTTCTTCCCAAATGCAAATCTGAAATATGTATAAACTTCACTATGATTACTCCCAACTTTCTTTTTGCCGAAGCTATTTTACTTAACTATCTCCAAACATAACATTTCTAATTCTGCTTTCTTACGATTGCATACTCATCATCATACTGATAGTAAGGACAGTCATAAAACGAATCCGTCATAAACTTTCCCATCTCGTCCTCATCCAGATTCATCTCACATGTATAATATTCATAATCCTCGTCATATACATAATTAGAACATGTATCACAGCATGAAGTCTGCTTCTTAGCAGACTTCTTATCATTAGCCTTTTTATTTGACATCTTCATTTACCCTTTCCACTTTCTACTCGTCGAATTCAACTGTCACAAAGAATCCACGAGGGGTTTCGTGAATATCCTTTACGATACCTTTCGTGGATTTCAATCTTTCTCGGAATTCATAATTAGCTGACATAGCTATAGCAGGCTCCAATGTATAATAATAACTACTAGGGAGACGTCCTTCAGAAACCTCGTACTCTTTGCCAATCTCTACCAGACCTTCTCTCTCCATCTTAAATTCCATTTCACGCATATTTTGCTCCTTTTCCTGTTGGTATCTCCCATATTTCTATGAAAATTCCAAAGGACAATTGTTTCTCATATTCAATGGACATTCATACATATTTTCTCCACCTGTTTTCGCAATATAAGACAATGGACATTTTCTACAATCCGATTTGCCAAAATCTCCTGAAACCTCAAATGTAAGAGTGGCTTTCTTTACACCAGAAAGCTTTTTTTCCTCCTCACGAATATTGTCCCAGTTAAGTGCCTGATCACATGAACCACATTTCTCTTTTCCCACCACAACAGGGCGTTTACAGGTAGGACAAGCAAAATACTCTGTCCCACTTGTATCCTTTGCTTTTACAACCTCAGCTGGAAACTGCTTTATCAAATTTGCTCTTAAATCATTTTCTAACGCCATATTTTCTGTCCTTCCTTTCCATACATTATTTTTTTCTTGTTTATAATGCCTGTAGCTTTCCGTGTATGCCTTTTATTTCCATTTTCTTCTTGTACATAAGCTTATCTGCTCGACCTCTCGTATCCTTTAAATCATCATCAAGCTGTGGGTCATATTTTGCGTGCCCGTATGCCACACTCATATGCATCTCCGGATGTTCCATATTATACATCTTTATATTTGCCTCTAACATACAATAACAATTATCTATAGTCTCGTCGCTGATATTTCTGCCTATGACGCAGAATTCATCACCTCCGATTCTGTAACAATTTCCAACCTCAAAAAATGATTCTCGAATAGCCTCTGCACAGCTCAATATATATATGTCACCCATATTGTGACCAAACGTATCATTGCATTGCTTTAGGTTATTTAAATCAAACATGATAATTGTATATTCATCCTCATCAAGATTCAAATTCATCATAAAGTCATTGCACGCTGCTCTGTTAAATACACCTGTAAGTTCATCTATATAGGCCAGCTTTTCTAGCTTATTCGCCTCTCTACCCTTTTTCATCAATCTCTGTGTTGCGCGCATACTATTATAGCAGAGAACTATAATGTATATAAGAAATGCGCCTTTGGTAAATATGTAGCTCTTTCCATCCTTCGGATCCATGTAATAATATAGCATATCCGCAGCAACACCTGCTGCCGTCGCGATTCCACTAACCAAATTCACCTTATTCATAAAGGTTATATTTTTTAATCCACTTCTCTTAAGATTAAGCATCAGTACAACTATAACCCCAACAATAGCACAGCCCATAGAAATATGAGTAAATAGCAATGATTCTTTCATATCCATAATATTGGCAATCTGCATAATCACAACAGCGAACTGTACAACTATGCATGCAATTGCCAATCCGTTTAAAAATCTGTCATACACATCATTGACAATGCTTTTCTCAAATAATATAAATGGCACTGCTATTGCTCCCAATATAAGATAAGATACATAGGTCAGAGTAGTTCCATTATCAAATACCATATTAATAACTGGCATATTTATGATAAACCATACTGACAACAGAACAGCAAACACACCGAGATATAATATGCTGTATGCGATAGAGCGACTCTTTCTAACTATAAGACTATACGCAATTATAACTATGCCTACTACCAATATGGCAATGGACAGTATGAGTCCTATAGCCCCTCTTGCAAATTCATCCCGCACAATATTAGTTCTGTCTCCAAAGTAAAAATCAGGCACATATTTCAAGTATGAGCTATAGTGCGTTTTGACAACAACCTTAATTTCACAATTCTCATATTTCTCCTCTAAGAATACTGCATGCCATGTATCTCCTGAAACAGTATCGAATAACGTATTGGTTTTATCCATAACCATGCTATACATAAGTACATCATTGACATAGGTATATACATCCCCATGATAAATATAAAACATCAAAAAATCGCCACCTGGTGCAATCTCTCTGATGGTATTCTTATAAGTAATAGTATATATACCTTCTGAATCTGGCCCTTCGTCATGCTCTACCTGCCAATTTTCAATTTCTGCCACCTCAAACTGCTTGCTTCCACGGTATCTAATGTTTTCTACCATCCCAGCACCAAATATAATAATAAATGCTGATGAGATAACAAACACGGCCAGCCAAACAAGCGCTATCTTTTTACCCATATCTTCATCCCTTTTCTTCAAAAAAGTGTATCTTTGATCTAGATATATCTCAAGCTCACTATTTATTCAAGTGTAGCACAATATTCTAATTTATGCCATAAAAAAATCATCTTTCCACTATAATATGATTATAAATCATAATTATAGTGAAAAGATGATTACATTTTATACCTATACCTTTGTAATATTATGAGAAGTACTTAACACCTGACTCGAATATCTTGAGATCCTGATCACCATATATATTCATAGCCACTGCATCGCCCTTTCTCTCTGCATGAGCCATCTTACCGAAGCATCTGCCATCTGGGCTTGTGATACCTTCTATAGCACAGTATGAACCATTTACATTCCACTCTTCATCCATAGTTGGGTTGCCGTTTAAATCAACATACTGTGTAGCAACCTGTCCATTTGCAAAGAGCTTGTCCAACCACTCCTTAGGAGCAACGAAACGTCCTTCACCGTGTGAAGCAGGGCTTGTGTATGTCTTACCAACCTCTGCAAGCTGTAACCAAGGCGACTTATTGGAAACAACCTTTGTGTAAACCATCTTTGATACATGACGGTTGATTGTATTGAATGTAAGTGTTGGTGAATTAGCATCCTGTCCTGTAATCTGTCCGTTTGGAACAAGACCAAGCTTGATAAGAGCCTGGAATCCGTTACAGATACCAAGAGCAAGACCATCTCTCTCATTTAATAACTTGTGTACAGCCTCTTTCATCTTCTCGTTTCTGAATGCTGTAGCAAAGAACTTAGCTGAACCGTCTGGCTCATCACCTGCTGAGAATCCACCTGGGAACATAATAATCTGAGACTTAGCAATACTCTCTTCGAATACCTTTACAGAATCTCTGATATCATCTGCATTTAAGTTCTTAAATACCTTTATAATAGTGTTTGCTCCAGCCTTCTCAAAAGCCTTGGCTGAATCGTACTCACAGTTTGTACCTGGGAAAACTGGGATGAATACTGTTGGCTTAGCAACCTTATTCTTGCAAACATATACACTTCCACCTGTGTAAATAGGTGTATCAAGTACTGTCTTATCATCTGTTGATGTTGTTGGGAATACCTTTTCAAGTGGTGCTTCCCATGTAGCAATAGCCTCATCAAGTGAGATTGTCATAGGACCATACTTAACAGCTGCTTCTGCTGTAACCTGACCGATTACCTTTACAAACTGTCCAAGCTCTGACATAACTGCCTCTACCTCTGCAAACTTGTCTGCATCAATTTCAGCTACGATATTACCAAATCCAGGTGCAAATAACTCTTCTGCTGATACACACTTATCGCAGATAGAAACACCCATCTTATTACCGAACGCCATCTTTGAAACTGCTGCTGCGATACCCTTTGCATCCAATGAATATGCTGCAACGATAGCCTTCTTCTTGATAAGCGCGTGAACAGCATCATAAAGCTTCATAACCTGAGCGTATACCGGCTTATCAAACTCATCCTTCTCTATACTAAACTTAACAAGCTTATTTCCAGCCTTCTTAAACTCTGGAGTAACGATATCGCCTTCCTTAGCTACATCAACTGCAAATGAAACAAGTGTTGGTGGAACATCAATATCATTGAATGTACCAGACATACTATCCTTACCACCGATTGAAGGAAGTCCAAAGCCCAGCTGTGCATCATATGCACCGAGTAAAGCTGCGAATGGCTGGCTCCAACGGCTTGGGTCCTCTGTCATTCTTCTGAAGTATTCCTGGAATGTAAATCTAATCTTCTTATAATCACCACCATTAGCAACAATCTTAGCAACAGACTCTACTACTGCGTAGATTGAACCGTGATATGGACTCCATGTTGAGAGATATGGATCAAATCCGTAGCTCATCATTGTAACTGTATCACATTTGCCCTTGAGAACTGGAAGCTTAGCTACCATTGACTGTGTCTCCGTAAGCTGATACTTACCGCCATGTGGCATAAATACTGAACCAGCACCGATAGAACCGTCAAACATCTCCACAAGACCTTTTTGCGAACATACATTAAGGTCTGATAATGTAGCCATCCACTGAGCCTTAACATCATCCACAGACTTAGCTGTAAAGTAGTTATCTTCCTTAACAGGCATCTCTACCTTAACATCTGTCTCCTGGTGAGCACCGTTTGTATCTATAAATGCTCTTGAGAGGTCTACGATAGTCTTTCCTCTCCACTTTAATGTCATTCTTGGGTCTTCCTTAACAACTGCAACCTCAACAGCCTCAAGGTTTTCTTCTGCTGCATACTTCATGAACTCTGCAACATCCTTAGGATCGATAACTACAGCCATTCTCTCCTGTGACTCAGAGATAGAAATCTCTGTTCCGTCAAGACCTGCATACTTCTTTGGAACCTTATCAAGGTTGATATCAAGACCATCAGCTAACTCACCGATAGCAACTGATACACCACCAGCACCAAAGTCATTACACTTCTTTATAAGAGACGATACCTCTTCTCTTCTGAAAAGTCTCTGAATCTTTCTCTCTGTAGGAGCGTTACCCTTCTGAACCTCAGCACCACAAGTCTCTATAGACTTCTCTGTGTGAACCTTTGATGAACCTGTAGCTCCACCACAGCCATCACGGCCTGTACGTCCACCAAGCAAGATAATGATATCACCTGGATCAGATGTTTCTCTCTTAACTGCACGTCTTGGAGCAGCACCCATAACAGCACCAATCTCCATTCTCTTAGCAACATAATCTGGATGGTAAATCTCTTTAACAAGTCCTGTAGCAAGACCGATCTGATTACCATATGAGCTGTAACCGTTAGCTGCACCACGAACAAGCTTCTTCTGTGGTAGCTTACCAGCAAGTGTCTCCTTAACTGATTTAGTAGGGTCAGCAGCACCGGTAACACGCATAGCCTGGTATACATATGTACGACCTGACAGTGGATCTCTGATAGCACCACCAAGACATGTGGCTGCACCACCAAAAGGCTCAATCTCTGTAGGATGGTTATGTGTCTCATTCTTGAAGTTGACAAGCCACTCCTCAATCTGTCCATCTACCTCTACAGGTACAACGATTGAGCAGGCATTGATTTCGTCTGACTCTTCCTGATCGTCTAACTTACCCTCTCTCTTTAGCTTCTTCATTGCAAGAAGAGCAATGTCCATAAGGCATACGAACTTGTCGTCTCTTCCCTTGTAAATAACCTCTCTGTCAGCCATATAATTATTGTATGTCTCTACAATTGGCTTATTGTAATAACCTTCTTCAAACTCTACATTCTTAAGCTCTGTCTGGAAGGTTGTATGACGGCAGTGATCTGACCAATATGTGTCAAGAACTCTGATTTCTGTCACTGAAGGATCTCTGTGTTCCTCATTCTTAAAATAATTTTGTATATGAAGGAAGTCCTTAAATGTCATGGCAAGGTTAAGTGATGCATAAAGCTCTTTAAGCTCTGACTCGCCCATAGCACTAAAGCCATCAAAAATCTTAACATCAGCTGGCTCATCAAATACTGTGACAAGAGTATCTGGCTTAACCATACCTGTTTCTCTTGAGTCTACCGGGTTGATACAGAAGCTCTTAATGTTCGCGAACTGCGCGTCATCAACAGCTCCCTCGATAACGTATGTAATGGCAGTCTTTATAACAGGCGTCTCATTCTCATTTAAGAATCTCACACACTGCTCTGCTGAATCAGCTCTCTGGTCAAACTGACCTGGAAGAAATTCTACACTAAATATTCTGTCACTGTCAGCATGTGGGAATTCTTCTTCATAGAGAGTATCTACAGGTGGCTCTGAAAATACAGTATTTAAAGCCAGCTTGTATGTCTCATCTGAAAGATTTTCAACATCATAGCGAACAAGTACGCGCACACCTGTAACTGTCTTAATACCTAAGAAGCTACCGATTTCCTCCTTAAGTTCTTTCGCTTTTACAGCGTATGGAGCCTGTTTTTCAACGTAAACTCTTTTAACCTTACTCATAAGTACCTCCAACTTGTGTGTATGTTTCATGATTAAATCATTGAGGAACACTAGTATTTTTAACTCTGTTCCTTGGTATTGCTTTTATTAAAAAAAGCAATACCCCACCCATTATCAAAATGAGCATAATAAATATTACCACTATTCGTATAGCAATGTCAACAAAAAAGCCTTCTGGAACCATATTTATAAGACGACTTACCTCAGGGTCCAAAATCCACTCATAATTACTGAAAAATAATGCATGAAATTTGTAAAAAACACCTGTAAAATCTACGACTGCCCACACTGCAATTGCTGCAATAAACAATGACAAATATCCAATGTTCCATAAATAAGCCTTGAATAAAAGCTTTTTTACTGCATCAAAATTCAAAAGCAGACAAAGATTTGCAAATATAATGATTGCCATAACAAAAGCCCCTGCTCTTACATCAAGAGCTGTTACAAATACATTTCTGACATCCACCATATGGCTCTTGTCCCGCTCATCAAAATATTCTGTTACCTCTCCGTCGATTTCAGCATATATAACTAAATCTTCTCTATCACCTCTCAGATAGCTCATCATCTGTTTAGTCACTTCCATCAGCTCATCCATCTCTATATTCATCAGACCACTGTCCGTAATTACATGGTGTTTTTCAAACTCATCCTCATAATATCCCCAGTCACTGTAGGCAGCTATCTCCACTGCACTTATGATAAGTATCAGGAAGAGACAAACCATCAATGCCCATGCCAGAAATCTCTCTATTATCTTTATCATTTTCTGCCTCCGCATATACATAAACCGGACTAACTCAAACATTTGCGTTCTTTTATCCCAGTTATCAATCAATATTTTTCCAAAATGTGTCTACGTCTTTTGAAAACGTTCCAAGTTTCACTCTCTTTATATCCTTCCACTCTCTAGGGAACAATTGGGTATAATCTCTATTAGCAAATCGCTCATCAAGAAGTGCTATCACTCCTATGTCCTCGTGAGTTCTTATAACTCGTCCTGCTGCCTGCTGTACCTTATTCATTCCTGGAAATCTATAGGCATAATCAAAACCATCTAAGCCTTGGACTTTAAAGTAATTCATAATGATTTCTCTCTCAGCACACACCTGTGGAAGTCCTGTCCCTACAATAATTGTGCCTATAAGCTTGTCATTGGTCAAATCTATCCCCTCGGAGAATATGCCACCCATAACACAGAATGCAACCAAAGATTTTTCTCCTGTCTTCTCAAATTGAGCTAGAAAATCCTCTCTTGCTTCCTCAGACATGGAATTCTGTTGACATATTACATCAATATTCGCATATCTATCCTGAACCAGTACAACATCATAGACTGCCCTAAGAAGGCTATATGAAGGAAAAAACGCCATATAATTGCCTGTTTTAGAGGTTGCCAGACAGTAAATGTACTCTGCGATTTTCTCATACTCTGCTTGATTTCTTCTGGTATACCTGCTGGTCACATCCTCACCTATAACCATAAGCCTGTTAGCCGGGTCAAATGGCGAGTCTATGTACATGGCATAGTCATCCTTATTGCCACTGAGAAGCTCTTTATAATAATTCACTGGCAAAAGTGTTGCCGAGAAGAATATGGTCGATACTGCCTTCTGCATGCAATACTTAAGATTTCCCGATGGATTTATACACATCAGATGTGTCCTAAAATTGCCGTCCTCGTCTATCTTGCAATATATCTCATAGCATTCATCAAGGTGGTCAACTGTTGCCATATAATTCAACGCTTCAAAGTAAAAATCCAGCACTATATCTCTATTTTCAAACTCTCTGTGCTTATCCATATACTTTTCCATAAGGGAGTTAAAACGCATTAGTTGCAGCTCAAGCTCTGCTGTAGACGGAAGTATAAGATACTGCTTGTCGTCAAGCTGCCTTTTATACATGAGCATAACCTTGTTTATTCTCTCAAGCGCATTGGCTATAATCCTGTCACGCACTGCCATTATTCTCTTAACCTCTAATACCTTTTCCTTGCAAAGCTCTGCCGAATACATCTCTCTGGCTCTGTCCACAAGATTATGAGCCTCATCTACCAGAAATATATATCTGCCATTGCCACCTTCTGAGAAATAACGTTTAAGAGACGCCTGTGGGTCAAAGGCATAATTGTAATCACATATGATGCCATCCACCCAGTTGCTTATATCTAGGCTCATCTCAAATGGACATACATTGTGCTTTGCGGCGTATTCCTGTATAAGTTCCCTTGTTATATCAGACTCATTTGTAATCATATCGAATACTGCATCGTTGATTCTGTCAAAATGTCCTTTTGCCCTCTCGCAATACACAGGATTGCAGTTAGTCTCATCCATGATACACATCTTTTCCTTAGCTGTAAGCCCTATGGTTTTGAACTTCAAACCACATTTTCTCAAGGTTCTGAATGCCTCATGTGCCACCGTTCCTGCTATAGTTTTTGCCGTCAGATAAAACAGCTTGTCTGCCTTTTCCTCGCCCATTGCCTTAACAGCAGGAAACACTGTTGACATGGTTTTTCCAACTCCTGTTGGAGCCTGTATGAATAATGGTACTTTTCTGTTTATAGCCTTGTACACAGACACTGCCACCTCACGCTGCCCAGCTCTGTACTCATAAGGAAATTCAAGCTCTTTTGCCGTAAGACGCATAAGGTTTTGGTTAATATACATGTAATCAGCCCATTTTACATATTCGTTCAAAACACCATTGAACCATGTTTTCAGATAGCCAAGTGTAAATTCTTCCTCGAAACGTTTAATCTCCTCAGTATCAATATTTACATAAGTCATCTGAATCTTGATAGTCTCAAGCTCATTCTGTGTTCCATATATGTAGCCATAGCACATTGCCTGCGCCTTATGTATGAATTTTGGTTCGTCTATAAATGTAAGGTCTGCATACATACACTTTATTTCATCTATCATGGCTGATTTGTCATCATCACCCTGTGTTACACTATCTATTACGCCATCTGCACGCCCCTCCACAATAATGGTATAATTGTCAAAAGGGAATTCCATGCGAAGGGGTACCTCCGCATGATAATTCCCACCCATTTTTCCCTGTATTTTCTTGTGAAGTCTGGTTCCCTCCTGCATGGCATCCTTATCAGCTCCAGCTACAACACGATTATCGATATCACCACTTCTTAGGACAAATTCCACAAGATTTCTCACTGATATTTTTAAGATTCCATTCTTAAAGGTTTCCATGCTTCCTCCCATGCATAGCTATCTTATATGTTCTCTTAAAGCTTTAAGGCAAATTAATACCTATGCTTTATAAGCCTATGCCTTTACCTTTATTCTTCCTGCTATAGTCATAATGATGAACACACATAGGTTGCTGACTACGATTGTTGCTCCTGTAGGCAGCTCTAAAAGATACGATGCCACAAGTCCTGTAAAGAAACAGAACATCGAAATAATAACTGACATTATCATAACGTGCTTAAACTTATGTGTTACGCGCATAGCAGACAATGCTGGAAAGATAATAAGACTCGAGATAAGGAGTGTACCCATTATCCTCATGCCAATAACTATGGTTACTGCAGTAAGCACTGACAATATTGTCTTGTATATTTCAACCTTTAGGCCAGTTGCTCGGGCAAAATTTTCATCGAATGTAATCGCGAATATAGGATTGTAAAAATAAATAAATGCTCCTATAACAATGATTCCAAGTATAATACAAAGCACCATTTCGCTCTTATCAATTGCAAGTATACTACCAAACATATAGCTGTTTAAATCTATATTTGTGCCTGATGACATGGCATTTACCACCATACCTATAGCAAGAGCACTGGACGATATAAGACCTATGGCTGCATCTCCCTTTATCTTGCTATTTTCACTGACTCTCAGCAATAAAAATGCTGCAATAATAACTACTGGAATAGCAACTATAAGTGGTGCCTGATTAAAGGCAAGACCTACTGCCATAGCTCCAAAGCCTACATGTGACAATCCATCACCTATCATGGAATATCTCTTAAGCACAAGAACAACACCTAAAAGCGATGCGCATAGCGACACAAGACTACCAACTACTATAGCTCTCACCATAAATGAGTACGAAAACATTCCCATTATTTCCTCAAATATGCTCATTACCTGTCACCTCCACTCTTATTACACATGTGATGGTGACACTGACAGGTTGGATTATTACACTCACTGTCAGCAGGACCATACTTCAGTTCCTCAGGTGTTATCCTTTCCTCATCCAGAGCTGTCTTTGGAAGCTCTGACACGTCACTAGCACAACAATCCTCTGTACATCCACCGTGGATTAGATAATCTTCCTTTGGTCCATAGTAATACTTATTCTTCTTGTGAAGATGAAGAATCTTATTGGAATATTTAAGGGCATTGTCTATATCATGAGTAACCATGATAATGGTAATGCCTAAATCCTTGTTTAATTTATTGACAAGATGGTACATATCAGCTGTGGCTACTGGGTCTAAGCCTGTAACAGGCTCGTCCAATATAATCATTCTGTCTGTAGCACAAAGTGCCCTTGCAAGAAGAACTCTCTGCTTCTGACCACCTGAAAGGTCTGCGTAACAACTCTTTTTCAAGCCATCCATACCTAGCTTCTTCAGGTTTTCCATAGCCAGCTGTTTCTCTCTTTTAGAATAAAAAGGTCTTAATCCCTTACTCTTTAAGCATCCGGATAATACAACTTCATAAACAGAAGCCGGAAAATCCTTCTGCATAGGATTCTGCTGGGATAGATAGCCAATATTCTTTCGGCTACAGCCCTCGTCAAATATAACCTGACCATTCTTTAGTGCTACAAGACCAAGTATTCCCTTTAAAAGTGAGCTTTTTCCTGTTCCATTTTCTCCGATTATGCTGACATAATCGCCCTTTTCAACTGTTATAGACAGATTGTCTACCACATTTTCTTTCTCATATGCAATTGATATATTTTTACATATTAACTGTGACATTTTTTCCTACTTTCTCATCACTTTAATTTATCTATTTGACTTTACCTTACTTATAGATTTACATCTTAATCTGATTGCTTATTCTTTCTTTTATTGCAATGCCGTTCTAAGATTTTTAACATTTTGCTGCATAAGGGACAAATACGTTACCCCTGCTTCCATCTCAGCCTTGGATACATTATGGCACGAATGAAGGAGCAGTATCTCTCCACCTATCTCTTCCGCTATGATTCTGGTAGCCTTTGGATCTGTCATCTCCTCGTAGAAGACATACTTTGCACCATCCTCACGCATCTTTTCTATTATCTTAACGATAAGCCTTGCGCTTGGCTCAGATTCTGCCTGACATGAATCAAATGCAGCCGCATAGTTCAAACCATACTCACTTGCAAAATATGACATAGCAAATCTACCACCAAAGTATATAGTGTGAGTATCTGCGTGCTCTACTATCTCTCTAATCTCACTATCTACCTCTTCAAGCTCATGAATATATGCATGTGCGTTCTCCTGGTAGAATATCTTATTTGCCTGATCCAGTTCTACTAGCGCTTCTTCAATATTTTCAATCATCTTCATAGCATTGACAGGGCTTGTCCATATGTGTGGGTCTGCTGTATGAGTGTGGTCATGCTCTGAATTGTCAGACTCAGAGAATACAATATTTTCGCCATGGCTATGCTCGTCCTCATCTGTTACTTCTGTTTCATCATGAACATGATTGTGCTCATGATTTTCTTCCTCACATATAAGCTCTATACCCTCACTGACATCTAAGACATTGAGTTCCTGATTATCTATACTATCAAGAATTGTTGCCACCCAAGGCTCCATCTCATCACCTGTGTAGATAAACAAATCAGCTTTATTGATAAGGATGATATCAGAAGGAGTCGGCTCAAAATCATGGGACTCCACACCCGGTGACAGCAGCAATACAACCTCTGCCTTATCCCCAGCTATTTGCTTTGCAAAATCGTATTGCGGAAACAGTGTAGTAACTATAAGCAGTTTACTCTCGTCAAGTTCTGCATATTTTCCTACGCCACAGCTACATATCGATAGTGCCATAGTAGCTGTAAGCCATACGACTAATAATTTCTTTAATAAACTTTTCATCATTTCCTACTTTTCTTATATATACAAACTTCACATTCTAACCAAGCTTATGTATGAACAATCCACTTCTAAGCTTTGGCTCAAACCATGTAGACTTTGGTGGCATAAGAAGACCTGCATCTGCCACGTCAAAAAGTTCCTGTATAGAGGTTGGGTACATAGAGAACGCAACTGTCATATCTGACTTGCATCGTCTCTCAAGCTCGCTTAATCCTCTGATACCACCTATAAAATCAACTCTCTTGTCCGTCCTAGGGTCACCAATACCAAGTATAGGTGCAAGCAAATGATTCTGCAAAACTGATACATCAAGACCTTCTACAGGATCATTTGACTTTATCTCATCCTTTGCAGTAAGCTCATACCATTGTCCGTCAAGATACATACCCACCTTACACTTCTCTGAAGGTGCATAAGCATCTGTACCAATACACTGTACGTCATAAACCTTTGAAACCTTCTCAAGATATTCTTCCTTCGAATTACCATTCAAATCCTTCACTACTCTGTTGTATGGCATAATCATCAGCTCCTCATCTGGGAAAAGTACAGATAAGAAGAAGTTGAATTCCTCTGTGCCATCAAAGCCCGGGTTCTCCTCTCTTCTCTTCATACCAACCTTTACGGCTGATGCTGCTCTATGGTGTCCGTCAGCAATGTATATCTGCGAAATGTTATTAAATTCGTCTTCTATTGCTTTAATATCATCTGCTGCACCAATCTTCCATACTACATGACGTATACCATCATCTGCCACGAAATCGTAAACTGGTGCTTCAGCCTTTACCTTACCAATAACATTATTTATTACTGCATTTGCACGATATGCAAGAAAGATAGGACCAGTCTGTGCGTTACATGTATCTACATGTGTAATTCTGTCTATTTCCTTATCCGCTCTGGTGTTCTCATGCTTTTTTATAACACCGTTTGCATAATCATCTATAGATGCACATGCTACAAGACCAGTCTGCTTTCTGCCATCCATAGTAAGCTCATATATATAATAGCAGCGGTCATTATCTGTGATAAACGCTCCTTCTGTCTCCATCTTCTCAAGAAGCTCCTTAGCTTTCTTGTATACTCTCTCATCATATGTATCAACTGACGAATCAAACTGTGTCTCTGCTCTATCTATGTTGAGAAACGATAATGGATTGCCCTTGACAACCTGACATGCTTCCTCTCTGTTATATACATCATATGGTAATGCTGCTATTTTATCTGCCTTGTCTGCCGCCGGGCGCACACAAACAAATGGTCTGACTATTGCCATAATAAACTCCTCCTTTTGTAAACTCACTCTAAGTAGTATAGCTGTTTCTGATACATAAGACAAGGGATTTTTATTTTTAACATAAGACTACTTTGGTTATTATCTAACCTTACATTGATAAAAATGATATCTTGTAGATACAATTTATTGATTTTTGTGGGTATTTGTAGTATTATTGTTATAATAATTTGTGCGTGAATACAAAATTATTAGTCAACTTTTTGTATACGGAGGAAAATTTATGATAAAACAGAATAAAGAAAACAATAAGGGCTTCAGCCTTATTGAATTAATTGTAGTTATGGCAATCATGGTTGTACTTATAGGTGTTTTATCATCTGCGGTGCTGGGTTACGTTAATAAAGCAAAAACTGCCAAGGACATTCAAGCAGCTGATGAACTTGGAAGAGCAGTTCGCAGATGTTTACTGTACAGTAATGCCATAACATTAGACAATAAATATATGACAGGTGTTGGCTGGAATTCTGCAAATCCATCTGCAAGTGGGGATGATGGCTCTCTGCTTGATATTGTCTGCGAAGAGATGGGTGGAACATTACCACTATCCTCTCTTGATGAAGATTATCTTTGGATATTGCAGGTTTATTATTCAGATAGTATTGAAAACGAAGAAAACCTTGTCGTTAATATATATCTGGGACCGTCAAACAATCCTAACAAAATGATGAAAGGCGCAAAAATTGATAGTCAATACATGCTATACCCTGAAGTAGGGTCCTACTGGAAATAACAATATAACTCAAAAGAGGTCGCATACCATAACGCTTGCGACCTCTTTTCTTTACTGTTTCAGCATGGATATCTATGGGATTTTTCACTTATTTTTTTATCCATTAAACATTTAAATTCTACTAAGTATGTTATCAAGATGCAATCCATATCTGGCAGCAATATCCTTTGCATAACTCAATCCATCTGGCGTGCTTCTCGATATCTTATAGCTTCTTGTGCCGTCCTGCTTATTCTCCATCAAAGCTACCAGGTTATCAATTTTTCCTTTATTCATAGGATGAGCATTATATTCATCCACCTGCTGTGGTAAATCATGAATATGGGTGACATATATACCACCACAGCCAATCGCACCGATTCCTGTGAGCACCTCAGATGCTATATATCCAGCTTCAAGACCGCTGGTACTTGAAAATGATTCGTCCATAAGAAGCATATCTGTATCTGTCAGTGCCTCCATGATAGCACCAAGTCTTGCACATTCACTTTCAAGTCGACCCTTACCATAATTATTCTCATCTGACGCTGGGAAATGAGTATATATACCCGAAACTGGACTCATGACCGCACTTTTTGCAGGTACGAACAAACCAAGCTGGAATAATGCCTGCGTCATTCCAATTGAATAAGCAAATATAGACTTGCCTCCATGGTTTGGACCTGTCACAATATAGAAACGTCCCTTATCATCAAAGGAAAAAGAATTAGAAACAATCGCATGCTCCAAGGATTTTTGAGCCAAAACTGGATTATATACCTGCTCTAAATCACATTTTTTCTCTTCCATAGGTCTAATCTGTGGTCTGCACATATTAAGACCCAGTTCCTTCATAGACAACACAAACTTTACACCGGCTGTAAGGAAACGAATATCGTCCAGCAGGTTAATAAAAAATGTGGTATTATCTCTAAAATACTTCTGAGTCAGTGGCTCAAAATTTTTCAATGATCTGGAAAATATATTTTGCAAAGCTGATGTGGTAGCATTGTTTAAAGCAATAACCTCTTCCTTCGGCAGCCCTCTTGTAACCGCAGTAAATTCAGTCATAAGCACATGACTCTCCTTCGGATTCTTCTTTAGGAGCTTATCCATAATGTTACCTTCCCTATATGGAACTGTCTCAACCGATATGACACCTGCCTCCTTTACCCTTAGGTTTTCATCAAGGTTCACTCCCACACTTATACTTTTTATACTTCCAAATTGTGTTTCCATCTTTGACAGCTCAGTACAAAGATTGGTGTAATCGTCGCTATTCTTAATCTCCATAATCTGTTGCTGCAACAGCTGCATCCCCTGAGATTTAAAAGTCATGGTTGCTATATTATCAGCAAACAACTGCACTATTTCCTGATACATCTCCAGATATCTTACAGAACCAAGGGCTGATTCCACAGTAAAATCACTACTCATGGCGCGAGATAAATCCTGGATATTTCTAATAATCTTTACCGCCTTGCAGAAAACCTGGTAAACACTTGGATTCTCAACCAGATCCTCAACAATTGCCAGACGATATTCCAGCACATCTGTATCAGTTGTAAAATATTCCTCCAACGACAGATTTCTAAAGCCAAGATAGCTTTCTCTTATAAGAATGACAAGGTCATCAATCTGAAGCGATTTTATAAACTCATAACTGTTCATCTTTTGTTCTTTACTCATGTCATAATTTGGTGGATACACCAGTCTAAATTCATTTAACATCGCACTTCTCCTATTTTTTATTTACACATTTACCGTACTTATATGATATAGATATATAATTACACATTTTTAAGAAAATGGCAACAAAAAAACGCAACAAGAGCAGTGATTTCTCACTGCCCCATCCAATCACATTAATATACTAAAATCTGGTTTATATATCACATCATCCAATAGCTCATCTTTTTGTATAAATGCTATCATATATATAGGATAATACACTACATTTTCCTTTTCTTTTATGTTCGCATTGCAGAAAACATATGCCTTTGGTATATCGTATCGCGGATTATTCATACAGTTGTTCAATGCTGCATGCCTCTCGTAATCTTTTCCAGACTTTATCTCTATCGGTAAAATTTTTCCTTGATACTCCACAAGAAAATCCAATTCTCCTAATCTGTTATTATTATAATAATACAATTCAAATCCGTGGCACTTCAATTCCTGTGCTACAACATTCTCATAGATTGAACCATAATTCATGTTCAATTCATTTATCAATATTTTCAGCTGTATACCATCCGCATACATCGCTGCAAGTAGACCAACATCTGATAAAAACAATTTAAATAAATTCGTGGATTTAGACAGCAAAAGTGGTACTGTTGGCTCTGATGCACAGTATGCTGGAAGTGCCACCCCTGCATCCTTTAACCATATAAAGCTATTTTCATATCTGGAGAACTTAAAGTTCTCATTTAAGTTTTTCAAAATAAAACGTTTATTTTTATTATTTAATTCACTTGGAATCAAATCAAAAATATCTTCCAGATAAAGTTTACTTTGTGGGTCATACTTTGCTATATCTTTTTTATACTGCGCAATGATTTGCCTTTGATTCTCTATTACATACTTTAAGTTATTTGTATCAATATAATTCTGGACAACAGCCGGCATACCACCAATTATCAAATAGAGTCGAAATAATTCCATCATTTTCTCATGAATCATTTCGTCCACTATTCTTTTTTGTTGATAGCACTGTTTTAACAACGTTAAAATATGCTCACTAACATTATTAGCTATACAGAATTCCTCAAAATCCATAGGGTACATCTCCAGTATCTGAACATACCCTACAGGAATTGAACGAATATCCTTCAACTCAACACCTAAAAGAGAGCCACTCATTACATAACGATAACTGCCTTCTTCCACCAAAAATTTAATAGCAGTCACTATTTCTTTACACTCTTGCACCTCATCCAAGAATATTACCGTTTCTCCTTTTACTAAAGGCTTATCTACTATTGCCGATAATCTCAGTAAAATATCTTTTGTATCCTTAAAGCCTAAAAAAAGCTTACGTGCCTCTTCATTTTCAACAAAATTTATCTCTACAAACGTACCACTGTGTTCTTTTAAACATTGTCTTATAATATATGTTTTCCCAATCTGTCTTGCACCAGTAACAAGCAACGCTTTGTGACTTATGTCTTTTTTTAGGAACTGCATGATCTTATCTTTAATTTTTCGCTTCATTCCCGCACCTCCTTACTGATTTTTTCTTATAGTATGCCACATTGTGTCCATTTATACAATATTTTTTCCATATTTTTGTCCGTTTATACAATATTTTTTCTATATTTTTGTCCGTTTATACAATATTTTTTCTATATTTTTATCCGTTTATATATATAGAAAGAATAACTTTTAGTAGCTTCTATATACACAAAGAGATATACCCCCATCATACTGACGGGAGCATATCTCTATAATCAGGTCATCAAATTTGTCTACTGGCGATTTATTTTCCAGTTACTTTTTCTTTCCAAATAGTCTTAATAATTTCAGGAACAGATTAACAAAATCAAGATACAACTCAAATCCACCGAACAATGCCAGTGTCAACACATCCTCATCCGTTGTATTTTCCACACGTTCTTTGATTTTCTGAGTATCATATGCTGTCAATCCCACAAAAACCATAACACCTATGCAGCATATAAATGTATCAAGAATCTCGCTATCCAACACCATGATGTTGACAAAGCCAACAAGCACTATTCCTATCAATCCCATAAGGCAAATATTTCCTACACTTGATAAATCTGTATCTGTGACAAGTCCATATATTGCCATTATAGCAAAAACAGCCGCCGTAACAAGAAAAATTGATGTTATTGAAGCTGTTGTATATGCTAAAAAGATTACCGACAATGTCATACCTGTAAGATATGAATACACACCATATAATACCGCTGCCAGTATAGGTATATTCTTGCTGATAGCATAATTTGAAACAAGAACAATTGCTATTTCAGCAAAAATCAACACGTAAAAAGAATCCGATGCCACTAGATGATATGCCGTTTGTATATCTGTCGTATACGCTGCAAATGCTGTAATTAATAATGCACAAAACATAAACAAAAACGACTTTGCTATAACCTGCGGAATAATCAAAGATTTTACCTGTTCCATACTTACAACTATTGGTTTTTCGTTTTCAAAATTAGCGTTAAAATTATCCATCTTAAAGCCCCCTTTAATTTTTCTATTAGTTTAGCGTAGCAGCGCATCAATGTCAAGTTTCAATACCACATTTCTCCAACACACCCTACTTTAAAAATGTAACTTCTATTGACAAAATGATGTTTTTGTTATACGATAAGAAACGGTCAGCTGGCATGGCACAGTAGGTAGCGCACTTCATTGGTAGTGAAGAGGTCACGGGTTCGATTCCCGTTGCTAGCTTTGGAATTATACATGAGATGAGCACGGTTAGCTTCAAGTGACCGTGCTCATTTTCCCTTTATACCACATTTTCCAATCGCCCCCACCGGACACTCTCTCACACAATCCCCACATCTTATACATTCCAAGCTGTTAGGTTTTTCGTACACCTTTACACCCATCTTGCAGACCCTCTCGCATTTGCCACATTTTGTACACTTATGGTCATCAACCTTATATCTGTAAAAGGCTATCGGGTTAAATACGCTG
This sequence comes from Lachnospiraceae bacterium, assembly GCA_017408025.1. Taxonomy (GTDB): domain Bacteria; phylum Bacillota; class Clostridia; order Lachnospirales; family Lachnospiraceae; genus SVEL01. The sequence continues at coordinate 23,593 of JAFQVJ010000026.1, forward strand.
TAAATTGCTCCTAACGGACACAAATACTTGCAAAACGGTCTGTAAACAACAATTGAAAGCAGCACCAGTATTATTAATATAGCCACCTTCCAGTAGTACATAAATCCTATGATGGCTCCAAGCTTGCTATCCATCAATATCATAGGTATGCCGGCCATAATTGTTCCACTTGGACATATGTATTTGCAAAACCACGGTTTTCCTATACCAAATGCATCCACCACAAACATTGGTAATATGATGACAAACAAGACTAATATGACATATTTCAGCCATTTTAACGCTTTGTGCCCCGGCAGATTCTTCACTTTCTTCACAAATGGAATCTTGTAAAGTAAATCCTGTATTAAACCAAAAGGACACAACCATCCGCATACAAAACGTCCAAATATGGAACCTATCAGCATAAAAAAGCCCACTATATAGAAGGCAAAGCGATATCGTCCCTCCGACAATATCCCCTGTAATGAGCCCAGAGGACAAGCCCCAACCGCCCCTGGGCAGGAATGGCAGTTCAATCCTGGTACACAGTATTTCTTAAACTCGCCCTTGTATATCTTTCCCTCTATAAAGCCCATCACATATCCATTGGTCAAGGCTGTATATACTATCTGAAATATATGTCTTTTAGATTTCTTCTGCTTCATAAGCTCACCCTATACCAATACATTCAAGACATATGTATATGGCCCTCATCATGGTTATCATCTGTTCTTCTCTCCCGATGCCTATAATCATAAACACAATAGCTACTATGACAAGTGCAATTCTAAAAAGCATCAGTCCGTATCTCTCTATTATTTTTTTCACTATATCATCACCACACTTCTATTACTCTGGAAGATAATCTGGATACTGTATAAAGAAATCCAGAAATTGATTGTGAACATCTACAGCATAATCTTCTCCGTTTGCCGCGTATGAACCTACAATTTTATGCATAAGTTCGCCTTCACGATTAAGGTATAGCGTAGTTGGATAGCCACTTATACTTTCTATATATCCATCACTCATGGTATCATTATATACTAAGCATGGGAATGTGATAGCCATTTGATTTATTAAATCCTGTGCATACGATTTGTAGTAATCTGTTTCAGCATTCATTACTATATTAAAAAACTGTACACTCTGACCACTGTGGCTTTCCATAACTCTCTGCAACGCCGGCATCTCCAGCTTGCAATATCCACACCATGTAGTCCAAAGTATTACTACATTCACATCCGCTTTTGAAAAAATCTCCTGAGTATATTCTACTCCATCAAGTGAAGTTACCTTGAATTCCTTCAAAGCTCCGTCCTTACAAAGAAGCGGTGGCTCCGACGTCGTTGTAGCTGCAGTCGAGGTCGGTTTTGTTGTAGTTGAAGTAGGTTTTGCTGTAGTTGAAGTAGGTTTTTCTGTGGTTGAAGTAGGTTTTTCTGTGGTTGTAGCTACTGTTGTGTTATTTGCCTTTGTAGTGTTCTGTTCTGTGATTTTATCCTGCTCTGTTGTTTGCTGTTCTGTATTTTTTTCTGTTGCCTTCTGCGTTTCTGTAGTTGTGACCTCCAAACTAGTAGTCCCCTCTGTGGAAACGATATCAGATGGCTCTCCTCCTTCAGTTGTTTCAATATCTGTCGTTGTCAAATCCTCTATTTGGCTTGCATTAGTCTCTTCTTCGCTCTCCCTAGATACCTTTTCATCCATCTCCTTTGCAAGCTGGTCAAAATCAGGTACACCACTGGCTACTAACTCTGCTAATTCCTCATCTCTGCTTCCACATCCAGCACATATAAGCACGGCAAGACACACCATCAGTGCAGTTTTGCATTTACCATATCCCTTTAAAAGTTTCATAGTCCATGCACCTCCTTTTTTACAAAAGGCAATGAAAACATCATTTCTTCATTGCCTTTTAACTACATATATTTTTATTTTCTAATAATTCTCTTTTCGCACTTCAAAGAAGCTCTGTGGATGATTACATACTGGGCAAACCTCTGGTGCCTTTGTGCCCACTACTATATGGCCACAATTTCTGCACTCCCATACCTGTACTCCACTCTTCTCAAATACCTGCTTAGTCTCAATATTGTTGAGTAATGCACGGTATCTTTCCTCATGTGCCTTCTCTATAGCAGCAACTCCTCTAAACTGTGCTGCCAATTCTGGGAAGCCCTCTTCATCTGCATCCTTTGCCATACGCTCATACATATCTGTCCACTCTGCATTTTCACCCTCTGCAGCGTGTAAGAGATTTTCCTCTGTAGTTCCAAGTTCACCTAAAGCCTTAAACCAAAGCTTTGCGTGCTCCTTTTCATTCTCAGCTGTCTTCAAGAAAAGTTCCGCAATCTGCTCATATCCATTTTTCTTTGCAACAGAGGCAAAATATGTGTACTTGTTCCTTGCCTGAGACTCTCCTGCAAATGCTTCCCACAAATTTTTTTCTGTTTTTGTCCCTGCGTACTTATTCTTTTCTGCCATTTTTAAGTCCTCCTAAAATGTATTATATATATATAAGAATCTTGCTTGCAAGATTCTCCGCCTACGGCGGGTCGCTTTAGCGACATCTTCCTATCCGCCGTAGTGCGATCCTTGGCGGAGCGTTTTTATATAATAGGGAAGTTTGAAGAACTTTCCTATTATATAAAAATAATGTTTGATGATTGATTCAAACACATTTTTAACTAACTGTTAATCAACCAAACTTAGTAGCCCTTATAATTTTTCTCTACAAATTCGTATATGTCTTTATTGTCATCAAGCATACGACATCCTACTATATAAGTTCCAGAATTATTTGTAATTCGTATTATATGACCCTCTAAATTCTTTCCTTCCAACAATGGGAATCCCTCAATTGATATACTTATACGGTTACCTTTTGCATTTGCAATCTCATCTGCTGTTGTTTCAATAGCAAATCCGTTTGCACTTATATTACTCATTCTGCCTTTTAAACTATTCTTCAATGTGTTAATCGTTATTGTGCACCCATTGCTGAGAGGCATACGCCTGAACTTTCTACGATTAACAACCTTTGGATTATTTTTTACAGTAATATTATAACCGCCAGTCTTAAGCGGAACAAGTTTTATATCATCCCAGCTATATACACCATTGTCAACAACAATTTCAAGTACATATGCTTGTGTCTTTGAATACTCAAATATATCTGATCCATTTCTTAGAGTTTCAACGAATATCTGGCCTCCTTCGCCAACGGAGCTTATAACACCCTTGTACGCATTACCTGGTCTGCCTGCAACACTGACACTTAGATACATTCCTGGTTTTAAGTCCTTCACTCCCATAAAGCCACCTACACCCAGTTTTTCAATAAGCTGACCAACTATCTTCTCAATAGTTAACACATTTGAAGATGTTTCAGCGTATTTACTTCTCATAACTCTTGTTGTGTCATCAGCAACAGCAATATTCTGAGTCATAAGTTCCATAACTTCACTTACCTGATTCATATTTTCAACCATGTTCTTATTAGATTCTTCAACCTCGCGCATAGCTGAATCTACGACCTGAACATTATCACCAAGCTTTATAGAATCCTCTGTGATAGCATTTACACTCTCACTTACTATCATAACATTTTCAAGTGTTGCATTTATGAGTTGTAATGTCTTAGTAATAGACTCAGTCATCTTCTCGCTTGTCTGCTCAAGGTGTGCCAATGCGCTCATAATACTTGTTGAAGATGCCTTTGTTCCCTCACTAAGGTTTCTGATTTCATCAGCAACTACTGCAAAGCCTTTACCTGCTTCTCCAGCTCTTGCTGCTTCAATAGAAGCATTAAGTGCAAGAAGATTGGTCTGACTAGTTATCTGCTCGATAGTGCCAGTCTCCTCTTTAACCATGTCGAATTCACTCTTAAATTCTCTGAGAATAGTCTCTACCTCAGATGAAAGCTGTGCCATCTCATTTGTGGAAGCAACAACATTATCAAGCTGCTTAGAACTTTCCTTTGCATTTCCCACTGATTGATTCATCAGCACAACCATTTCCTGAATCAAGCCCGCAACGTTCTCAACCTGCTCCCTAATCCTACTTGTCATGTTTACAGATGAATCAGTTCTCTCCTGAAGAGATGTATTGTTAAGTGTGAGATTTTCCATATTACTAACAACTTTTTCTGCACTATCCTTATTTTCATCTGAAAGCTCTCGCACAACTGTCACTCCATCAACAATTGATGTACTAGCCGTCTTAACCTGTTCTATAGTGAGAATCACTCGTTCTAAGTTAGATTGTACCGTACCAAGCATAGCTCCATCTGACTCAGTTGTATGAGATATTGATAAAACAAACCCAAGATAGATTAATATAATAAGTGCAAATACAATTTCATATTCTGTAATGTCTTTAGCTGTTAACCCTGAGCCAAAAATATCCATAACTAATCTAGCTATAGCTGCCAGCATATTTAATATCCAAATTCTTATAAGAAGAAATCTGTCCTTATATAACATCAGCATTCCTGCTATAGGAAATACATACATAAATGTAAGCTTTGTTTCACCGGTAAGAACTACAAACAAATAGAACAAACCATATCCAATCGCTATAGTTTCCTTACAATATGTAGTATCCAATCCTTTAAGCTTGATAAACACAAAGGATAAAACAATAGGTATCCAACATACCAGTAGAAAGACAACTAAATAGCTTCCTGTTCTTCCCCCCTTAAAATATTCGATGATGTATGCCACTGTAAGAACAGTTGCAACCAACATCCATATGGTCATAGCCTTTTTATTGGCACTTTTTCTGAAATAACTTTCGTTATATTCCATAGTATCACACCTTTCTCCTTTAATATTTGAAATGTTCACACAAATTCCTTCATTAAAACATATTCTAACATACATTTATCTTTTTTTCCACTATTGTTTGCAAAATGTATGAACAATCCTTAGTGGAGCATTTTTATCATATAGGATGTTCGAAGAGCTTCCCTATATCTATATGATAAAAAGCATGCAAAACTTTAAGTTACACTTAAAATCTTACATGCCTCTCAATACTAATCAGAATCTGTAAATGTGTTATTTCCTGCCTGTAGAGCCAAATCCACCTTCACCTCTCGCAGTATCCTCAAGTTTATCTACTTCGTGGAAAGCTGCTGTAATATAAGGTGTAATCACAAGCTGAGCTATTCTCTCTCCATTTTCCACTGTTACAGCGTCTTTGCTATGATTGTGTAAAGCAACCATTATCTCACCTCTATAGTCAGAATCTATAACACCTACCTTATTGGCTGGTGCAAGACCCTTCTTGCAGGCAAGTCCACTTCTTGCATATACAAGACCAGCATACCCAACAGGAATCTCCATGGCTATACCCGTTTTAACAAAATATGTCTCCCCTGAACCTATTGTTACAGCCTCATCCATACATGCATAGAGATCAGCCCCTGCTGCATACTCTGTACCATATGTTGGAATAACTGCCTTGTCGTTGAGCTTTTTGATATTTACATCAAATTTCATATTTCTTTCTTACCTTTCTGTTTTTTCATCCCAGAGAACTATTTGGCCCTCTCTTAGTGATTCCTGAACCATAATGATTCTCTGATTGGATGAACCTCTGAATCTTATTGACAAGTCCTTGAGTTCCTCTACAAACTTTCCATCTACCATAACATCTATATATGACAGGAGCTCCTTGGTCTCATCATACTCTTCCATCATGCGTCCTACCACGTCTTTTTCGAAATCATAGCCAGTAAAGCACCAGACAGACTTATCTGGACACTTTTCTCTAAACTGTCTTAAAAGCGGTAGTATTCCTTGCTGATTGACATGTTCCATGGGTTCGCCACCCAGAATGGTAAGTCCTGAAACATACGGACTACTAACATAATCTATAATATAATCAATCTCTTTTTGTGTAAATGGTTCGCCATAATTAAAATCCCATGCCTCCTTATTAAAGCAGCCTTTACAATAATGTGTGCATCCGCTGACAAACAAAGACATTCTGACACCTGGACCATTTGCCACATCCATTATTTTTATAGATGCATAATTCATGTTTATCTCCTAACAATGAAGCACTCTTGCCTTAATCTCCTTAGTCTTACCAACATTCCAGAAATTCTCACCAAGATATCCACATGTACGTCTTGTAACGTTCATCTTGTTCTGATCCTTGTTGTGACACTGTGGGCACTCCCACTCCATCTTGTCATTTATTTCTATCTCTCCGTCATATCCACATACGTGGCAATAATCTGACTTTGTGTTAAATTCGGCATACTGGATATTGTCATAGATAAACTTAACAATCTCCTCAAGTGCTGTAAGGTTATGGCGCATATTTGGTATCTCAACATAAGATATAGCACCACCAGATGATATAGTCTGGAACTGACTCTCAAATGTAAACTTTGAGTATGCGTCAATCTTCTCTCTTACATCTACGTGATATGAGTTTGTATAATATCCCTTGTCGGTAATATCTGGAATACTTCCAAAACGCTCTTTATCAATTCTTGCAAATCTGTAACAGAGGCTTTCAGCAGGCGTTCCATAAAGTCCAAAACCAATACCTGTGATTCTCTTCCATGTATCTGTAGCTTCACGAAGTCTTGTCATAACCTTAAGTGCAAACTCTGTTCCCTTCGGATCAGTGTGACTCACACCTGTCATAAGCTTTGTAACCTCATAAAGTCCTATGTATCCAAGTGATATCGTTGAATATCCATCATGAAGGAGCTTGTCTATCTTCTCTCCCTGCTTAAGTCTTGCAATCGCACCATGCTGCCAATGAATAGGGCTGACATTTGAAAGTGTACCCTCAAGGGCGTGATGTCTGCACATAAGTGCCTCAAAGCAAAGGGAAAGTCTCTCCTCCATAAGCTGCCAGAACAATTCTTCATCACCCTGAGCTATAATACCAATCTGTGGAAGATTAAGTGATACGACACCCTGATTGAAGCGTCCCTCCCACTTATAGTTACCATCGCTATCCTTCCATGGGCTTAAGAAGCTTCTGCATCCCATGCATGAGAATACATTTCCTTCATAATTCTCTCTCATCTTCTTAGCAGAAATATAGTCTGGATAAAGTCTCTTTGACGAACATTCCACTGCAATCTTAGTAAGGTAATCATACTTGCCACCCTGCAAGCAATTGCACTCATCAAGAACATATATAAGCTTAGGGAATGCAGGTGTAACATATACTCCCTTCTCATTCTTGATACCTTCGATTCTCTGCTTAAGTATCTCCTCTATAATCATAGCTACTTCTTTTTCATACTCGTAGCCTTCCTCTATCTGCATAAATACAGTAACGAAAGGTGACTGACCATTTGTTGTCATAAGAGTATTAATCTGATATTGCATTGTCTGTACACCAGACTTAAGCTCGTCCTGAACTCTGTCCTCCACAAGACTTTCGATAACCTCATCCGGCATCTTATCCTTATATATCTCACGATAGTGAGTTCTATATTTATCAGCACTCTTTCTTAAATACTTTCCTAAATGTCTTATATCAACTGACTGTCCGCCATACTGGCTACTTGCAACAGCTGAAATAATCTGTGTCATAACAGTACATGCAACTTGGAAGCTCTTTGGACTTTCAATGAGCTTTCCATTCATAACAGTACCATTGTCAAGCATATCACCAATGTTTATAAGACAGCAGTTAAAAATACTCTGAAGGAAATAATCTGCATCATGAAAATGTATAACCCCCTGCTCATGAGCTCTTGAAATCTTTTCTGGAAGAAGGACTCTCTTTGTCAAATCCTTTGACACTTCACCTGCTATAAGGTCTCTCTGAGTGGATGCAACAATAGCATTTTTATTGGAATTCTCTTCCATAACATCCTTGTTGCTATTTTTAATAAGGCTCATAATCGAATCATCAGTTGTGTTAGCCTTACGAACCAGCTCTCTTGTATATCTGTATTTGATATACGCCTTTGCAAGTGCGAACTTCTTCTCCGCCATGAGCTTCTCCTCTATGGTGTCCTGAATGTCCTCCACATGCATAGTATTTAAACCTCTAGCCTCAATACCAGCAATGATGTTGTATATCTTGTCCTCGCTTATTCGTTCTACTGCATCGACTCCATCATTGGCCTTCTCGATGGCTATGGCTATTTTGTTGCGGTCGTATTCAACCTCTCTACCATCTCTCTTAATAACCTTCATTATTCTTCTCCTAACTAAATCTCAGTTGACTTCCAACTACTATTATACTAAAAGCATATAACAACGTTTTAATTCCTGTATATCCCGTACCGGATATTCCGAATGAGATTATATCACTCTATATAATATTTGTCTACCAAATATACGGATGTATTTTTTAAAAAACACAACATCTTGTGTTTTTCTTTTCACAATGCCCATGTTGTGAAAACGCCGATTTCATGGTGTTTTGAGAAGTTGTCAAGCACTTTTTTACATTTTAGCCTGAAAAATATAGTACTTTTTTATCATCTAATTCATGCCTATAAGCACCATAGAAACTTATTATGTAACTATAAATTGAGACAACACCATATTACTAACATCAATACCTAGTGGTGTCAGCCATAAGCTGTCATTGTCATCAGAGGCCTCAATCAAACCTTCTTTTATAAGCTTAGCTGTCACAGCTCCATATACCATATCATATTTTACATTGAACTGCCTTTCAAACTCTTTCTTTGATATGCCTCGCATCATTCGGAGTCCCAGAAACATGAATTCCTCCATCTTATCTTCATCTGACAGCACATCTGTCTCATCTTTGTCAAGAGCATTGTCTTCCATTATATTCCTTTCAGACACATCTTTTTGTAATACATCATCTCTTGTATCAATTTTCTCATATATGTCCATATATGCACCTATATCTGTTATATTTTTCATTCTCACATCATCTATGCAGGAAGCAGCACCTATACCCATTCCAAGATAATCATCACGTCTCCAATATGCTGTATTATGCTTACACTCATAGCCTGTCCTTGCATAGTTAGATATTTCATATCGCTCATATCCTGCATCTTTGAGCATTCTTTCTGTCATATAATACATTTCCCGCTCCGTATCTTCATCGGGCAACCCCGTTGGCATTTTTTGTTCTTCCAATTGCTCTATCCGTTCATACAAAGGAGTACCCTCCTCCAATATAAGGCTATATGCTGATATATGCTCAGGTTTTACATCCAACACTTTTTCTATAGTATTCCTATATGATTCAAGAGTTTGTCCAGGCAAAGCGCTCATCAAATCAACATTTATATTTTTGAATCCACATTTTCTTGCCATATCATAGCTGTTTAAAAACTGCTCATATGTATGTATTCTTCCTATACTTTTTAGCTCTGCATTATTAGCCGACTGTAAGCCAATACTAAGCCTGTTTATACCAGTCACTCTATAGCCGGAAAGCTTTTCTTCTGTAACGGTTCCTGGATTACACTCCATAGTTATCTCAGCATTTTTTTCTATGCTATATGTAGTCTTCAATTTATCCATTATGCTCTGAATCTGATTTGACTCTAGTATGGATGGCGTACCACCACCGAAAAATATGGAAGTAACCGGTATGTTGCGACCACGCATACCATACCATTCTCCATAATATTCTATTTCCCTTATGAGACACTCTACATACCGCTCCCTGATACCAGCATCGCATGGTGCTGACAAGAAATCGCAATAGTGACACTTTTGTATGCAAAATGGAATATGAATATAAATAACCATCTTTTTAATTCTCCTTATCTGGCGATATAACTCTGTGAAGTACCTCTGCCAGTACCTCCATCGCATTTAATTCCTCCTGTAATGTATTGTTCTGTGCACCAACCTCCACTAAAACCGACTTCTGCCTGTGGTGAAGATTGTACTGATACGCATCTATATAATTCCTTCTGGTGAATTCAGGATAACATTCCATTGCCTTTAATTTCAGCTGAAAGCTAAATGCAAGATTGTCAGCTCTGTACCTATTATAGAGATAATCTATATCTCCTGCCGCACTGCTTCTGCTGACACCATTAAAAAACATTATTTTAGCGGTATCCTTGCCATTAATATTTGTCACCAGCTTATCAGCTCCCTCTGCCAAACCATCTCTGTGAATATCCAGTATCACATCTATAGAAGGATTATCCTCCAGTATCTGCTCAATTGTGTACTGGGCATATGTGTAAGCCTTGGATCGGTCCAGACTTCCGCCTGCTATATCAAAATGCTCCTGACAATGGATAACATTATACCCGTATTCCTCTGACAATATCTTTACAAGATATGCCCCCACCGCCACAATGCTTGTAGAGTCATCACCAGGGATAGAATCGGCAAAGCCCTCCTGAGAATGGGTATGGTATATGAGTATCTGTGGCTTGCTGTTATCTCCCTGAATAGTCATATCCTTAGATAACATGTCCTCAGCCACCAAATCACTTTCATATACTAGCGCTCTAGACGGCACAGTATAGAGCTTCGACATAAGAAAATCAAAATCCGATAGCTGTTCCATGGAATATGTTATACCAGAATCTGATACTGCCGGTACCACATAGTCTGATTCCGCTGTTTTAGCAGGCTGATTATCGTTATTTTCTGTGGGCGTTTCAGCCTCTTCTTCCGCCGCTGTTCCATTACCCGGATTTATATCCGTGTTTCCATTCTCACTGTTATCTGCTACATCCACATTTCCCTCGGATACATCAGCTTTATCCACCACAATTTGGGCATAATCGTACATCGGATCAATACTAGTGTATGTTATATCCTCATCCTTACTATTCATATAACCGTATAGACTACTCTGACCATTTATAGCCTCTAAAAGCTTTGAAACCACCTGATCTTCTTCCTTATTTTTATGGTCCTTATTCACTTCTGCGTCATCATATCCTGCAATATTATACTCATTTTCCACAATATGTTTAAATATTGCCACAGAGACATTACCTATTGCATTTCCCAATGTCTCCCCATCTATATATTCAAGTGCTCTGCATATGCACGAAACAGCCAATATCGCTGCCAGCCCTACACATGCAGGCCGGTATAATCTTTTTCGTTTATTACCAACAAATCTTATGAACATAAAAATCTCCTTGTACTATTACTTATTTATCATATGAGATTTTTTATGTCATTAGACCCTCTTTTTAAATACCATATTAATAGCTGTGGCAACAATCTCCGCCATAATCTCTATGTCTTCGTCAATATCCTTTGGAGTGACAAACATAGTTCCTATCTGTGGCTCTAAAAGTTCCCTTATCAACTGATATTTTTCTCTATCCGAAAACTCTTTAAGCACATTTGATACACTTTTCCCCGCCTCTGTTGACGATAGCATTGCAATCATAGCATCCATTGTATCACTTACAATAGTTGCTGCATCTATAACCGTCGGTATACCTATGGCTATAACTGGTACTCCTAATGTTTCAATATTGAGCCCCCTTCTATGATTTCCCACACCTGAGCCTGGATGTATACCTGTATCTGCCAGCTGAATAGTTGTATTTAATCGTTTTGTACTTCTTGCTGCCAATGCGTCTATGGCTATGACTACATCTGGCTTTATCTGACCGACTATGCCCTTTACCATCTCAGCAGACTCCATTCCCGACTGTGCCATAACTCCTGGTATAACTGCGGATACACCTTGACTTTTCTTGAGCTTTTCCTTCAACATAAAAATGTGCCTGCTGACTTCAAGGTTAGACACAACACTTGGTCCCAGTGAATCCGGGGTCACATCTCTATTACCCAGTCCGACAACGAGCACAGACATTTTTTCTATATCTTTTCTATTCTGAGATGGAAGCATGGACACAAGCTCCTTTGCCAGGGCTTTTGACACTTCGCCCATGCGCCCCACGTCGTAGCCTGCCTCTTTCATATCCTCAGCCTCTATAGTCACATAACTGCCGACAGGCTTTGACATCATTTTTGCACCATGCTCATTTATAACCTCTACTTTAGTTATGCTTACACCACAGTTTTTATCATATCTTTCAACCAGTTTCACACCTGATATTTCTCTATTACTCCCTTGAAATTGTTCTCTATTTTCCACTGCCAAATCAGTGTGAACACTAAAAATATTAGACATAAACCATACCTTCCCTTCACATTTTATTGTAACGTTCGGTAATAGTTTCTGCCTATATTTTTATTTTATGCAACAGGAAGTATCTCCAGTATATCTTCACATACTTTTATGTAATCAGGCTCATTAAGAATCTCCTGGCGCATGCCTTTATAGATTTTGGCTGAGACATTTCTGTAGCCTACCTTCCTCATTATATCAACTGACTTTTCAAATGTTTCTTCATCCAGGAGACATGGGTCATCTTCTCCTGAGAAAAAAGCTATATGTAATCTATTGTTATTTACCGCCCAATTTCTCTTAGAGTACACCATTCCCTGTAGCTTACACAATGCCAAATGACCATTGAGAGTAAACATAAAGCCACATTTTGGATTATAGTTAAATTCCTCAACAACACCCATGTCAGAACATATCCATGAATTGGGCACGCCTTCATGAGCAAACTTCTTTTCAAATACACCTACCACCATGTTGTTTATAATCTTATTTGTCTCATGTTCATCTATAAACAATGTGACAAACTCAATTATCCATGTTCCAAGATTTCTAAATCTCCTCATAGATGGACATCCCAACAATATAAGCATATCTATATCATCATCATACTTTTTAGCATAAGCTCTGCCAATTAGTGAACCCATACTGTGTCCCAACAGCGTAATAGGCAGATCAGGATAATTGTTCTTTATAAATATAGTTACCGCATGAATATCTTCTATTAAACGCTGTGCCCCATCAGCCCCAAAATATCCTAAATCCTTTTCAAACTCAACGTTTTCTCCATGACCTCTAAGATCACTAATCACGCAAACATATCCATGACTGGCAAAAAAATCAAGTATTCTGTCATAACGCTCCTTCATCTCGCACATTCCATGGACAAACTGTATAACGCCATTTCTGACCATACCCATTTTCGGTAATACAACCTTTGTAACTATAGGTAAGTCTTCTAAAGTTTTATATTTCTCATAGTCTGTCATATACATAACTATTCTAATCCTTTCTGTAGCTTTGGTCTTGCAAGATACTCATAATAATAGGACAAATCTCCTTTGTAATGTGCAAATTACCTTTGCCTGTTCCCAATGAAATATCCGGCTTAATAGAGCCATGGAAGTCTGAACCGCCTGTAATGAACAAATCATGGCGTTTTGCAATTTTCATCAATGCCACGTCGTCTTCAGGTCTGTTGAGGGAATATAATGCCTCTATCCCCTCCAAACCATATCCTTTGAGCATCACTATAACACTCTCTATTTTCTCAAGATTCATCTTGTATAAAAGTGGATGAGCGAGCACTGGATGGCCACCAGACTCCAATATCATCTCTATAGCTTCCTTTGGACTGACCTTCTCTCTGGATACATAGCAGGGACATCCTGGATTTAAGTACTTTGCAAATGCCTCATCCTTATCCTTCACATATCCCTCATCTATAAGATATTTTGCAAAATGTGCTCTTGTGATAGAGTTCGCTCCAAATCTGTCCATCATAATGTCCCATGTAATGGGGAAACCCTGCTCATTGAGCTTTTTTATCATCTTAATATTTCTATTATCTCTGCTATCTCTGCACACTGCCACCTTAGCTTTAAAGTTGTCATCAGTATAATCAATGCCAAGTCCCAGGATATGCAAATCTCCGTTTTTATATTCTGCTGAAATCTCTATACCCGGAATAACCTGAATACCATATTTTTCTCCCGCCTTCACAGCCTCTGCAATGCCATCAACGGTATCATGATCCGTCAATGCAATAAGTGACAGACCACTTTTCTTCGCCAGCCTCACTACTTCCTCCGGTGTCAACGTTCCATCTGAGGCATTTGAGTGAACATGCAAATCAATATATTCTTCCATTTTGTTTCCTTTTCAATTCTACTTCTTTTTTTCTACATCAGCAGCAGTCATTGGCTCAAAGGTTCTTCCACTTTTTATATCCTCCTGCTTCTTTGCCTTTATCTTCTTCTCCGCTTCCTTACAGAAATATGACTGTGCATCCACAGGCTTCTTTCCTCTTCTGTCAACCTTCTTATAATTGCCCTGTGCATCCATAACCTGTGCCTGTATATTATCGGCAAGCTGAATATCTAAGATATGGATAACTTCTTTTTTTAGTTCAGCCTTCTCAACTGGGAACATAATTTCAACTCGCTTGTCAAGGTTTCTCGGCATCCAGTCTGCACTACCCATATAAACCTCTTCCTTTCCATTGTTGTGGAAATAGAATATTCTGCTGTGTTCAAGAAATGTACCCACTATAGAGCGTACATGTATATTTTCACTAAGTCCTGGCACTCCCGCTCTCAGACAGCATATTCCTCTGACAACCAGGTCGATTTTTACACCTGCCTGACTTGCCTCATAGAGAAGCATGATAATCTTCTTATCACAAAGTGAATTCATCTTTGCCTTAATAAATGCTTTCTTTCCCGCCTTTGCAAATGTTATTTCTCTCTTTATTAGAGATGCAAACTTGTCACGAAGCCACAATGGCGCGATAGCAAGCTTGTTCCACACCTCTGGCTCAGAATATCCAGAAAGCATATTAAATACAGCGGTTGCATCCTCACCTATCTTCGTATCACAAGTGAGAAGTCCCATATCTGTATAAATCTTTGCTGTAGAATCATTATAATTTCCCGTGCCAAGATGTACATATCTCTTGACACTATTCTTTTCTTTTCTGACCACCAGTGTTATCTTGCTATGAGTTTTCAAGCCCCTTAGACCATATATAACATGGCATCCTGCCTTCTCAAGCATCTTCGCCCAATTGATATTGTTTTCTTCATCAAATCTTGCCTTAAGCTCCACAAGAACCGTCACCTGCTTGCCGTTTTCTGCCGCCTCTGCCAATGATGCAATAATAGGCGAATTACCGCTTACTCTGTACAATGTCTGCTTGATAGCCAACACATCCTTGTCCTTGGCTGCCTGACGCACAAAATCTACCACCGGGTCAAATGACTGGTATGGATGATGCAATAGAATATCTGCCTTTTTAATAGAATCAAATATACTTACTTCTGGATCAATATCCGGATGTGGTTGAGGCTCATACGGTGTATTTTTGAGATGTTCAAAGCCCTCTGTTCCGTACAGTTTCATAAGGAAGGTCAAATCAATAGGACCATGTATCTTATATACATCATCATCATGTATATTAAGCTCTTTTTTTAGTACCTTTAAGAGCCTTCTATCCATGTCATCCTCCACATCCAGTCGGATGGCTTCACCCCACTGACGCTTCTTCAACTGTTTCTGAATCTCCTTCAATAAATCAGCAGCATCCTCCTCATCTATTGTAAGGTCTGCATTTCTCATAACTCTGTAAGGATGTGCACATACAACCTTGTGATTTAAAAATAGCTTATCTAAATGTCTCTCTATAATCTCCTCAAGAAGAATTACTGTCTTCACGTCATCCCCTGATGATGGAATCTCCACAAATCTTGGAAGACCTGATGGAACCTGAACTGTGGCAAATTCTAATTCATCCTTGTCCTTATCATCATTTTTCTTCTTGACTTTTCCCTTTTTGGAAGACTCACCATCCTGCTCTTCTTTGGCTTTATTCTTTTGATTATCAGCCTTTTTCTTCAAATCATCTGAGCTTTCTAAAAGAGCTCCTATATTCAAGGATTTGTTTCTAATAAGTGGAAATGGGCGTGATGAATCAACTGCCATAGGCGTAAGAACCGGATAGACAATCTCTTCAAAATACCTGTCTACAAATTCCTTCTGTTCTTCGGTCAGCTTTTCATGAATCTTTACAATTCTAAGTTTCTCTGCCTTGAGCTGTGAACGAATTATACGATTGTATATGCCATACTGGGCGTCTACAAGCACATGAGTCTTCTCTGTGATAAGCTTCAACTGTTGTGTTGGTGTGAGTCCCGCAATATCAGATTTCTCACACTCAGCATTGACCATATCTTTAAGAGATGCCACTCTAATCATGAAGAACTCATCAAGATTTGACGCTGTTATACTTAAGAATTTCATTCGTTCAAACAACAGATTTTTTGTACTCTTGGCCTCTGATAATACTCTGAAATTAAAATCAAGCCAACTAAGTTCTCGATTTATAAAATTTGCATCTCTGTCGATTTCAATGTTGCCTTTTGCCATAAAATACCTCCTGCTTATCGTGAGCTTTGGCCTATAACATAATTTATGAACTGTTGCGCCGTTCTGCCAGAGATTCCTCCATGACTAAGCTCCCATGCATTAGCCTTGAGCAACAATTCCTCTTTTGTCATAGTCACGTTGCATTTATCTGCAAGAACACTTACTATGTTCTCGAATTCCTTTTTATTCGGTCTAGAGTAACAAATAGTTACACCAAAACGATTAACCAGAGAGAGCTTCTCCTGTACTGTATCATTTGTATGGAGATCCTGATCACGATCCTCCTTGTCCTGCCATTTTTCTCTTACAAGATGCCGCCTATTAGATGTGGCATATATCAATACATTGTTAGGTTTCTTACTTAATCCACCTTCGATAATGGCCTTCAGATACTTATACTCTATCTCATAATCTTCAAACGATAAATCATCCATATATATAATGAATTTATAATTTCTATCCTTGATGCGTTCAATTATAGTAGATAACTCCTTAAACTGGTGCTTATATACCTCAATCATACGAAGTCCTCTATCATAATACTCATTTAAAATAGCCTTAATACTAGACGACTTACCTGTACCACTGTCACCGTACAACAATGCATTATTTGCTGCTCTTCCACACAAGAAATCTTCTGTGTTATCTATAAGCTTCTTCTTCTGAATCTCGTAGCCTATGAGGTCATCAAGATAAATATGCTCAATACTTGTAACTGGTTCTAGATGTGATTTACCCTCGTCGTCTACTACTATTCTGAATGCTTTATTAAGTCCAAGCTTACCTACACCTGTCTCCTTGTAGAAGTCAACTGTATATCTATAGAATTCCTCTATAGACACGGCTTTTTCTAGCTGAACTGCAAGCTGACATATGCGATCTCTGACACGTTTATTAAAAACCTTGCTATTGCCATCTTTATGTTTATATTCTATCAGATAAGAGAAACAATTAACATCAAGTTTTTTGTCAATTTGCGTTAAATCTATGTTAAATAATTCACTGAATACCTCAAAATCATGCTTAGCCATATGATTTATAGAGCCTTCCTTTTCACCTATCTTTTCACAAGACATGGAAAATGCATTTTCATTGTTTGATAAGAGAAATGCTAAAAAGGAATGATACAGATTTCCTTCCAATCCATAGTTATCCGTAACCTCGATAAGCTTATTCATGTATTCATATGATTTCTGTACAAGCTCATCCTCCGTTTCTGATGCCAGCTTTCCCTCTCCAAAAATACATGCATTGATAATATCTGCAATTCCATAAAAAATATCATTGTATACAAAATTTTTATAAAGTATAAGTCTCTCAGTATGTATCATATCGCCACACATTCCTTTCTCATTCATAAACAATTCTCGCAATCTTATCCCACTTAATAGTTACCTAAAATCTTCATATTGATAGCTTCTGCTGCTATACCTTTAAGAGTATTTCTAACTGCAGCATCACATAGTCGACCCTCGAAATCAATAAAGAAACGGTATTCCCATTTTCTTCCTTCAATAGGACGCGACTCAATCTTTGTCATGTTGAGATTATTAAATATAATATGTGAAAGCATATTGTAAAGTGAACCACTCTCATGAGCTATTTCAAAGCAAATGCTTATCTTACCAGCATCCTTCTTGCACACCTTATTCTTTGCCACTACCACAAATCTTGTGGTATTTACATCACTATAATTAACCTTTTCCTTAAGCACCTTAAGTCCATAAAGCTTGCCTGCTCTCACACTGGCGATGGCACCGTGTGTTTTATCCTGTTCATCAGCCACCTTCTTAGCGCTGACAGCATTATTTGATAAGCTTATCTGCTGCCACTCTCTGTGCTCGTCAAGAAACTTTGCGCTCTGCATAAGAGATTGTGGGTGAGAATATACCACCTGTATGTCTGAAATATCTGCATCCTGTGTTCCAAGAAGAGCATGCTCTACCTTTACAAATGTCTCTGCCACTATGTAGTTGTCATAGTCTACCAATAAGTCATAAACCTGACTCACTATTCCCGCTGTTGAATTTTCGATAGGAAGAACTGCGTAATCAGCCTTGCCGTCACGAACATCTTCCATGGCATCCTTCCATGTATCTACATGGTACATGTCTGCGTCCTCTCCAAAATACTGACACACAGCATCATGTGCGTAAGCACCTTCAAGTCCTTGATAAACTATCCTTGCACCATCTTTATTTATATCCTCTGTTTCCTCAAATGTTATAACATCATTTACCTGGGTGTCAGCACCGTGGCGCTCAAGTATCTGATACTGCATCTTGCGGCTCATAGCCATAATCTGCTTGAACAATTCCTCCACACTCTTTTTATTAAAATCACCTGTAGCTAAAGAAGTAACCTTCTCCAGCTTCTGCTTCTCTCTGGTTGTATCTAAAACCTGCTTGCCTGTTTCTATCTTATACTCTGCCACTTCCTCGCAGAGCTTCATTCTCTTTTCAAAGAGCTCTATTATCGCCTGATCTGTTTCGTCTATATTATCTCTGATTTTGTTTAAGTCTAACATTTCTTTCCATCCTCTTTTTTCATTTATCTTGCTATATCTAACTATAATAACACTTTTTGATATAAATCTCCATAGGTTTAACTACATTTTTACATGACAGTCTTGATTTTTGCTAATTATGTGATAAAATATTTGTCGCGTTCATGGAAAAGGAAGCACGTTTGAGACAGTTATTTACCTTTTCTTGCGCTATACACAAATCAGAAAGGAAACAACTATTATGATAACTAAGAGAGAGGATGTTAGAAACATAGCCATTATCGCTCACGTTGACCACGGCAAGACAACTCTTGTAGATGAGCTGTTAAAGCAGAGTGGTACATTCCGTGACAATCAGGAAGTCGCTGAGAGAGTTATGGATTCAGGCGATATCGAAAGAGAGCGTGGTATCACAATTCTTTCAAAAAACACTGCTGTGTACTATAAGGATACAAAGATAAATATCATAGACACTCCTGGACATGCTGACTTCGGCGGTGAGGTAGAACGAGTTCTCAAGATGGTAAACGGTGTTGTTCTCGTAGTTGATGCATTTGAAGGTGCTATGCCACAGACAAAATTTGTTTTGAGAAAAGCTCTTGAGCTTAATCTCCCTGTTATCGTATGCATTAATAAAATTGACCGTCCTGAGGCCAGACCTACAGAGGTTATAGACGAAGTACTTGAGCTCTTCCTCGAGCTTGATGCATCAGATGAACAGCTTGACTGTCCATTTGTATATGCTTCTGCTAAGGCTGGACATGCTGTGCTTGAACTTGATGATACTCCTGAGAATATGATTCCTCTCTTCGAGACAATCGTTAATTATATCCCAGCTCCAGAGGGAGACCCTGAAGCAAATGCACAGCTTCTTATAAGCACAATTGATTACAATGAATACGTTGGTCGTATCGGTGTAGGTAAGATTGAAAATGGTACTCTCAAGGTAAATCAGGAGGTTATGGTTGTAAATCACCATGATGAGAACAGACGCCAGAGAGTAAAGATTAGCAAGCTTTATGAATTCCAGGGTCTAAACCGTGTGGAGGTGCAGGAAGCTACTGTAGGTGCTATCGTCGCAGTTTCAGGTATTGCTGACTTAAAGATTGGTGATACACTCTGCTCTGTTGATGCCCCTGTAGCTATACCATTCCAGAAGATTTCAGAGCCTACTATCGCTATGCAGTTCATAGTAAACGACAGTCCTCTCGCAGGTCAAGAAGGTAAGTTTGTCACATCAAGACATCTCCGTGACAGATTATTCAGAGAATTAAATACTGATGTATCTCTTCGTGTAGAAGAGACAGATACAACAGAAAGCTTCAAGGTATCTGGACGTGGAGAGCTCCATTTATCAGTTCTCATTGAAAATATGAGACGTGAGGGCTACGAGTTTGCAGTATCTAAGGCTGAGGTTTTATATAAGAAGGATGAAAATGACAAGGTTCTTGAGCCAATGGAAATCGCTTACGTAGATGTTCCAGAAGAATTTGCAGGAAGTGTCATCGAAAAGTTATCTGGAAGAAAGGGCGAGCTTCGCGGTATGTCTACTGCTAACGGTGGCTACCAGAGACTTGAGTTCTCTATTCCATCAAGAGGTCTTATCGGATATCGAGGTGAGTTCATGACAGATACAAAGGGTAACGGTATATTAAATACAGCATTTGACGGATATGGACCATACAAGGGAGACATCCAGTATAGAAAGCAGGGTTCTCTTATCGCTTTCGAATCTGGTGAAGCTATCACATACGGACTTTACAACGCACAAGAGCGTGGTACTCTCTTCATCGGACCTGGCGAAAAGGTTTACTCTGGTATGATAGTTGGTCAGACAGGTAAGGCTGAGGATATCGAGGTTAATGTATGTAAGAAGAAACAGCTTACTAACACTCGTGCTTCTGGTTCAGATGATGCACTTAAGCTTACACCACCTAGAATCTTAAGCCTTGAACAGTGCCTTGAGTTCATTGATACAAACGAGCTTCTTGAGATTACACCAAAGAGTCTCAGAATCAGAAAGAAGATACTTGACCCAACTCTAAGAAAGAGAGCTGAGAGAGTTTCTAATGGACCTAGTGTGTAGGAATTAATGTTGAACCCGCCAGCGTTTTGAGCTGGCGGGTTTTATATTCCTCATTTTAGTCAGCAAATCTAATTATTGAATAATCTCCTATGGCATGACTTATTCCATCAATAACCATATAGATTCCTTCGGCATCCCTATAGAATGCACCTTTGTAATCGCTTTGGACATCATCCAACACATACCCTATAGTTTCCAACTTCTCATCATCAGACATTAGAAAAAAGCCACCGCTTTCAACAGTATATTCACCATCTTGTGCTCGCTTTTCAATATTTGTAAGTTCTAACCCCATATCAACAAGCGATACAACTTTCGCGTTCTCTAAATCTATAGTCACACCATAGCAATAAGAGGTCGGATGTGCAAATTCTATTGATGAAAACATGGCATCAAAAACAATACTAATATATTTATCAGTATAATATATTACTTCATATGTACACGACACTTGCATTTCACTTAATACGAGATTACAATAATAGCCATTTGCATCCTCTACACATTTCTTTATCAATGCATTAACTTCCTTGTAATCTTCCGAATCGCTATTAATAACTGGATATTCTATATTTATCTTCCTGGCTTCAGTATTTTCCGTTATCTCACCTGTCGAAATGTTATCCAAAGAAAGTTCTGCATCTGTCAATTCAACTATATCACCATAAAAAGCTTGGTTTGATACCTTCTTTTGTGTTGTTGACTCTTCTGCCGTCGTTTGCTCCATTGTTGCTTCCTTTGTTGTGGTTTTCTCTGCTATTGAATTATCGGTTGTTTCTTCAACTGAAGAAGTTTCCTCTGAAGATTCCCCTGTAATCTAATTTCTATATCTTATTTTGTAGCCAATATTGATTCAAGATTATTCCAATAAGGTACTTCACCTGAAAACCTATCATCATTTATATATTCTCTAAACTCATCCAATGACACTTCCTTGCCTTCTATATAGTAAACACCATTATCGCCACCTGCAATTTCTGTAACTTCAAACGAATCTCTATCAAACTCCATCACTGAATATACAGTGTTTGCCGCTCCAGATGAACCTTCAAATATTCCTGACAAATATATTCTTTTAATACCTCGCCATGGATACATAAATCCATAAACCTCATTGTCTTCATAATGAAGAATCAATGAAGAATTTGATGGAATATCTATAATAACCTCATTATATCCATCATTATCCAGATCAACCACTCTACACGTTCCAAACTCCACCGGTTTATCTCCAAATTGATCTATATAGTAATTAAATTCCGACAATACCTTAGGCCAAATGGCTATCTTTTTATCTTCGTAGTCCGTCTCAACAAAGGTAAATTCTTCATCACTAAAAAGCACATCTATCATAAGCTGTGGAGTCTTTCCATTAGGCGTATATGTAGATGTATCGTCTGTCGTTTTCTCTGTTGTAGGTTCTTCTGTCGTTGATTCCTCTGTTGCTATTTTTTCAGTTACAGAGGATTCTGATGTAGTTTCTTCCAAGGATGTTTCTTGATTTGATGATTGCTTTTCTGTAGTTGTCTTTAGCTCTTGCTGTTCTTCTCCACCACTACACCCAACTAGCATCAAAGTCAACAATACAGATATAAATAAAAGCATTTTTCTCATTTCATCCCACCATTCCTTCGTATATATTTCCTCTTTATCTTCTCTATAATCTTCATGACTAATCAGTTCTTTTTTTACCTCCCTTTCTTTTTATAAAATACACCACTGTACATACAATTGATAACACAAGATATACCGCCGTCAAAAAATAAATAAACATACTGAACATTAATTCATCTTTTCCTAGACAAATCATTCCTAACATAAATACCACTAAAAAAGTATATACTAAGCCCTCTAGTATACAATACTTTAAATTCATATTCTTTATTATTTTATCGTTATCTTCATTGTCTATTGCGTCCATATTATCTTTCTTTAGTACTTTAACTAATTTTATGACAAGTAATACGCTAATAAGTAATATTGTAGCTTCGAATAACAATGCCTTTAAACAGAATTCTTTCATCGTATCTACATAATCATCATATATATTTATAACCTCATAATTAAGACTCTCATATATAACTTCGTTTTCTGCAAAAACTTGTTCATATTCATTTTTAGGCACTAACTTGTCTTCTACTATATTAAACACACAATAGTCTGATGTTTCTACCGTAAGCTCTTTGTCATCAACTAGAATTCTTACTCTATATTCATCAGATTTATATGTCAAGACACTAACAGAATCAAAGAGATTATGGATTCCCAATATACCTAATGCTCCCCAATAATTATCATACCGTGTATCTAGCCTAGACCCTTTTTCAAATGAAATGGTGCCGGCTTGCATAAAGCCTGTCGTACCTGCCTCCACACCATCCATGGTCTCCCATATAACTGAACTTGATATATCCAAGGCGTACACATTCTTATTAGAATAGTCTCCGAACAGCAAAACCGAACAATTACTAAGCCTCACCAATATGTTTATTGTTAATAGTATGGTTATTACAACTAATAGTCTTTTCTTTCTCTTCATAATCGTGTTTTTAATTACAGCTTTTGTAATTAAATTCCTTTCTATGCTTTTTGAGAATTATGCCCTAATTCCCTTCTAATTTTTTGTTTCAATCTTCTATCAAAGTATTAGACGAATTCACTAAGCTATCATAAAAACTCCATGCTACAGTTGCATCATTAGATTCAGATGATTCATAATCTTTGATTTTATTCTTTAAATCCTCAAGTCCATCCTGCCCACCTAAATTGTTCACAAATTCATCCGCCCTATTGATTTTATTATTTTTTAAATCCGAATAATATTCTAACACAACATCCATTATACTATTAGTTGTGGAATATCTTTTCTTAATATTTATTGCGTCTAAATCCGCCATATAATCACTATTATTCATCGATGGCTCTCCATTTCCAATCAAGCCTACACCAAAAATATCTCCACCATATCCTGCTGCCTCTTCAAGTGTCAAGCCATCTGTAAATAATTTTACTCCTACATCTGCAATCACAGTATTACCTTTATATAAATAACAAGCCAATGTGGCACACATATGTCCAAAATCTAATTTACCCTGAAATTGAGTATATAACTCATTTATCCTATTCTGTTGTTTAATCGTACAATCTTCTATCTTGCTTTGCTTATAAATAATATTTGCAAAACTATCTTTATCTGTACTTGTTACCAAATTTTGATTCTGAATTGCTTTTATAAGTAACTCCGCATTCTTTTCACTTAAACCATTCTTTATCATAAAATTCGGCACATAGTCAGATGACATTAAGCCTGCTGCTATTTGAAATAAGTTTGAATCACCATATCCTTCACAACATGAAGCAATTGTGCGGACAAACTGATACTCTGCATATTGTCCGTAATTTTTTACCAAACCTTCGTATAGACTATACATCGCATATGACTCCATGGAAGAAAAACCAAAGTAATCACTTGATATATTACAGAACAACGAACTTCCTGTTAATCCTACATATTTATCTCCTTCAACCACAATATCACTTGAACTTCCTGGTCCAGTAATTCCTGAACCTGTTGTTGATAATACGCTTTCATATAGATTGGATAGTTTTTCAATCACTTCATAACTATATACACTATATGTAGACATTTTAGCGTTATTTTTAAATTTCTCTAACGAGTCAATAAAATCTCCATCTTGTGTATCATCATATCCCAATTTTACTAGCGCATTCTCCACATCTAATTGTCCACAATCTCCCAAATGCGCCAAATATGCATAAGTTGGTACTGTTGTTGAACTAGATATATTTGCCGTTGTACTTGACACACTAATTGACGCCTTTGATGTGTTTGATACACTTGCCACAGTCATTGACACTTTTGATGTGTTTGATGCACTTGCTACCTTAGCTGTTGTGCTTGACGCCTTAGCTGTTGTGCTCGCTGTTGTACTTGCTGATACACTCACTTTATTACTTTTTGTAGCTGTAGTCCTTGTGCTCGTTGTACTACTTACTTTTGCAGTTGATGATGAGCCACTATATGTCACTGTTGTACTGCTTGTTGCCTTTGCCGTAGCCGATGAGTATGATATAGTCCTACTTGTTGTTGAGGCACTACTTACCGTTGATTTAGTTCTACTGGTTGATGTTGTACTACTACTTGGACTAGTGCTACTTACCCTTGTTGTGCTTGTTGAACGATAAACTGTTGTTGTACTTCCTATCTTGCTTACTGCCATTTTTCTTTCTCCTTTGCTAATTTTACCATTACATCTTATAATCACACAAGACGAAATCTGATATTATTTTTTTCTTTACAATAAAGTAATCATTAACTACTCGTTTTCCATCTAAATACACTTGGAATGACCACATTCCTTCCGCATTTCTCCCTGGTATCCGACTAATTCTATTTCTAAATACCACTTCGTAATCTGCTTCGTTTGGTTCAAACTGCCCCATACTACTTTCTTCAAGCATATATATCCTACCATCAGGTTGAAAACACATATATGTAAGACTATGTAATCCTTTTACATTACATATACCAACACCCACATAGATATCAAAAGAACGGTCATAAACATATTCCGTCTTCTTAACAGAAGCTCTGACACCATTATTCATAATATCTGATACATTGTACATTGATAAATATGGCTTTTCTTCTATGTTCTCCGTTGGCACAGACCACACTTCCCATTTTTCATCATACACATATTCACTTGATGCCGAGTCGTTTAATCTGATTATATCGTTCACAACATATTTGTATCTGGAAACTTCTATATCATTCTCACAATACCATTCACCTTCTCCAGCATCATATATCATGGCTATAGAATGAAATTCTCCTTTACTATCGTACAGTTCCAGCCTTACACTTTCTATCATAAAAAATTGTTGATTAAATCTATACCTCATATGTTACCCCTCCATAGCTTGCCCATATTTCGTCATAACGCTTCGCCATCTGAATTGCTGAGAATCTGGCAAGATTATTCAATAGAATCTTTTGTTGCTTTTCTACCGTTTCTATACCGTCTTCCATAAATTCGATTATTGTCTTTTCAAGTTCACCTTCCACATACGGCGAATATTTATATTTATAGCCTTCTAATATTTCATCTAATCCGCCATTATTTGAACAGATAACAGGCAATCCCCTCTGCATAGCCTCTAATGCAACATATCCAAAAGGTTCATAAAGTGAGGGAATCACAAGTGCATCAAGTGAATTCAAGAAATTTTCCTTTCTCTCTCCTACACACCATCCGCAAAAATCAACCTTATCCCACATATTTGCTGCATCTATATATGTAAATAATCTTTCTATATAAGCAACATCATTTTTAGGACAAGCAAGCTTGTATTTTGCGTCAATCTTACTAAAAGCCTTTATACTTTCATATATTCCTTTTCTATAATCTGTTCTTCCAATATAACCAAATACTTTTCTGCTATGCTTATAGTTCACATTTAAGGACGTTGAAATATCATAGGTGATACCATTATGAACCACCTCAATTTTTTCCTCATATTGAGGATATATTTTCGATAACTTTTCTTTTTCTGCTTCAGAAACACATACTAAAACCGAAGCTAATTCACACAATTTCTCAAACTTTTCTCTTATATCATGATTCCCGCCAAACGGATCCCATGGAGGTGGTGGTTCAGGTGTAGGAACAGAATGAATGACATATGCTAGCGTCTTATTCTTGATTATATCCTCGTCCAGCAGACTGGCAAACTCATAAAACTGTACAACCAGAACTTCACAATTGATATCCGCTAGCTTGTACGCTTCATCCTTATTCATTATGAGTATATCTTTTTGCTCCATAAAATCAGTGACATTATAGTCATCCGTCGGCGAACCTAACCCCATGTATATAAATCCCGTATCTTCTGTACGATATTTATATAGTTCGTTCATATATGTCCCTGCACCGCCTATTATACAGTTTCCCAATTCATTATTGATATGAACAACTCTGTAATTATTTTTGAAATTCAAATTAAACATATATCCCTCTCACTCCCCAGTATGATATTATCCTTCTTTAAGACATATAGCTCCTCCAATGTTTCGCACTTTGCAAACGCAACGGGTAGAACTTCTATATCTTTGTAATCGCATTGCTCCCAGAAATTCAAGATAAAATAACCTTTTTCATCATTTGCTATATGTATATCGTTTAAAGCTATAACTTTTTTGTTTTTTATCAAGAAGACTGTGTTTTTTGATATGCTGTACATATTTCCCCTTCTTTCTTACCACCACATATATATTTTTGCCAGTATGGATTTTTATCCAATACTAAGTTTCTTCATTACTGCATTTACACTTTACATTATAGTTACTCAACTCTCTGATTTCGCACAATAGTTTATCTCTTTACATTTCAAAAGTATATTCTTTTTTATTATGCCTTTTTTGTATATTTTTGTACTTTTTTGTATTTTTCTGTTGTAACCCTTTTTATTCCATAGTAAAATATATATATAAGTGAAAAAAGGGGGTACTGTACGTGAATATGTTTAATATTTTATTAGTAGAGGATGATACGGAAAGTTGTCGAAACTGCATTCAAGAAATTCATAAATTTGAAGAGCTCTATCTGGTAAATACAACCAATTGTTCTCACCAAGCTATTGAAGACATTAAAAATTATTCTCCTGATGCTATAATTTTAGACCTTGAGTTAAGTAATGGTTCGGGTAGCGGAATAGATGTTTTGAAGTATATACAAACTTGTAATTCTCGACCATATGTTATGGTTGTTACAAACAACCCTAGCATGGCAACTCATAATATTGTCAGAGCCTTAGGCGCTGATTTCATTATGTATAAACAACAGGAAAATTTTAGTGAACTTCAAGTTATATCTTTCTTGTATGATTTAATGGAAATTATTAAAAAACAAAAAAATGTAAGTAGAGCGAAAGACAAACTACCATCCGCTTCTGATAAACAAAAAATATTAGATGCAATATGTACTGAACTAACTTTAATAGGTATAAGTACTAAACACAAGGGATTCAATTACCTTAAAGACGCCATTTACATCGCAATAGTCTCTTCTCAAGATAATATAGCAACTCAACTTGCAAAAAAATATAAGAAAACTGAAATATCTATTATACGAGCTATGAGATATGCTATAGAATTCACTTGGAATAATCAGGATATTGATAGACTAGAGACGCATTACAAAGGTAGCGTAACTTCTGATAAGGGGTGTCCTACAATAACCGAATTCATAAGCTACTATTCTCAAAGCATTAGCAGTAGATTAGTATAGCTTGTAGATAGAGCATTTATGCGAAGATAAATGCCCTATCTGCAAAAATGAAGTATACTAAAAATTAAGTCCACCATCTATTACAAAAAAACTCAAATATTGCTTCCCACATATCAAACTCACCTCCTTACGATTTTTTCATAATAAAAAATCACAAGGAATTTTGATATTCATTTGTATTAGTGCTTTTTTGTATATTTTTCTCAAGAGGTATTTTTATGATCGAATCATTTATAAAATATATTTTTATACTTTTAATCACATTCTATTTCTTTGTAAGATTGCTTAATATAAAGATATCATTCTCTAAATATGTTTTTAACATATTTTTTTCAGTGTTTTTATGTTCCATAGTGTATGTAGCAAGAATATATGTTCCCCACATAACAATATTAATACTTTTAATAACCTCTTGCATCCAAACAAGTTTAGCATTTAATATGTCTATTAAAACAACCTTGATTACATCCATATTTTCTCTTGGATTAAGCTATTTTACTTATGCCATATCCACAATACTTGTTGCTCCATTTTCTACTCTAAGCGTGTTAACCAAGATTCCAATAAACATACTGTATATCATTCTTTATGTAATTGCTGGTATTCTTCAGTGTTTTATTGCCGTTGCTATTTTTCGTATTAGAAAGTTACAAAAAGGTATGCCATTCTTATTGCAAAAAGTTCCTGTACATATAGGGATATTTATCGGATGCTTTATATTAGTTATAACAACGCTTTTAACTATTCTTCAAAAAAATGCTTCTCTATATAGCTTTGTAATCATAATTTGTATAACTGCTACCTTTATACTTTTTATCTGGTGGCGGAAACAATTGTCAATTACATACATAAACAAAGCTCACAAGAATGAAGTTAAAAGGATTCAATCGGAACTAGAAGCACTTCGACAAGACAACGAACGGCTAGGTGCTATCATTCACAAGGACAACAAGCTTATACCTGCTATGATTATGTCTGTTCAACATGCCCTTTCATCATATTGTTCCTCTGACGAAATTGCCGACATAGAATTAACAAAGCTACTTACGGAGTTAGAAAAATTATCCGTCCAGCGCTCAATACTCACCTCAAAGCAGTTAGAATCTCCGTGTTCTATACCACTTTCAAATATCACCCGTTTAGATATGATGCTAAAGTTTATGTATAAAAAAGCAGATGAGTTTCATATCAATTTAACTGTAGATTTTCATTCAGAAGTATGCAATATGCTCACCAAATTCTTTACAGAAGACAGTCTTGTTACTATTTTAGCAGACCTAATAGACAATGCCATTATTGCCACCAAACTATCCTTCGACCAAAAAGAAATATACATAGACTTCACAAAAGAAAACGACAACTACCGCATAGACGTATACGATAGTGGCATTCCATTCGAACCATACACCATCCAAAATGCTGGTATCAAAAAAGCTTCCACTCATTTAGACACTGGTGGAAGCGGAATAGGACTTATGACCATATTTACACTACTTAGGGAGTGCGGCGGCAGTTTTGTGATTGATGAGATTATCAAGATAAAGCCATATAGAAAAAAAGTATCTATTGTATTGGATTCATTGAGTCAGTTTCGTGTAAATAGTTATAGAGCCGAGATATTGAATACTGCAAAATCTAATCCTAATATAATATTTAATTCATAAAACAATCTAACAATGAAGAAATCCAGCCAAATAAATCGGCTGGATTTCTTCATAAGTTATGGATATCCGTATATTCATTTCTCACTTGTCTACTCCACTATACACTGTCCATCAACCATTATATAGTAAATCTCGTCACCTCTATCTATAACAGTCCTGCCAGCAGTTCCCTCTGTCACCTTATTCACAAAATCCTTCTCGTCCTCCATTGGCACCACTACATCCACTTCCACAGCATCTGTATATCTGGTGTCAATACAGTTTATCCCCATATTTCCCATGATATACTGAATCTTGCCTATTCCGTTATAGTCTGTGTAAAGTGTCATCTTTACCCCCTGCATCTTCTCTGCAACCTTTGATGCCGCAAGTCCAGCCTTCGCAGCTGCCTGATAGGCTCTGACTAAACCGCCTGTTCCAAGGAGTATTCCACCAAAATATCTTGTGACCACTACAACTACGTTATGTACCCCCTCGCCTATAAGCACCTCAAGCATTGGCTTTCCCGCTGTCCCTGCTGGTTCTCCATCATCGTTACATCTTGAGTATTCGTTGTTTTTCCCTATAACGGCTGCTGCGCAGTTGTGTCTGGCATCCCAGTTTTTCTTCTTTATCTCATCAATAAAAGCCGAAGCCTCCTCTTCACTATTAACAGGCTTCACATAAGCGATAAAACGGGATTTTTTCTCCTCAATTTCGCCAATGCCTCCTTCGTACACTATTTTATAATTATCCGACATAATCTTTTCCTCAACTATTTATTTTATTCTCTATATACGCAGTACTCTTCACTTACTGTAAACGCAGTACCTCTAAAAACTCTCGTTTACAGTATAACCCATACTATTCGCAAAAGAAACACTTTATTTTACTACTTTCATTTGGTATAATGTATTAGATTTATGTCTAAACTTTAGTAAAGGTGTACATACCCTTACAAAGAGCCGATGTATCTCAAACCATCGTATTTATGTTTATTACAATTTAAATATTTTCGGATATACAAAAAATGGAGGAGTAAAAATGAATTTCGGAAAGGAACAGATAGTCAAAAAACATAAAGATTTGGTGTCAACAAAACGAAGGCTGACAACCAAAATCTTTGTTACCCTTTTTAAAGCCTTAGTATTTCTTTTTGTGCTTGCAATTGGTGCAGGCGGATTTTTAGGACTGGGCGTAATCAAGGGTATCATCGATGGTGCTCCAGACATTGAGAGCATCAACATCACCCCTGTAGGTGAAGCTACAAAAATTTATGATTCCGAAGGCAATCTTATGGACACACTTATAACGGATGGTTCCAACCGAGTACCTGTTGCCCTAGAAAAGATTCCTGAACACCTTCAATATGCATTTATAGATATTGAAGATGAGCGTTTCGAAACACACAACGGTATCGATATTAAAGGTATCTTCCGTGCTGCTTATCAGACGTTACTGGCAGGGGATGTACAGGGTGCCAGTACCATTACACAGCAGCTTTTAAAGAATAACGTATTCGAAGATGGTGGATTTGAGTCTTCCAAGGGTGCTTTAATAAAGCGTAAGGTTCAAGAAATATATCTTGCACTTCAGCTAGAAGAAAATCTGAGCAAGGATGTTATCCTTGAAAACTACCTTAATACTATCAATCTTGGTAGTGGATGCTACGGTGTACAGGCTGCTGCGCAACGTTATTTCAACAAGGATGTTTCTGAACTTACAGTATCTGAAAGTGCTGTTATAGCCGCCATAACACAGAACCCAACAGGGTATAACCCTATATACAATGCGGAATCTAATGCAAAAAGAAGAAGTCATGTTCTTGAGAATATGCTGGATAATGGTCATATAACCCAGGAACAATATGACGAGGCAGTAAATGACAATGTATACGAACGAATCCAGCAAACCAGCATGGCTACTGAAGACACATCTCCATACTCATATTTTGTAGATGAGCTTATCAAGCAGGTCCTTGCAGATTTACAGGAACAGAAAGCATACTCATATACACAGGCTGTTAATGCTTTGTATAGCGGTGGATTAAAGATATATTCAACACAGGATTCTACCATACAGAAAATATGTGATGAAGAGACAAACAACCCTGACAATTATCCAGATAAGGTGTACTATTCCTTTGAATGGGCATATTCAGTTGAATTGCCTGAGCCAGATGAATATGGCAACACACAGATAAACTACTCTCATTACAGCATACTCAACTACTACAGAAATGTTCTTGGCAAGAAAGACTTTAAGCTTATATTTGAAAGCGAAGAAGCTATACAGGAATGTATCGACACCTTTAAGGCTGAGGTTCTCAAGGAAGGAATCACAGAGATTGGAGAAAACACCATTATATCTCTACAGCCACAGGTTTCATTTACTGTAATGGATCAGAAAACCGGTTATGTAAAAGCACTCGTAGGTGGACGTGGTGATAAAACCACTAGTCGTTCTCTTAACCGTGCTACCGAATCTACCAGACAGCCTGGTTCTTGTTTTAAGGTTTTAGCTGCCTTTGCACCAGCTATCGACAAATATGGATACAACCTCTACTCTGTTATAGAGGACTCTCCATATTACTACAAGAGCAGTGGACGTCTTGTCAATAACTGGTGGGATAAGGCTAACACAACTGCTGATCAGAGAACTTACCGTGGACTTCAGAATTTCCGATATGCCATAGCTAACTCTATGAACATCATAACTGTTAAGCTTTTAAACCAGATAACTCCTGATGCAGGTTTTGAATATCTTAAGGAGTTCGGCTTTACAACATTAGTTGAAAGCAAGAAAAATAGCGATGGTACTTACAGCACTGATATAAATGAGTCTCTTGCCCTTGGTGGTTTAACTGATGGTGTCACAAATATTGAGCTTTGTGCAGCATATGCCTCAATTGCCAACGGCGGTCAGTACACAGAACCTATATACTATACAAAGGTTCTCGACAACTCTGGTAAGGTAATACTTGAAAAAGAGCCAAAAACACATCAGGTTATAAAAGAATCAACGGCTTATCTTCTCACATTGGCAATGCATGACGTTGTAACCGTTGGTACTGGTACAAAAGCTAACATCAAAAATATGTATGTTGCAGGTAAGACTGGTACTACTTCTAGCAATTACGATATTTGGTTTGCCGGATACACACCTTATCTTACAGCTACCATCTGGAGTGGCTATGATGAAAATAAGGTTCTTGGCAGCACGAGCTACCACAACACTATGTGGAGCAAAATCATGACTAGAGTTCATGAGGCGAAAGGCTATGAATACGCTGAGTTCACCAAGCCAAGCTCCATTGTATCTACACAGATTTGTTCAAAATGTGGCAATCTGGCTGTTCCTGGTCTATGCGACAAGGATCCAGAAAAAAATATGATTACTACAGGATATTTTGAAACTGGTTCAGTTCCAACAGAAAATTGTGTATGTCATGAGGCTCACACAATATGTAATGAGTCAGGACTCCTTGCAACAGATAAGTGTACAAATGTAACAACAAAGATATACAGAGTACGTTATCAGGGCAATGAAGCCACAACGTGGGATTCACAGTATACCATGCCAAGTACACTTGTAGATAATTACTGTACTCTGCACAATTAATTGCCAGACATGACTAAAATATAAAAAAATGTAAATAATACCTTTAGTAAAGTTAAGTCTTTGCTAAAGGTATTTTTTTACCCATTTTATCCCATATATAAGGAGTCAATATGCAAGAAAATGTTTATCTGAAAATCACTCTATCAGCAAAGGTACATAAACCACAGGTAACCGTGGGAGATGTAGCCAAAGTATACTGTCAGGACAAAGCTCTACTAAACAAAATCAAGACATTAAATATATATACCTTTCACAACCCCAAAGAAAACCGAGTGATATACTCCGCTGTAAAAGTCATTGAAATAATTACAGAAAACTGTCCATCCATAAATATATCCCATATAGGTGAGCCAGACTTTGTGTTAGAGTATGAACCTATAAACAAAAAGAATATTATTCCTGCCTGGGTAAATGTTTCTATATGTTCAATAATCATGTTTTTTGGTGCTGCCTTCGCCATTATGACATTCAATACAGATGTTTCTATCTCAAAGCTTTTTTCTGACATATACGCTGATATAACAGGACAAAACAACAATGGATTTAGCATCTTAGAGATTTCATACTCCGTCGGTCTGGGACTGGGCATTATTATATTCTACAACCATTTTGGAAAGAGGCGTCTAAGCAAGGATCCAACTCCTATTGAGCTAGAGATGAGAAGCTATGAAACCGACATAGAAACTGCCCTTGTAGATGGCGTAAATAAAAAGGGGGAGCATATCGATGTGGGCTAATAATCTTCTCTTAATTGTCATAGGTATCGGAAGTGGTATGGCTATAGCTGCTGGTGTATTTGCCCTTATTACAAAAGTCGGCGTTATCCCGCAAATAGCCGATGTCACTCACACCGCTGCTTATGTAACCACTTACGAAATGGCAATTTTAGCTGGCGCATTATTTGGAAACTACGTTACTATATTTTCTATTTCCCTTTCTCTACCAACATGGGTAATGGGTATCTTTGGTATTTTTAGCGGAATATTTGTTGGCTGCCTGGCAACTGCTCTTGCAGAATCATTAAATGTTACTGCTATATTTACCAGACGTCTCCGACTCCACACAGGTATTGCATGGATAGTTTTGTCTATGGCTCTGGGAAAGATATTTGGTTCATTAATCTACTTTTTTAGAGGCTATAGTCCATAGATTTACAGCCTGATGATGCAGAAGCTTTTAAACACACTTCAACTCCCTAACCCCCTCATTCATGAGGGACTTGCACCACTTTGAAAACCGAGCACGGTCAGCTTCAGCTGACATTTTCTTCTCGCGCGAGTGCTCATCCTTAGCGGAGCGTTTTTTGTTTAATAGGGAAGTTTGAAGAACTTTCCTATTAAACAAAAAACAGCCGATTTACGGCAGAATGGAGATTATTATGAGCGATTTAATTAACACTCCCAACGATAACTCTGATACTGATCAGATGACCATACTAGATAAGGCAGTAAACACCACAGATAAACAGAAACAAATAATAAATTATGAGGATTACGTCAAACGCGTTACTCCTACCAAAAGTCTATGCATGAACATGCTACGAGCGTTCCTTGTAGGCGGTCTAATATGCTGCCTAGGCCAGTTTTTTCTCAATCTATATACATCTCAAGGCATGAATCAGGATGATGCCGGCATGTGGACAACCATTTCTCTCATAGCTATTTCAGTTATTTTAACTGGCTTTGGAATATATTCCAAGCTAGGAGAATTTGCTGGTGCTGGCTCCCTTGTTCCTATAACAGGCTTCGCCAACTCCGTAGCAGCTTCTGCTATCGAATTTAAGAAGGAGGGACAGGTTTTCGGCATAGGTTGTAAGATATTCACCATTGCAGGTCCTGTTATATTATATGGAATCTTTGCCAGCTGGATATTAGGTCTTGGTTACTGGATATTAAAAATTTCAGGGGCGCTGTAGTGTAATGCAACATAATTTATCAAAAGGAGACAAACCATGAACAATAAACAATATATAGGGCGACAGAGCATTTCTTTTACTAATGGTCCTTATATACACGCCTATGCCTCTATAGTCGGTAAAAAAGAAGGTGAAGGACCTTTAGGAAAATACTTTACAAAGATTGTTGAAGATGACTTCTTTGGTCAAAATACATGGGAGGAGGCTGAAAGTGCTCTTCAGGGTGAAACAGTAAAGCTTTTGCTAAACCGTTCGGGTGTATCACCATCTGATATAAGATATGCCTTTGCTGGTGATTTACTTGGACAGCTTATGGCCACATCATTTGGATTGGCTGAATACAATATTC
Organism: Lachnospiraceae bacterium; assembly: GCA_017408025.1. Taxonomy (GTDB): domain Bacteria; phylum Bacillota; class Clostridia; order Lachnospirales; family Lachnospiraceae; genus SVEL01. The sequence goes on from JAFQVJ010000026.1 coordinate 59,244, forward strand.
CTCTATTTGGAATATATGGTGCATGCTCTACCATGGGCGAAGCTCTCTCCCTTGCTTCCATGACTATAGCAGGTGGCTATGCTGATAGAGTTTTGGCGTTGGCTTCAAGCCATTTTGCCAGTGCTGAAAAAACCTTCCGTTTTCCACTGGGCTACGGTAGTCAGCGTAAATTCTGCGCCACATGGACAGTTACAGGCTGTGGAGCTATACTTCTGGATTCGTCTTCTGGTTCTGCCAGAGTAACAGGCATCACCACAGGCCGAATTACCGACTATGGATTAAAAGAAAAGGATAATATGGGAGCATGCATGGCTCCTGCTGCCGCTGATACCATCTACAATCATCTCTCAGATTTCGGTCGAGCACCTGATTACTATGACAAGATTATCACTGGTGATTTGGGTTATGTTGGACAGACTATTCTTATAGATATACTCAAAACAAAAGGATATGACATCAGCAATGTTCATATGGATTGTGGAATAGAAATATTTGATATAAACACTCAGGATACAAATGCTGGTGGCTCTGGATGCGGTTGCTCTGCCTCAACCCTTTGCAGTTATATATTAAATCAGATTGAAAAACGCGCATGGAAAAGAATTCTCTTTGTGCCGACAGGAGCTCTTTTATCACCAGTCAGTGCAAATGAAGGGCAAACTGTTCCGGGAATTGCTCATGGCGTTGTTATAGAAGCTGTGTAGCTTTGTCACTGACAATCAAACTATTAATAGGAGAATGCATAAATGGATTATGTTAAAGCTTTCATAGTTGGCGGTATAATATGCGCCATAGTTCAAATATTTATAGATAAAACTAAACTTCTTCCAGGAAGAATCATGGTTGGGCTAGTCGTTATAGGCTCGATTCTTGGAGCTTTCGGGCTATATCAGCCTATCATTGATTGGGCTGGTGCCGGTGCCAGTGTTCCATTGTTAGGCTTTGGAAATACTCTAATGAAAGGGATAAAAGAGGCTGTAGATAACCACGGTTTGTTAGGTCTTTTTATGGGTGGCTTTACTGCCAGTGCTGTAGGTATCTCAGCAGCTCTTATATTTTCTTATATCGCCTCATGGATTTTTAATCCAAAGACATCATAGAGATATATAAAATCCCCCTCTTTTAGGGGGATTTTATGCAAATAAGTCTTTTTTTCCTTGACTTATCGTAAAAAAAGTTTATTATTATATTTGTTTTGATTTTTCTAATAATTGAAACAATATAACAACCAATGAGAAATCAGGAGGATCAGAAAATGAATAATTTTGACGCTAATGATGTAGCACAGAACAAAGTAATGGGTATTCTTGCATACTTAGGATTCCTTTGCCTCGTACCAATTTTTGCAGCAAAGAATTCACCATATGCACGTTTCCATGCAAATCAGGGATTAGTACTCTTTATCGCAGAGATAGCATACGGTATCGTATATGGTATCCTTGCTGTTGTTTTCGCATTTATCCCAGTTATTGGATTGATTGTTATCGCATTGCTTGGTCTTGCTTCAATCGTATTCGTTGTATTTTTAGTAATTGGTATTATGAATGCTTGCAGTGGCGAGCCAAAGAAGCTTCCAATTATCGGTGGAATCACAATCTTAAAGTAATTGTATACGACTTATTAGCGATACATATCTAACAAAAGTACAGAAACAGCCAGGGCACTCACATATGAGTGCTCTGGCTGTTTCTTCATCCCATGCACATAGCATTTATGATATTTTACACCTCTACAGCTGAGAATCCTAAATCATCAAGCTCTGATACAGCTGTCTTTACACAATGCTCGCATCCATTGATTGTGACCGTCTTATCTGCAAGAGACACCTCAAAGTCAAGGTCTGCTGCTGATAACGCCTTACTTATTCTCTCCACACACTTTTCACAGTGCATCTCCTCTACCTTTAATACTGCCATAATTTTACCTCCTTGGTATATATTTGTTTAAAATTTTCTTATTTCATCTCCATCGTCATTTGTATTCTCAATGGATTTGATAACTACATAATATGATATATTTTCATTTACTACAACTTCAACTCTGTCTCCTACCTTGTGCCCCATTACAGCCTTTCCTATAGGTGATTCTATGCTTATATTGCCATCTAACGAATTTCCTCTCACAGATGTGGTTATCTTGAACTTTTCTGTCTCATCATCTTCCTCAAAGTACAACTCGACAGTGTTGTTCATACCCACTTCATCATCCTTTGATTCGTCAGAGATAACTTCAGCGTTCTTTATCATACGCTCTAGATAACGTATACGACTTTCATTCTTATTCTTGTCACGCTTTGCTGCATAGTACTCAAAATTCTCGCTTAAGTCTCCATGGGCTCTAGCCTCTTTTACTGCCTCGATAGCATCCTTGCGCACTACCAGCTTTCTGTAATCTATCTCTTCCTGAATCTTCTTTATATCATTTTCTGTAAGTTTATCTCCCACGAGTTTGCACCTCTCATTATCATCTTATTACATTTATCTACTTTCTCAACTTCTTTGTCTTAAGTCTAAGTGCATTTGTCACAACACATACAGAACTTAATGACATGGCAAATCCGCCAAACATCGGGCTTAACAGTAATCCGCTTATAGGATAAAGCAAACCAGCCGCAATAGGAATTCCTATGGTATTGTAAAGGAATGCCCAGAAAAGATTTTCTTTGATATTTGTTATGGTTAAACGACTAAGTCTGATAGCAGCTGAAACATCCATAAGATCAGACTTCATAAGAACTATATCTCCTGACTCTATGGCTATATCCGAGCCATTTCCTATGGCACATCCCACATCTGCCTGCGTAAGAGCTGGCGCATCATTTATACCGTCACCAACCATCATTACTTTAGCACCCTTTTCCTGAAGCCCTACAACTACGTTTGCTTTGTCCTCTGGCATTACCTCGGCTATAATCTCGTCAACACCAGCCTGCTTACCTATAGCCTCTGCTGCCCCTTTATTATCGCCAGTAAGCATAACCACATGAATGCCTTCCTTTTTCAAAGCCTCTACAGCTTCTCTACTAGTTTCCTTTATAGTATCTGCAACACTTATAATGCCTACAGCTTCACCATTTACAGCTATCATGAGAGGTGTCTGCCCCTCACTTGCCAACCGTTCTGCGTCTGCCTTAAGTTTTTCTGATGATATAATATCCTTGTACTCCATAAGACGATTATTACCTATGGCTACTAACATTTCACTATCATTGTCGCTATGATTTATAACCTTAGCCACTATTCCCATACCAGAGTGATTATTAAACTCTTCTATCTCATATACATCATCTACAACCAAACAGCCACCTTCCTCACATTGACCATAAGCGGCTTCTGTTACTGCTCTTCCCAACGGATGCTCTGATACATTTTCCACTGTACCTGCAAGCTTTAATAATTCATTTCTGTCATAGTTTTCAGCTACAATCTCTCTCACTGAAGGCTTACCCTCTGTTATAGTTCCTGTTTTATCAAGAACTACCGTATCTATCTTATGAGCAATTTCAAGTATCTCACCATTTCGTATGAGAATACCATTTGATGCTCCAAGACCTGTTCCAACCATAATTGCTGTAGGCGTGGCAAGTCCCAATGAACAAGGACAAGCGATAACAAGAACTGATGTAAATATTCTAAGTACGAATTGTACATCCTGTCCAGTTATAGCCCATATAATTGATGCAACAACAGCTATAATGATAACTGCTGGTACGAAGATTCCAGCCACCCTGTCAGCAAGCTTTGATATAGGAGCTTTCTTCCCCTGAGCATTCTCAACGAATTTGATAATCTTCGCAAGGGTTGTATCCTCTCCAACCCTAGTTATCTTTACATATAAAACACCATTTATGTTTATGCTACCACCGATAACATTGCTACCTATAGTTTTCTCCACTGGTATACTCTCACCTGTAATCATAGACTCATTTACACCAGAATCACCCTTTATAACCATACCATCCAAAGGAATTTTCGCACCTGGCTTTACCACTACCACATCACCTGGCTTTAAGCTCTCTGTAGGCACCTCTGTGCCATTTTCAAGTATAGCCACATCCGGAGCCAACTCCATAAGCTTAGTGATAGCTCCCTTAGTCTTTAACTTGCTATTTCCCTCAAGATATTTTCCAAACATAACAAGGGTTATAACAGTTGCCGCAGACTCATAATACAGATGATGTACATGATGAGCGTCCATCGGTATCATATATGTCATGATAATGCTATATATAAATGATGCCGCACTTCCTATTGCAACAAGGGAGTCCATATTAGGATTCATGTGGAATAATGCATTAAATCCAACTATAAAAAACTTTCTGCCAAACCACAATACCGGCACTGTCAGCAGTAGCTGAGTCAATGCAAAATTTGTAGGATATCTATCCATATCCATAAATGGGGGTATAGGCAGATTATCTACCAGCATCTGTCCCATAGACACATATAGTAGCAATATAGTAAACATTGCTGCACTTATAAGGTTTCTCTTATGATTCTTAAGAGCCTCCAGCTCCTTCTCTTGAACGGAATTCTTCCTATTACTTGTATTAGTAGACTTGCTATTTGATTTATCTTTGGACTGTTCCTTTTCTACCTTGATGTTCTCTTTTACGTATGGTCTTATACCAAAACCAGCCTTCTCTACCTTAGACATAATAAGCTCTGGTGTAACCTTTGCTTCATCATAATATATGGTCATACGGTTTGTAGTGAGATTGACATCACTTCTCTCCACACCTTCCAGCTTCCTTGTAACTCTCTCTACTGCCGCTGAACACGCTGCACAGGACATTCCTTCTATAATATAAATTTCCTCTATCACATTATCGCCTCTTTTCTATTGGTAATCTAAAATAGTGACATATACTCTTCCTTTTCTGGTCTCACCAGATATATTCTTAAACTCCATCTTACCAAAGCCTCTTACCGAGATTACATCATTTTCCCTGACCTGATAACTGTTATTCTCGCACACTCTGCCATTGACAAAGATCTTTTGACCTCTGAACAAGAGCAACGCTTGATTTCTTGACATCTTATATCTGCCAGCTACTATTACATCAAGTCTTGTTGATGATACCAGCAGTTCTCTCTCAACCTTCTTAGTCTCCATCTGCTCTGGCAATCCATCTATTTTTTCCACCTTTACATGAGTATGCTTCACCTTATCAAGATTCTCTATTATGTAATCAGCGATTTTTTCCTCAGCGAATATATACGCCTCTTTATCCTTAACCAGGATATCTCCCACAGTTTCTCTCTTTATGCCTAAGTTCATAATAGCACCTAAGAAATCTCTGTGGTTGAACTCATCCGCAAATTTCATAAGTAATGGGCTAACATGAAGTATCACTATAGGAAATGGTATCTCATACCCAATACTTTCCACATCACCAAATCTCGCCATCTGTCGTTCAGCATTCTCTGCTCCACCCCACAAGGTATATCTTATACCAGCTCTATCACAGGTTTCATGAAGAAGAGATATGTCAGACACTGACAAGAAGCCTGTAAAGAAAAACTGGCTACTGATCCATGATTTCTCTCCAAGCTCCTTGAAACGCTTTTGTAAATATAACTCCTCGTCTGTCATTGCCTTCTCCGTTCTATGAATACATTTTATAAAATCATATTCATATTTTATCATCTATTTCTGCATGGCTTTTTATGACATACACTCTGCAATCATATTGCTTATCTCTGCCTTATTTGCAAAGCCCACATGTTCCTTTACAAGTTCTCCATTTTTGAGAAATACAAGTGTAGGTATGCTAGCCACACTATACATCTGAGCCAGCTCTGGGACTTCGTCTACATTGACCTTAACCACTTCTATGTCTGTATGCTCCCCAGCAACCTGTTCTATAACAGGTGCAAGCATCTTACAAGGACCACACCATTCTGCGAAAAAGTCTATAAGAACAAGCTTCTCACTGTTTATGATTTCATTGTTATACTCTTCCATGTTAATATGTTTTACTGCCATAATTACAACTCCTTTCATATATCCGTGTCCAGAAAAATTCCTTTTTTCCCTAGTCTTAAGCATCAATGAGATTGCCTTTTGCAATATTTGCATCTATGATTTTTAACACCATCTGGTAAAGCTTTTCTGAACCTGGTCTAATCTTTCTCTCAGCTCTTTCCCTAACCTTGGAAGCAGCCACCTGATGCTCACGCCATGCAAGACCATTTGATGCATCATTCAACATCAATGGTTGAACACTGTCTATCGTATTTGCAAACTTCGCCTCTGGTGTCTTCGCCTCTTCAAATTCTCTCCAAAGCCCCATAAAATATTCAGCCTGATCAGCTGGCAAAATATTGAAAATTCTGTCTGCTGCCTTCTGTTCTCTATCTGCCTTTGTGGCATTGCCTACGCTATCGTATGCATATGTGTCACCAGCATCTATCTCTACAATATCATGGATAACTACCATACTCATGGTTCTCGATACATCGATAGGCTCATTGGAATACTCAGAAAGCACCATCATCATAAGTGCCAGATGCCAGCCATGCTCTGCATCATTCTCTTTTCTAAGTGCATCTAATATATATGTCTGTCTGCCTATACCCTTTTCCTTGTCCATTTCAAGGGCAAATGCCATCTGTTTTTTTAATCTGTCATCCATTATTCAATGTCTCCTTTAATTATTCTTCATATACATTTTCTACCAGAATTACTTCGTTACTAATAATTCCTGCTTATGCTTTTTCATATGATAAAGAATAATGTCACGTGCCTTTGCCGCCTCTGACTTCTCCAAGGCTGGCACATCCTTAAGTGGATACTCTATGCCAAGCGCCTCATACTTAGGAACACCCATAGTATGATATGGCAGTACATCAAGTGCCTTAACATTGTCCAGCTCTCCAAGGAAATATCCCAATCTTTCAAGATACTCAGTCTTGTATGTGATACCTGGCACTGTAACATGGCGAATCCATATCGGAAAATTTATCTCATTTAAATATCTTGCAAAATCAAGAATATTCTTGTTGGACTGACCGGTCAGCTTCTTGTGTTCTTCATCATCAATATGCTTGATATCTAACATGATAAGGTCTGTATACTTTAGAAGCTCATTGAGCTTCGACATGAAGCTTTCACTATTTCTGTTAAATACAACACCTGATGAATCAATGCATGTATGTATGTCCTTCTCCTTAGCTTTCTTAAATAACTCTATAAGGAACTCCATCTGCATCATCGGTTCTCCACCTGTCACAGTCAAACCGCCGTTTGTAAGATAGGGTCTGTACTTCTCATAATCCTCCAACAGCTCGTCTACCGTTTTTAATGTACCTGCATTCAGCTCCCATGTATCTGGGTTATGGCAATACTGACATCTCATAGGACATCCCTGCACAAATATTACATATCTCACACCTGGTCCATCAACTGTGCCAAATGTCTCTATAGAATGAATACGACCTTTCATCTTACATACCTTGCCTTTCTATATAAATATCATATAACAGTATACACCAAAAGACAAACTTCTTAAAGATAAAGTTTATCAATACTAGTTTGAGCGCCTTATTTTTTAATTCTTTAAAGCAAAATCCCTAAAATTCCAAACTATCCGCATTTAGTAGAAAATATTTCATGCCCATGATCACAAAGCCTTCCTCATTTCTCCAAGGCTTTTTCGTTCCATTCACTATAACAATCTTCTTAAATGAATCCGGAATGTTTCGGAGTGAATTAAGTTCCTGTGTCTGCTTTTCCTCAGAAGTCATATCATAAGCCACCTGAATGTAATATCTCTGACTGCCCTGGTTTACTACAAAATCAACCTCTAACTGCTTATGAACCCTCTTTCCCTCACTATTCTTTGCAAATACATCCACAATACCAACATCCACATTATAACCTCTGATAAGCAACTCATTATAAACAATGTTTTCCATAATATGAGTCGGCTCCTGCTGTCTGAAGTTCAGTCTGGCATTTCTAAGTCCAACATCCGAAAAATAATATTTCAGATTTGCACCTACATATTTTCTACCCTTAATATCATACCGGTCCGCTTTAGAAATTAAAAATGCCTCTACCAAATAATCAATATGGTTGGATATGGTTTTATTACTATAATTGATACCTCGTTCACTTTTGAAAGTATTAGATATTTTAGTTGGATTTGTAGGTGCTCCTATGGCAGAAGCAAGAATATCCACCAAGGTTCCAATCTCATCAACATTTTGAATCCTTTTTCGCTCTACCACATCCTTGATATAAACATTGGTAAAAATATTTTTAAGATACTCAGCTTTTTGGCGTTCCACAGTGAATTGTGCCACTTGTGGTAAGCCACCATATATCATATATTCCTCCCAAGCATCATCATAATCTCCATCAAAAGCAGTATAGAACTCTGCAAAAGACAACGGATAAATCCTTATCTCATCTCCTCTGCCTCTAAATTCAGTTACAATGTCACTAGATAAAAATTTAGAATTACTGCCAGTTACATACACATCAATGTTACTGATACGAAGCAAGCTGTTCAGCACTTCTTCAAATCGTTGCATAAACTGTACTTCGTCCAAAAGCAAATAATACTTCTGTTCATCTTTCATTACGTCCTTGATATACTGATAACACTTTTTCGGATCTCTCAGCTCCTCATTTTCAATACCATCTAAGGCAATCTCAATGATATGGTCATTATCTACACCACTCTCCAACAAATATTTCTTAAACAATACAAATAAC
>JAFQVJ010000027.1 GCA_017408025.1 Lachnospiraceae bacterium
ACCAGTGATTTTATTCTGGTGCTCCGAACATAAGAAAATCTAAATATTTTGCAAGATAATCCTATTTATCTTACGTAACCGGAGCTCAATCCGACATCGTGTCGGTGAGCTCCTTTTTGGTGCATCGTGCACCAAAATTACCAATGTGCAGCAGTTATTCAATTATAACCAACTGGTGTCAATGATAATTTGCAATATTCAAAATTACCTACTGAAGTAAACTGTTCTCCTTGCCGTTGGTAATGTTAATTTCATGTGCACGAAGAATTACCTACTGAAATCAATTTTTCTCCATGCAGTTGGTAATGTTAATTTCTTGCGCACACAGAATTACCTACTGGAATTAACTCTTATGATTATAGTGGGTAATATATAATATGTTATGATTGCTTAAGAAATAATCAAGGTAGCTACGTCATATATATGCTCAAGTGGTTTTTTCTAAAACGTACATAGGACGATGGATATGATGCGTACTTGCTTCGCTTTACGAGCCGAGAACAGTCAGCTATGCGCATAAGCACATACTTCGTGTCCGTCAGGACACTTATTAATGTGACAAAGTGAATTGAAGAGAAGGATAGGCCATAATTAATATTATATTTTTATGTCATAGCGTAGGGTATTAGATTTTCTTAGGGATTTGCAACGCCGATACTTAACAATTCGTCAACACGATGTTGACGAAAGGCGAGTCTGAGCCATGGATGGCGAATACGAGTCGGTTGTGTATACTTATAAAAAGTTACGGGCAAAGACCTTAGAAAATCTTATGCCCGTAGCTCTAGACATAAAAATATAATATTAATTATGGCCGTCTTCTCGCGCATAAACAAGACTTTACTGCCCCATCCACTTATTATATATGCTGTAAAGCTCCGTAGTAATTACATTCTGATAATCGATAAGCTGTACCTCATCCCATACATCATCATTGAATTCAAAAGTCTGCTCTGCCTTAAATGGCTCATAAACATCAAGATAAGCCTGCTTTCTTATGTTGTCTTCCATCTCTATTTTCTTAGCATTCGTTTCGTTTTTGAGATAGTCCGACACACATTGTATAAAGTAATATCCATCATCTGTCTTAACAATATCGCTTATTTCACCAGTCTTAAGCTTAAAGGCTTCAACTTCAAACTTTTCAACCATTTCACCTCTGGCAAATATCCTATTGTAATTTGTATTGTCTGAATACTGTTCAGCAAGTGTTTTAAAATCATTTCCCACACTTAAGGCTTCTTCTAGCATTGCGACTATTTCCTCTGCCTGCTTCAATTCTTCTTCTGTATATTGAATCTTATTTCCAGTATCATCCAGTCTGCATGTCGCAACAAATATATAATTAACCTCTATGACTCTCGCCTGCTCATCACTCACTTCCACTCCGGCATTTGCAGTCAGCTTGTCATAAACCTTCTCTGCCTTATAGAATGATGTATACAAGCTTTGCACATCTTTCAATGTCACACCCAGAACTTTTTGTTGCTCCTCATTTAAGGTAGACATATATTCTGTTGCGGCATTTTTTATATTTTCGCTTTCTTCCTTTGACAGTTCTATTCCCTGCTTGTCAGCAAATTGAGATATAATCTTAAGCTCTGTCATTTCATTCTTTACATTATGCTTTATCTCATCTTCAAGAGTAACCCCCGCATTTTCTGCCAGAGTATTCCATATACCATTTCCCAATTCAGATTCGTATCTACTTTTTTCTGTCATAAGTACAAGTAAAACTTCACTTAAACGTGTTGCCTCTCCTGATATTTTAAATATTTCACTGTCCTTCAAACCTGTGGTAATGTATATTTTCTTATCACAACCTGTAAAAAAAGTGGCAATCACTAACACACTTAGGCATAATGCCAATATTCTCTTCTTTTTCATACAAGACATCACCCTCCTTAAGTTTCACTTTTTATGTTTATTTCTCTCCAAATTCAGAAAAAGGGCTGTTACATATTTTGTATCAGCCCTGCCTCTCGTCATATATATTGCAGCGAATTACTCTTCCTCTGCGTTTGCCTTTTCAACTTCTACGACAGCTCTCTTCTGCATAGGAATACGGCAGTTTTTATTGTTACCAAACTCAACAATAATTGTGTCATCATTGATATCAATAACAACGCCATAGAAGCCTGATGTTGTGAGAACACTGTCACCGATTTCCATTGAAGAGAGAAGTGCGCTCTGCTTTGCTTCCTGCTTCTTTTGTGGACGAATCATCAAGAAATAAATACCTACACCAAAGATTGCAATGTACAATACAATAATTAGTATACTCTGCATTCCTCCACCATTTGTTGTCGCTCCTGCTGTTGAAAGTAGTCCAAATAAATTGTTCATTTGTTTTTTCCTCCTAGATTATAACAGTTTACACTGTCTTTTACTTCTCTGCGGCCTTGAAACCGTCTAACTTAGCATTCTTATACTCTTTATATCGTCCCTGCTCTATGGCAGTTCTGATTTCCTCCATCATTGTATTATAGAAATACAAATTATGCAAGACACATAATCTCATTCCAAGCATTTCTTTTGCTTTTAATAAATGACGAATATATGCTCTGCTATACTTCTGGCACGCCGGACAGCCACATCCTTCCTCAATTGGTTCACTGTCAGTCTCATACTTGGCATTGAAAAGATTAATCTTTCCTTTATTGGTATATACATGACCATGACGTCCGTTTCTCGAAGGATATACACAATCAAAGAAATCTACGCCTCTGTCAACTGCCTCAAGTATATTAGCTGGTGTTCCAACTCCCATAAGGTATGTTGGTTTCTCCAGTGGAAGATATGGAACAGTCGCCTCTATAATACGATACATATCTTCATGTGACTCACCTACTGCAAGTCCTCCCAATGCATAGCCATCTAAATCCATATCTGATATACGCTTCGCATGTTCTATACGAATATCTTCATTGATACCGCCCTGATTGATACCAAAAAGCATCTGATTTTTATTTATTGTATCCTCAAGACTATTAAGTCTCGCCATCTCTTTTTTACATCTCTCCAGCCATCTAGTTGTTCTGGCTACAGAATCCTCAATATATTTTCTCTCAGCCAATGCTGGTGGACACTCGTCAAATGCCATAGCGATAGTTGATGCAAGATTTGATTGAATCTGCATACTTTCCTCTGGTCCCATGAAGATTTTCCTTCCATCCACATGAGAATTAAAATACACACCCTCTTCCTTAATCTTGCGAAGTCCTGCTAATGAAAATACCTGAAATCCACCTGAATCAGTGAGAATAGGCTTATCCCACACCATAAACTTATGAAGTCCACCCATCTGCTTGACAATCTTGTCACCAGGGCGTACATGGAGGTGGTATGTGTTTGAAAGCTCTACCTGAGTCTTTATCTGCTGCAAATCCTCTGTAGATACAGCTCCCTTTATAGCTGCTGCTGTGCCTACATTCATAAACACTGGTGTTTGTATCACACCGTGAACTGTATGAAACTCGCCACGCTTTGCTGCTCCATCTCTTTTTATAAGCTTGTACATATTTTTCTCCGTCCTATTGTACCAATACTTGATAAACTACTGTAAAACCTTTTTCATCTTGTCAACTGTAGATGTCATAGACATCATCAATAAATCCGCAATCGTAAGTGCCGTCATAGCTTCCACAACAACTACCGCTCTAGGAACGATAATTGGATCATGGCGACCTTTAATGGCAATCTTTATATTCTCATGTTCCTTATTTACAGTTTCCTGTTCTCTAAAGATAGATGGCGTTGGTTTAAATGCAGCCCTTAACACTATGTCAGAGCCATCTGAAATACCACCTAATACTCCACCTGCATTGTTTGTTTTCTTTGTAATATCTCCGTTTTCATTAACAACAAAACTATCATTATTTTCAGAACCACACATTTTTGTCACTGCAAAACCAGCTCCTATCTCGAAGCCTTTTACCGCTCCTATAGATAGGATTGCCTGAGAAAGTCTGGCATCAAGCTTGTCAAAAACAGGCTCACCAACACCTGTTGGCATCCCCTTTACGACGCACTCTACAATTCCACCGACAGAATCCTTCTCACTCATCTTTTCTTCAAGCAAGCAAGCTGCTTCTTCCGCCGCTTTAGCATCAGGCATAGCCACAGGATTCTCATCACGCTTTGATATATCAAAACGCTCTCTGTCTATAGCTATATTCCCTATAGACTCTGTATATGCAGTAACGTTTATTCCGAATTCTTTAAGAAGCTTTACAGCTATTGCCCCTGCTGCCACTCTTCCTATAGTCTCTCTCCCTGATGAACGTCCACCTCCGCGATAATCGCGAAATCCATATTTTTCATCAAATGTATAATCTGCATGCCCAGGTCTGTAATAACCTGCTATATCCGAATAATCCTTTGATCTCTGCGTCTTATTGTAGACAATCATAGAAATCGGTGTACCTGTAGTTTTACCTTCAAATACACCTGATAATATCTCCACAGCATCATCTTCACTTCTCTGAGTAGTGAACCTTGACTGCCCCGGCTTTCTTCTATCCAAGAAAATCTGGATATCTTCTTCACAAAGAGTAAGACCGGCAGGACAACCATCTACAACAACACCTACTCCTTTTCCATGAGACTCGCCCCATGTCGATATTCTAAATAATGTTCCAAATGATGATCCTGCCATACTCTATTTCCTCTCCGATAAGCCTTTTTGCCGAAATTTTTCCAAATTTCAGCTCTGGCTCTTTTCATCTTTCTTTATATATACATATTTCAGCGAAATCGTAAACGATTTCGGCCACTAGTACAATGGGTACTTGTCTGTAAGTGTCTTTACAAGTGCCATAGCCTTTTCCTTGTTTGCATCTACGTCTGTTACAAGCATATGTATCGCTTCAGCGATAACATCCATATCTGCAGCCTTCATACCTCTTGATGTTACAGCTGGTGTACCAAGACGGATACCTGATGTAACAAATGGAGATGCTGGATCCTTTGGAATAGCATTCTTGTTACATGTAATGTTAGCAGCGTCAAGAAGCTTCTCACAATCCTTACCTGTAACATTCATATTTCTAAGGTCAACAAGCATTAAGTGGTTGTCTGTACCACCTGATACCAGATTGAAGCCTCTGTCTGTAAGTCCCTTAGCAAGTGCTGCTGCATTTGTCTTAACATCAGCCATGTAAGCCTTGTAATCATCTGATAACGCTTCCTTAAAGCATACAGCCTTAGCCGCAATAACATGCATAAGAGGACCACCCTGAATACCTGGGAACACAGCCTTGTTGAAGTTAAACTTAGCATTGCTCTCCTCGCTTGCAAGAATCATACCACCTCTTGGTCCACGAAGTGTCTTATGTGTTGTTGTTGTAACAACATCAGCGTATGGGATTGGGCTCATATGAAGTCCTGTAGCTACAAGACCAGCGATGTGAGCCATATCTACCATAAGGTACGCGCCAACCTCGTCAGCGATTTCTCTAAACTTCTTGAAGTCGATTTCTCTTGGATATGCACTGGCACCAGCTACAATAAGCTTTGGCTTGCATTCCTTAGCAATCTTCATAACTTCATCATAATCTATAAAGCCTTCATCATTTACACAGTAAGGTACGATGTTGAAGTATTTTCCTGAAATATTAACTGGGGAACCATGTGTAAGGTGACCACCATCTGCAAGGCTCATACCCATAACTGTATCACCTGGCTGTACCATTGCAAAGAATGCTGCAAGGTTAGCCTGTGCACCTGAATGTGGCTGAACATTAACATACTCACAGCCAAAGAGCTCCTTAGCTCTCTCAATAGCGAGATTCTCAACTACGTCAACATGCTGACATCCACCGTAGTATCTCTTTCCTGGATATCCTTCAGCATACTTATTTGTAAGTGGTGAACCCATAGCTGCCATAACAGCCTTGCTTACAAAGTTCTCAGAAGCGATAAGCTCGATGTGATCTCTCTGTCTTCCCAGCTCTGCCTCCATAGCGTTTGCAAGTTCCAAATCGTAATTCTTTACTTCGTCAAATGAATACATTTTCCTTTGTCCTCCTAATTGTATATATGTTTATATTGTTAAATCGGTTAAGACCCTTCTCGAAAATTTCGTCCCCTCAGCACTGGCTATTTAACAGTAATCTTATCTTTTCCACCCATATATGGTCTAAGTGCCTCTGGAATCTTTACTGAACCGTCTGCGCACAAGTTATTCTCAAGGAATGCAATAAGCATTCTAGGTGGTGCAACAACAGTATTGTTAAGTGTATGTGCAAAATATTTATCATTATTTGCATCCTTAACTCTGATTTTAAGTCTTCTAGCCTGAGCATCTCCAAGATTTGAGCAGCTTCCTACCTCAAAATACTTCTTCTGTCTTGGTGACCACGCCTCAACATCAATAGACTTAACCTTAAGATCTGCAAGGTCTCCCGAACAACATTCAAGTGTTCTAACAGGAATATCAAGTGTTCTGAATAAATCTACTGTGTTCTGCCACAGCTTATCAAACCACATCTTGCTATCCTCTGGTTTACATACAACTATCATCTCCTGTTTCTCAAACTGATGGATACGATACACACCTCTCTCCTCAATTCCGTGAGCACCCTTCTCTTTTCTAAAGCATGGTGAATAGCTTGTAAGAGTATGAGGTAACTGTTCCTCTGGGATAATTGTATCTATAAACTTACCTATCATAGAATGTTCACTAGTACCAATGAGGTATAAATCCTCTCCCTCAATCTTGTACATCATGGCATCCATCTCTGCAAAGCTCATAACACCTGTAACCACATCGCTTCTAATCATAAATGGTGGTACACAGTATGTGAAGCCTCTGTCAATCATAAAGTCTCTTGCATAAGATATAACAGCGGAATGTAGTCTGGCTATATCTCCCATGAGATAATAGAAACCATTTCCCGCAACCTTTCTTGCAGAATCAAGGTCAAGACCATTAAAGCTCTCCATAATCTCTGAATGATATGGAATCTCAAATTCTGGAACCACTGGTTCACCGAACTTCTCTATCTCAACATTTTCAGAATCATCCTTACCGATAGGAACACTTGGATCAATGATGTTCGGAATAATCATCATAATCTTTGTTACCTTTTCTCTAAGCTCTACTTCCTTAGTTTCAAGCTCAGCTAAACGCGTAGACTTCTCTGTTACCTGTTTCTTTGCTTCCTCTGCTTCTTCCTTCTTGCCCTGTGCCATAAGAGCACCAATCTGCTTAGATATCTGGTTCTTCTCCGCACGCAGGGCATCAGCCTCCTGCTGAGTTGTTCTACACTCTGCATCAAGAGCTATAACCTCATCTACTAATGGAAGTTTGCTATCCTGAAACTTATTTTTTATGTTCTGTTTAACAATGTCAGGGTTCTCTCTGACAAATTTCAAATCTAACATAGATATCCTCCGTCATAAGTTTTTTCTCCGATAACTTCCATTCTATTACAAATAACAGTTATTTACAAGTTGATTTTGTACAAAGCAAAGAAAAATTAGGGATTTTATATTCTTATGCTCGCAAATTAATTGTATCGAACAATCTCTCTTTTTAATCTTTTAATTATCTTTTTTTCCAATCTTGAAATGTACGACTGAGATATTCCAAGAAGATCCGCCACTTCCTTCTGAGTCATCTCGTTACCGTCTCTATCTCCGATGCCGTAACGCAGCTCAACTATCTGTTTTTCTCTCAAAGAAAGCTTGTCAATAGCTTTATTTAACAACTTTATCTCAACCTCGTCTTCAACATTTTTTGAGACCACATCTTCATCTGTTCCCAAGACATCTGACAACAATAATTCATTGCCATCCCAATCTACATTCAACGGCTCATCTATAGATACCTCCATCTTAGTCTTGCTATTTCTTCTAAGATACATGAGAATCTCATTTTCAATGCATCTAGACGCATATGTTGCAAGCTTTATATTTTTGTCCTTATTATATGTATTTATGGCTTTTATCAGTCCTATGGTTCCAATGGATATCAAATCCTCCACCCCTACTCCCGTATTATCAAATTTTTTAGCAATGTATACAACAAGACGAAGATTATGCTCTATAAGAATAGATTTCGCCTCCTTATCTTTCTCTGTCCCAAGTCCCTCTATTGCACATATTTCCTCATATGCCTCCAGAGGTGGCGGAAGTACTTCACCCCCTCCTATGTAATGAATGTCTCCCTGTTTATTGCTAAATAACAGATTCCTAATAGATGGAAACATTTTAAAATTCAAACTCTTACTAACTGAAACCTTTATAACCATGACTGTTGCCTCCTGTTTTACACTCACTTTACACTTGACTTTTATAGCTACCCACAACACGATTGAGTAACACTTCATATTCCTTTTTGCATGATAATGAACCGTGGTATAAGCCTATTGCTGGTTTCTTTTCCATGTAAATAACATTTTTTTTGCTATCAGCTTCACTATCTGCATTGTCATAATCCCAAATCTCTATTTCATCAAATTCAATTACTTCTACCAATCCATTCTTTTTCCCCAATGAATGAAATGGCACAAGCCTATATTTTTCTTGATGTATATCCACTCCCTCCAAAATCCTTTGTAGTGCCTCGCATTCAGCTATATGTACATTCTTCCCAAAATACGGATCCTTCAACGAATTTCCCGTATCTATCAATCCTTTTAATACGACACTTTCACCCTTCATATCTATCCTTACCATGACTAATTCACTACTCGTCTTCATGTAATTTATGAACTTAATAAGCAGCAGCAAAATCATATAAGATACTCCAGTAAAAGTGCACATTCTAAACAAATTGACTGGATTCGCATAAACTGCAGAAAATATTCCACGTAGCACATAACCGAAATATGTATAGTCATAGACTAGATTCATAGCTCCTCCCATAAGGATAGTTACAAGATATAACCAGCCAGCCCTCTTAAGTATCTGCTTTCCACTACATTTACCATATGTAACAAGCACAATAACTGTTACTATGAAAATGTAAGAAATCAGCATATGTACTACCATATTTTCATATGATAAAAGCAATGATAAACACGTAAGAAGGCTTCCCACTGCTGCACCTGCAAGACATCGTATGAAAGTGGTTTGTGGTTTTATAAGTAATGATGCAAGCTTAAGCAGTACAGTATCCATCACCAGGTTCACTATAAAGAACACATCCATATAGATAATGTATTTCATGACATTGTCACCCGTTCTTTCTATATAGTTTTGCAAAATCTCTTTTGCAAGCTTTGTCTGTGACTCTTCTGCATATTCTATTTTTACATAATCGCTCAAAGTTACTTTTTCTTCCCTGAACAATTACATATATACGTTATAAAGTACGGAATTATGTAAAGAATAAATTTAATGTAAAGATTATGTAAGATGATAGGAAGATTTCGAGAACTCTCCTATACAATAACCAAGGCAGCTTGCCCATAGGAACAAGCTGCCTTAGTTGAATTATATTAAATTAAATATAATATATTTCTATTACTTTACGGATTCTCTCTTCTTTTGCATTACTACAACTGCACCTGCTGCAACTGCTAAAACAGCTATTAACATGCCCATGTTTGTAGTATCTGCTGTACCTGGTGATTCATCATATGCAACATCACTTACAAAAATCACATAATCAGACGCATGTGTGTACTTAAATCCTGCATCACCATTTGCATCGATCTTTGATGAACCCTGGAACTCCAACTTCTTTGTTGTCGGATTATAGTAGAAAAGATTTGCATACTTTCCTGTATTCTCAGCCTTCAGATTTATCTTCATAGTTGCTGTAAATCCGAAATCACCTGAATGTGCAAGTGACAATTCAATCTTTTCTCCGTCAAGCTTAATCTTATCAATAGCTGCTGTTGGAACAACATCCTTAACAATATCCACTGTGAAATCAATATCCTTAAAGTCTGTTCCAGTAATATCCTTGCCATTAAGTGTCCATGTAATACCACTTGGAGTTGTTATCTCAAGTGCGATATCCTTACCCTTAATTTCCTCAAAAACCTTGGCCTTTACTGGTTCATTCTTCTTAACAGATACTTCTATTGTATCGCCTTCCTCTGCATATGTAATCTCTTCAAGTATGTCTTCAGTTGACACTAATATCTTCTTGACATATTTGCAACCAAAAAGACGATTTCCTTCACTATCTTCCTTTCCTATGACAATATGTCCATTACCCGTAATGCTTAAAATCTCTTCTGTTGTCTTAGCTATCTCTGTATGATTCTTATCATATAATGTGCATGACACAGCTCCATCTTTACTCACTTGGATTATATAATAGTTTGTTTCTCCTATTCCGAGCTCGTCATTATATCTCCAGAATGTTCTTATACTTGTATCCTTATCATATGTCTTACCATTGAAGATGAATGTATCATCTGCAAAGTAAACTATACCACCAAGCTCTTCCACACAACCGATAATATCTTTATCTAAAATTGTTGCCTTTTCTAAGCTATATTTATCTTCCTTTGTCAATACCAGTGTACAAACTCCAATAATTTCATAATTTTCATCCTCAAGATTGAATTCTAAAAACAGGTCTCCTTTAGAACCACAAAACATTCCTAAACAAGCACTATATGCTGACTTTTTTGCCACAAGATATTCAACTAAGTCACACACGTCATATAATTTTGTAGTACCATAATAAAACTCTAACACACCGTTATTGTTCTTATATGTTACATCTGTATTATCAACCTTAACATTTTGCTCTGTTTCTGAGGAATAATCTATCTCAGCACCATCAATCTCAGCAAATGTCTTCGCATCAAGATAAACTGTTTCATGCCATGAAGCAGTTTCATCTAATGCATTATTGTATGTACAACAATACATACACACCTCTATAACATCACGTTTGCCATTATAGTCATACCTTTTCCATACACCTGTTATCTCATAATCTACCAAGACGCTTTCTGTAGAAGGTGATGGATTTGTAACCACATCTCTCTTATATACATAATCAAGTTTCTTTAAGCTACTGTCATAGAACGTAACAGTCTTATCATTTCTGAGAACCAGATAAGTATCATCAATTACGCTCACCTGATAGCCAGTGAAATCAATTGTAGTTATCTGCTTGTAGCTCTTGTCAAAAAGCTTAATCTCAGCTGTATACTCTTCATCTACATAAACGTTTCTTCCCAAAACGAGATAATCAGCAAACTGATAATTTGGCCACCAATATACATATTCTGAATCTGTTGGCGTAAATATATCCTTTGCTATAACCTTGCCTGTTTTATCTACAACGCTACAAGTTGTATCATCTGAAACGATAAAATTGCCATCCCTCAGTATACATATATCCTTATATCTTTCTGTGCCATTGCCAAACCATGTTCCATCTGCAAAGTATAATGCATACGTATCATCATCATAAAGCATAGCCAGACAATCATCCGATACCCACGAAACATTTGTGTACTTGTATGAACCGTCAGTATTCTTAACCTCCATGGTAGACTTCTCACCATTTTTGTCTACAAATACCAGCTCGTCAACATACTGCTGCGATTCTCCATCAGTTTTTTTAACCTCTGTCCTACTAGCAAAGATTACTCCGTCATTAAAATATTCATAATTTTCATACTCTGCTGGCACTACATCCTTCGCTGGTTCATACTCAGCTGCCTTTACCGGTGCAGAAACACCAAAATTTGCCACTACCGTGACTGTCGCCAGAGCAAACGCTATGGCCTTCTTAAAATTTCTCTTCATACGCATATATCCTTTCTTTTGTTTTCACATTACATCGAGAAGTTGTGCAGCGTAACACAATATTGAAAATAATATGATGATATAGAAAAACAGCTTAGCCAAATAATCTACCAAGCTAATTATTTCTCAATTTCATATAAAATATTTACTTTTTCACAACCTCATCAATCTAATTGATATTATATAGAATATATACATTATTTACAAGTATTTTTTATCTGTTTAGTCTTACACTGCATAGACATATTTACGCCTAAAAATAGCCACATATAGGGCGACAAAACAACCAAACTATCATTGAGTAAGGAGAATACCATAAACCCAACCACTGACACAAATGAACCTACCGATAATACATTATTATCCCTGCCTGATTTAACTCTTTGCTTTATCCATCCTATAATTACATAGGCAATCAACACAAATAAAGCCACCGTTCCAACCATACCTATATCAATACTGTACTGTAAAAACATATTGTGAGGTCTGTCTATGATAACGTTATGGGTTCCCTGACTCTTTAGAAGTCCTACATAATCATACTGTTTAAAATTATATACAAAATTGCCACACCCTTTACCAATAAGCACCACCTCATCCAACATAGACAATGTGTTTACCCATATATAGCCTCTTCCTGTAAACAGACTACTAATCTCAAGGTCTTTGTATTCTCCACTTATGTCATCTACTGCGCCACCATCTGCACCTACCCCTTTGAACTTGTCATTAGATATGTAAAAATCTATAGTTTCTTTATAACCAGCGTCAATTTCTATATACAACATACCTACATTCTGATTAAAAGAAGCCTGAACAGCTATAGTATCGTATGGTTTTTCTGTAAATGTGACAATGTTGCCGTTATTTTCTATATCTAAAATATTGCCATCGCCATCGTAGAATGTGAACTGACCATCATATTCCATGATAAAGCTACTGTCGTTTCCTTCTATAACAAGTTTGTTTCCATCCAAATGTATATCCTTAACATCATATATTTCCTGCTCCTCTTCAACAAAAGCATCCGTATTACCAGCACTTATCTTTATAAGCTCAAGCATTTTGCCATCTGAGCATATGTTCAATATGACTATGGCCAATACCGTGACACCGACAAAGCCAACAAGGCTCATCCATTTCTTCAATATAGCTTTACATTCATATATACATAACGCAACAACAATAAACGCCATAAGATATACTGCCATAGTAGACTTGGACATCACGACACAGCATACAAGGCAACCGTTAAGTCCAATAAGGATTGTTCTTTCTATTTTCCCGCTTGAATGTATCCACATTTCCATGATAAACGGAATCAGCATACAACAAAATGCACCGTAGTAATTTGAATTGCCAAATGTGAGCACTACTCTATTTCTAGACGCAAGATCTCCTGCCCACCATGTTGCTACAGATATGTCTAAAAACTCCACTATAGACATAATTGCTGTAATAACTGCTATAATAAGCACTGCATATCTAAGTAACTTCTGAATATCATCCATATAGCAATATCTGTACCCCATATAAAAAAACACAATATAACTAAGCATCGCAATTAAACTATCATGCTCACCTATAAGATTGGAATCTGAGTAATCCTTTGCAAGTATCTCCGACACAACTGCCATCAATATGAATATCCCCATAAATATATATATGTACTTATTATGACTATTTACTGAATCACTGTATATTCTATCCGGAAAAATCCTCTCTCCTACAAACCACAGAACCATGCATATAGCTGCTACTCCTAACATGAGCGATTTATGGTCAATACCTACCACAAACATTGCCATTATCATATATGCGCACATTATACACGGAACAATTACTTTATAACGTGGTATATTCATAACAATACTGTTTTTTCTAATCTTACTCTTCTTCATCTTATTCCTCTGCTTATATTTTCAAAAACCGCAGGTCTTACAACCTGCGGTCTGCTTACTTATATAATTTACTTTCTATTTTTCTGTAAGAATGTTGGAATATTAATTGTCTTCTCCTGAACAGTTCTCTCTACCGGCTTTGCATCAAAGCTTATGTTCGGTCTGGCACCTGTAGGATTAGAAATCTCTGGTCTTACACCGCCAACTGGCTTAACAGATGGCTGCTGATATGTAAATGGCTTAGCCTGTCCAAAAGCAGGAGCCTGATTCTCTTCAAGACCTGTAGCTATAACTGTGATTGTACACTCATCCTGCTTAGAGTCATCATATCTGGCACCAAAGATAATATTAGCATTCTCACCTGCAAGATCCTGTACAAATGATGCAGCTTCGTTTGCTTCCATAAGGCTGATATCACCTGTAACATTAATAATAACATGTGATGCACCCTTGATTGTTGTCTCAAGAAGTGGGCTGGTAACAGCAATCTGAACAGCTTCATTAGCCTTATCATCACCGTGAGCACTACCGATACCGATATGTGCGATACCCTTGTCTGTCATAACTGTCTGTACATCAGCAAAATCAAGATTAATAAGTGCAGGAACATTGATAAGATCTGTGATACCCTGTACTGCCTGCTGGAGTACCTCGTCAGCCTTCTTCAATGCATCCGGCATTGTTGTTCTTCTGTCAACTATCTCAAGAAGTCTATCGTTTGGAATAACGATAAGTGTGTCAACATTTGCCTTAAGCTTCTCGATACCACCTAATGCATTTGACATACGAGTCTTCGCTTCAAACTTGAATGGCTTTGTAACAACACCAACCGTAAGAATTCCCATTTCCTTTGCAATTCTTGCCACTACAGGAGCTGCACCTGTACCAGTTCCGCCACCCATACCACAAGTAACGAAGACCATGTCTGCTCCCTTAAGTTCCTCTGTGAGCTCGTCCACATTTTCTTCAGCGGCTTTCTCACCAACCTCTGGCTGTGCACCTGCGCCAAGTCCCTTTGTAAGCTTCTCTCCAATCTGGATAGCTGTTGGAGCCTTACAAAGCTTTAACGCCTGCTTATCAGTATTGATACCGATAAACTCAACACCACCAATATTTTCATCTATCATTCTATTAACAGCATTATTACCAGCACCGCCGACACCTACAACTATAATCTTTGCTGCTGCTTCTGCCTCATTTGTCTTAATTTCAAGCAAGGTTTTATCCTCCTTCATATTTCTATAATTACACCTTATAATATAATATATTCAAAATCAAAAATAATCAACAACTATTTGATTTTTTTTATGATTTTTTTCTATATCTAGTATAGCACTATCCTATTCATCCCTTCTAAATGTATATCCATTATCCTGAGCATCATATTCTTCCATGTCCAAAACACCCTTAACACCGTTGAACTGTGGGATAATATCATTTAAATCCATAAATTTTTCATTTAACATATCGCCATTGCCAAAATCAACTCTTACATCGCCCAGATAAAGTCGAATATCCATATCATCAGATACATTTATCTTATCTACAGGCATTTCATATTTCTTTATAAGCTGAGTTACATCCAACAATATGTCAAATATGCGCTCATCCTCAACCGGCAGTTCTTCATGTAACACTATATAATCCACATCAATACCTGTCACATAAGGCACACCTTCCAAAAGCTGCGAAGAGCTTTCCACAACGATTCCATCCTTATCAAAATACTGATTTGTACCCATATATGTCACATAACCAACTACACTTTTCTCATAAAAAGTGACCTTATAATCGAAGAATCCCTCCATCTCTATCTCATATTCTTCGATAAAAGGTATCTCTACAGGTTCACCAAAAGTCTTGTTCCACCAGAACATCAGTGGATTGGCCTCTGTATCCTCACCAAACAGAAATGTGGCAAGCTCTTTATCTGTATATCTGTCAGAGCCTTCAAATGATATGGTAAATCCCGAACTGCTATCAACCATATCTCCTTGATTATCAAAGGCCATATTGATACGCCAAGTAGAACAATATACACCTAATCCCGCAAGCAGTATTATGGCAATAACTATTATCAATAACCTCTTTTTCACTGCCTAATCTCCTCCCGTCTTACACGCTTGTGCCGAGATACTGAAAGCACAAGACCTATCTCAGACATAAGGAACAATACCGATGAACCTCCGTAACTGATAAATGGCAATGTGATACCTGTATTGGGAACTGTTTTTGTGACAACGGCTACGTTCAATATAACCTGCACTGCTATATGTGCCATAACACCAACAACTACCAATGCGCCAAATAAATCATCTGTATTGTTTGCTATAACCATAAATCTCCATATAAGGAATGCAAACAATATCAGCACTGCAATACCACCGAATAATCCTAATTCTTCACAAATTATAGTAAATATCATATCATTCTGAGCTTCTGGTACAAATCCAAGCTTCTGAACACTCTGTCCAAGACCCTTTCCAAAAAGTCCGCCAGAACCTATAGCATAAAGTCCCTGAAGTACCTGGAAGCCGCCCTCACTGGCATATTGTTCCGGATCAAGCCAGACAAGGATTCTCGTTGCTCTAAATCCTCCGAGAAGTAATAATGCCACTACAGCAACTACTAACAAGCCTATGATAAGAGCTATGAAGCCTTTATTATTCCTGCATGCCACAATAAGCATAATAACACCTATACCTGCAATAATAATAGCCGAACTAAAATTGTCTGTAACTAAAAATACCAATGCTGTCGGTACTAATGCTATAACAAACACAACAAGCATAGGAACCAGACCGTTTACCTTCTTAATATTAGTAGAAAGAATCGCCGCCATAAGCAGGATAACAGCAATCTTTGCTATCTCTGCCGGCTGAACTGTCATTACGCCGAAATTAAGCCATCTTCTTGCACCATTTGCTTCCATACCAATAGGAGAAAGAACCGCCAGTATCAATACATTTGATAGTATGTATATAATCCATGTGTATCTTTTCCACACACGATAATCAACAACCACAAAAAATACAAGTGCAACAACACTAAGTGCCGTAGCCACAATCTGTTTTTTAAGATACCATGCCGAATCTCCATCAAATTTGATAGTTGCAGTATAATAGCTACTGCTATATAGCATCACCAGACCGAATCCAATTAAAAATGCCACAGCAACCAGAAGACTGTAATCAATCCCTGTTCGTGCTCTGCTTTCTCTTTTTCCTCTCTCCTTGCTCATATGTTCCACCCTTCTGACTTCTTTTGGTCAATCACTTTTTAGTATAATCTTTTTCAAACAATCAGTCAACTAATCAGCTGATTTAATATTGAGATAGGGCAATATATTTTCATATAATTCCCTTATAACAGGAGCCGCAACCGTACCACCATAATATATTCCTGTGGGCTCATCCACTATGCACATGGCAATGACCTCTGGGTCATCAACAGGGGCAAATCCTATAAATGACGCAATATATTTTCCATTTCCTCTTGGAAGCTTCTCTGATGTAGCTGTTTTTCCTCCTACAGCATAGCCCTCCACTGCACCCTTGCTACCTCCACCGTCACTTACTACCATACCCAACATATAGCGCATAGTCTCAGAGGTCTCATCTGATAAAACTCCTTCTTCTGTTTCATAATTCAAGGTCTCTATTACATTACCATACTTATCTGCAATGGCAACACCAAAATGAGGCGTTACAAGGTCTCCACCATTTACAATTGCACTTGCAACCTGTAAAAGCTTAAGTGGTGTTATCTGAAACGACTGTCCAAAAGACATGGTTGCAAGCTCCACATTTCCGACGTTTTCCTTCTTATGTATAATAGTTCCAGCCTCGCCTGGAAGATCAACACCTGTCTTTTTCAACAATCCAAACTTATCGAGATATTCATAGTATTTATCAACTCCCAATTTCAATCCAGTATTGACGAATACTGGGTTACAGGAATTCATGGTAGCCTGCAAAAACGTTTCTGCACCATGGCCTACAGTCTTATGACATCTTATTCTTCTATCATCAACTACGCAATATCCAGGGCAGCTAAAAGGTGTATCTATGGTCACTATTTTTTCTTCCAAGGCCGCCGACGCCGTAACAATCTTAAATGTTGAGCCTGGCTCATATGTATCATTGATACAATTATTTCGCCACATTTTATTGAGAAGATTCTGTTTCTCCCCGCTGTATTCCATATCAACTGTGCCCTCAGCTGTAACTAATGTAAATGGGTCATTTAAATCAAATTCAGGTACATTGACCATGGCATATATCTCGCCATTTTTAGGATTCATAACTATGATACACACATAATTGGCCTGTTTAGCCTCAAGCACCTTTTCTGCCGCCTGTGTCGCATACTTTTGAATATTTACATCGAGAGATGTAACTAACGTGTTCCCATCTATTGGCTCTACCCTTTCCTCTAGAGCATAATCAAGTTCAACACCTCTGGCATCAGTCACTGTAAGTATCTGCCCTGGTGTTCCAGTAAGATACTCTTCATATTCTACCTCCAGACCAATAATTCCCTGATTATCAGCCCCTGTAAAGCCAATAACCTTTGATGCCAATGATTCAAATGGATAATACCTCTTATAATCCTCATCAACTTTTACACCGTCAAGATCATAAGACCTTATAATATCACCTATCTCTTTGTCAACATTGGACTTTATCTTCTCTCTGGAGCTAAGCTTTTCTACCTTTTTTCTGACCTCATCCTCAGGCATAGCTAACTCCTTGGACAGTACTTCTATAACTCTTTCTCTGTCAGTGACCTGATTGTACACTACAGATACTGTACATACCGTCTTATTATCTCCAAGAATTACTCCATTTCTATCAACTATGAGTCCTCTGGCTGCTTTTATAGTTCTCTCTCTCTCTTGAACTTCAATTGCCTTTGTATAATAATATGATGATTTATATATCATCAGGTAGACAAGTCTTCCCGTCAAACCTACCATTGCAAGCATGCAGCCTACAAAAAATATAACAACCATTCTTTTGTTATAAACTTTAAAGTTATCCATAAAAATAACCTCATAAAAGATTCCAATATCAATGTATTATCTCTTTTACAAGGTTATTCCTAAATTGTCATCGCTTATCTTTTATATTT
Source organism: Lachnospiraceae bacterium (assembly GCA_017408025.1). Classification (GTDB taxonomy): domain Bacteria; phylum Bacillota; class Clostridia; order Lachnospirales; family Lachnospiraceae; genus SVEL01. The sequence goes on from JAFQVJ010000027.1 coordinate 18,762, forward strand.
CATATCACTAAGGATTTTCTGATTCTTGTCCTGAACCTTCTTGTCCCTGTGAAGCACCAGCGTTGTTTCCCTCACCAGAATTTTCTCTGGCTGTATCTCCATTAGAGGTATCCCCATTAGAATTGCCTTCATTAGAATTTTCTCCTTCTGAAGCAGATACACCAGCCTGTTGGTTCATCTCATCAATGTTTTCATCCTCAAAAACTGAGCTTTCGATATTTTCATCCTGACTCTCATTATTGACAATCTGATCCTCCTCAAAAATATCCATATAAGGAAGCACTTCTGTCATTATATTCTTCCATATTTCAAGTACCTGACCAGTAGACTGGCTTCCCTCTACTACAGGATTGTCCAGAATGACATAGCATACAACCTCTGGATTGTCATATGGTGCGAAACCAATAAACGACAGAAGGTACTCGCCATTTCCTCTTGGATATTTCTCCGCAGTACCAGTCTTTCCTGATATTGTATAGCCATCGATAGCTACCTTTGTACCGGTTCCTGATTCTACACACATGCGAAGACCTTCTTTTAATATATCAGAGGTTTCTTTCGTCACAACCTGCTTTACAAGCTTTTTATCAAAGCTTTCTACCACTCCACCGTTATCATTTAATATCTGCTTCACAACATGTGGCTGATAATAATATCCGCCATTGATACTTGCTGAAAATGCTGTTGCCAGCTGTATCATTGTTGTGTTAAAGTTCTGACCAAATGTATTTGTTGCCAAGTCTGACGCACCCATAGATTCGTCCTTTATAAGAGTTTCACAGCTTGCTTCACCTGGAAGATCAACGCCAGTCTTTGTTCCGAATGAAAATCTGTTCTGATAGTCTACAAATGTTTCTACACCTTGAAGAACACCTAGCTGCATCATGGCGTCATTGCATGAATAAGCTATTGCCTGTTGTAGGCTTATCTCGCCATGACCTGATTTTTTATGACATTTGATAGTCCATCCACCTACAAACTCTTTTCCGTCACATAAAAGCTTTGAATTAGAAGCAACATTCCCTTCCTCCAATGCAGCCGCAACAGTAAATGGCTTTGCTGTAGAACCCGGCTCATACGAATCTGATATACAGTAATTACGCCAAATCTTATTGAGGGCATCTAATGTTTCCTCATCGGTCATTGCCGCCAATTCTTCCTCAGTATAATATGCTGATAAATCCCTTGGATTGTTCAAATCATATGTATTCTGACCTGCCATTGCCAGTATCTCACCGCTATTTGGATCCATTATGATAACACCAAGATTCTCTGGTGTATATAATTCCCTATAATAAGCTATCCATTTTTCAACTATTGTCTGTATATTAAAATCAATAGTCGATACAATGCTATTACCATTTTCAGGAGCCTTTTTTACCTGCTCCATGATATTGTCATTGTTCACATATCCATATTCTCTGCCATCTACGCCGTCAAGGTACTCATCATAGTACTCTTCTATGCCCCATGTGCCTACATTTCCTGATGATGTAAAACCGATTATATTGCACGCAAGAGATGAAAATGGGTACTTTCTCTCATACTCTGATTCAAACCAAACACCCTGAATATTGGGATAGTTTTCTGTATCCTGCTGCATTTCTAAGAACTGCTGTATCTCTTCATATGTCAGTTTCTTCTTATATACATAATAGCTTCTAGTACTATTTTCATTGATAAGTGAATTAAGCTCAGCTATATCATATCCAAAGCAAACATTCAAAGCCTCCAAAGTGGCATCAACATATTTTCCATCATCTGATAAAATAATCTTAGGATCAAGAATAAGGTTATATACTTTTATGCTTGTAGCCAAAACCACACCATTTCTATCAACAATATCACCTCTCTTGTAGGGAATTGTTTTACTGCTGTAATTCTGCTGTTCAAGAACTTTAATAGTATAATCATCGCCTTCATTTGCATGAATATATATAAGTCTTCCACATAAGATAACCAGTCCTATTACGACTACACCAAAAATAAACAGTAATCTTCTGCTCATCCCTCTCGTAAATTTGACTGGTTGCTTTTTCTTTCTTACTTTTTTCATCAAAACACCTCTAATTAATGTTGATTATTCGACATCATTGAGCTGATTCATGTACTCACTTACTGAGCTGTCATAGAACTGAACCTGTTCCTTACCTGCAACTACCATGCCAAGCTGTGTTTTCGCTGTCTCAAGAATATAGTCCACATCAATGAAGCCATTTATCTCATAATCCATTGCGTCATTCTTTGTTACTAATGTATCAAGCTGTGTCTGTAAATTTGCAATTTCGTTATTCGCCTTGTTTATCTGGGAATTTAAATCCAAATACTTAACACAAGCCATCACTATCATTATAACCATTACAAATAAAAAAGCAACATAAGGCAGACTCATTTCAACATTTTCTGAACGTCTGTAGCTTCTTCTGTGCTCTATTCTTCTATTTTCTCTCTCCCCATCTCTCTTTGGTGCTCTAGGCACTTCCACAGGAGCAGCAACCTTGCGAACTGTGTTGCCATCAGTATAATAATAATCTATGTTTTGATATTTATTTCTTCTCTCCATGATTTCCACTTTCCTATCTGCGTTAAGAGGAGTATACTCTGCATTTAACGTCTACACAATACGCTGAAATGCACGTAGCTTTGAACTCTTTGAACGCTTATTTTCGTCTATCTCTTCATCACTTGGAATGATAGGCTTTCTTGTCGCTACTTTACCTTTTGTTTTTTTGCCACATACACACACTGGAAAATTTTTAGGGCATGTACATGGATTTTCATTTTCTCTGAACTTGTTTTTAACAATTCTGTCTTCCAATGAATGAAATGTAATAATAGAAAGTCTTCCATTATCATTTAATAAATCAATCATTGTATCAATAGAGTCCTCAAGCACTTCCAACTCTTTGTTCAATTCAATTCTAATTGCCTGAAATGTTTTCTTAGCCGGATGACCGCCTGTCGCCTGGATTTTTGCTGGAATAGCTGCCCTTATGGCATCAATAAGCTCACCAGTCGTCTCTATTTCTTTTTTGTTTCTTGCCATTACAATATGCTTTGCTATATTCTTGGCAAATTTATCTTCACCGTAGTCTCTTATGACACGAAAAAGTTCCATTTCACTATATCCGTTGATAATGTCTTTTGCTGTTACTGGATTGGACTTGTCCATTCTCATATCAAGCGGCGCGTCCACCTTATATGTGAATCCTCTCTCTGCATTATCCAGCTGATATGACGAAACTCCTATATCAAGAAGTATTCCATCAACCTTATCTACCCCAAGATTGGCAAGTACATCTGCTATCTCATGATAATTGCTCTTTACTATGTCAATTCTCACCTTGTCCTTGTACACTTCAAGGCGCTTACTGGCTGCTGCTATGGCATCTACATCCTGATCAATCCCAATAAACCTTCCCTTATTACTGAGTCTTTTGCACACTTCAAAAGCATGTCCAGCTCCACCAAGAGTTCCATCAACATATATACCATCTGGTTTTATATCAAGGCTTTCAATTGTCTCTTCAAGCAATACTGATTTATGTTTGAATTCCATGCCTACTCTCCAATCTCCTCATCAGTTTAGCCACTATTTATAATTTATCGTCAGCTACATATCAACTAAAGCATCTTCACATTGCCGGCAATTTTTTATAAATTGGCTAACCAAATATAAAAATCCAATCACTTCTCGCAATGTAAGCAAGCTTACTTGTTAGGACTGCTTGTAAATTTTATATAAGGCTTAACTATTGTCTATATGTTTAATCCTAAATCTGCCATATGTTCAGCAACTTCATCCATATCATCAAATGATGTGGCATCTTCCCAACGCTTCTTGTCCCAGATTTCTACTCGGCTTCCCACGCCAACCAGCACTACATCTTTCTCAAGTGCTGCAAATTCGCGAAGAACCGATGGGAGTAATATTCTTCCCTGCTTGTCCACCTCCACAAGAGCTGCTCCTGCAAGAAAGAAACGTACAAATTTTCTGGCGTCCTTATTTGCCATAGGAAGTGATTTAAGCTTTTCCTCAAAATTCTGCCACTCCGAATTAGGAAATACGAAAAGACATCCGTCCAAACCTTGTGTTACAACAAATGATTCACCAAGCTCTTCTCTGAACTTGGCAGGCACTATAACTCTGCCCTTGGCATCTATGGAATGATTGTATTCACTCATGAACATCTGTAACACCTTCTTTGTATCCTACGTTTGTCAGAAAAATTCTTTCTGAATTTTCTGTATTTAACGATGACAGAAACAAAACGTGAAATCCACCACTTTCAACCACATGACACCACGTTCTACCACTTTTCACCACTTCATAGGTAGATTTTATACCATGTTTCATACAAAATCAAGCTTTTTTTATAATTTCTTTATCAAGGAAAATATTGTAACTACGGGCTTTTTCGCACAAAAAAAGAGACACGCGATGTCGTTTTAGAACATCTTGTGTCTCTTATATTTTTACACAACAATATATAGTTGTTTTAACTTTATTATTATGAAATATCTTGATTAATATCTATAAATTTTTTTCTCTATCTTTTCCTATATTATCTTGATTCTGGGAATTTTCTACCACTTCTTCGCCTGTTTTCACGACTGAAGCTTCTTCGCCATTAAAGGTTTGTTCATCTGTTTTCCCATCTGTAGTGATTTCCACTCCGGCTGGCTGATTCTTCCAAACAGAAGACTCACCCTTTTTCTTGATTCTCATATATACTATTATAGCACCTGCCACTACAGCTATAGTCCCACCGAGTATCTGCGATACTGCAATTCCTGTATCCCCTATCTGGAGCTGGTCAGTTCTAAAGCCCTCGATAACGGCTCTGATTGCACCATAACCGCACATATACCACAAGAACACTTCACCGTGGTATTTCTTCTTCTTTCTGAATAACATAATCAAACCAAGAAGACATAGGTTACAGAAGGATTCATATAGAAAGGTTGGCTGTACCTGAATAAAATAGTTCCCCGCTTCCTCAAATATATCTATTCCATCTTGAACCTGAACTCCATTGATAGTTGTATCGCTAAGATTAACCTTCATGGCAAACAAACCATCTGTATTGCCACCATAGGCTTCTCTGTTAAAGAAATTGCCCCATCTTCCAATTATCTGACCAAGTAAAACACCAAGGCAGCCTGTATCTGCCATCTGCAAGAAGCTCAGCTTCTTTACCTTAGCCACTGTGTAGCATGTAATAATAGCAGCAATTACACCGCCGTATATAGCAAGTCCACCTTGTCTGAGATTAAATATATCCAAAAGATTATCTTTATAGCTATCCCACTGAAACACCACATAATAAAGTCTTGCGCCTATAATTGCAAAAATCACACCGAACAGCGCCAAATCAATATAATCGTCTACCTTCTGTCCAGTAATCTTTGCCTCTCTGAATGCTATAGCCATACCTGCTAGTATTCCAAAGCCAATTATAAGTCCATAAAAGGCAATCTCAAATCCAAATACCGAAAATGTCTTTGGCAAATCATATATATCTATTCCAAGATTTGGAAAGCTGATACTTAAATCACATAAAGTCATTTTTGTTACTCCTCTTATACATATAGCCTATTATTCATAGCAATAGTGAACTACCCATTGTCTAAAGCCAATGGGCTTCCTGCTTCGCAGACCTCGTAACCTACTATCTCCACAGGCGTTAATTCGGGCAGTCCCTGCCCTATTTATTCTTCTTATGCTATCTGTCTTAATCCTTCTGCCAGTAT
>JAFQVJ010000028.1 GCA_017408025.1 Lachnospiraceae bacterium
CCTTCTAAGCCGTGGGTCGGGGGTTCGAATCCCTTCGAGCACATTAGGGAGAAGTCCCGATGGCCTATGGTGGGTATAGCGCAGTTGGTTAGCGCGCCAGATTGTGGCTCTGGAGGCCCAGGGTTCGAATCCCTGTATCCACCCTTTATTTTTTTTAGGGCTATCGCCAAGCGGTAAGGCACAGGACTTTGACTCCTGCATCCCGTTGGTTCGAATCCAACTAGCCCTGTTATATGGCAAAGAACCTGCGGAAACATTGATTATGGACCACTAGCTCAGTCGGTAGAGCACTTGACTTTTAATCAAGTTGTCCCGGGTTCGATTCCCGGGTGGTTCACTAGTTGCAATATAAGGCTTTTAAGCCTTATTTTTTTTTACTTTAAAAAATCAAGTAGTCTATTTATATGAATACACTTGAAAAGCATTAAACATACATTTATCAAGCTGGTATATATCAAGTCCCAGCAACTCCATCTGCGTTGCTACGTGCACATATTGTTTCGTCACATTATAATCTGAATGACCCATCAGCACTCGCAACAACTCAAAGTTGCCACCCCCCATTATATATGACGTGGCAAACGTATGTCTTAACAAGTGAGCGTGTATCTTCTCGTCATACTTCTTTAAACGTCCAAATACTTGCTTAATTGCACTTTTTGTAATGCGTCCTGTCATTTTATCATTGAGCACTAAAGCGTCCAGCTTATCACTTCTCAATGCCATATATGATACTATATGCTCATACGTTTTTTCCGGAAGAGGTATAAGCCTACTTTTGTTATTTTTTGTCTCTACAATTGCAAAATATCTTCTAGCAAAATCAATATGCGACACATTGAGAGCCACTACCTCTTGCAACCTTAAGCCACAATCTAGCATTAACGATACAATGAGTCTGTTTCTTTCACTACAAGGACTTTTATCTATACCTTTTTCGATTATGTTAAAACGAGCATTATCAAGTGGAATAATGACATCTTCATCCGACTTAGGATATTTAACGTGTACCGTTATATTAGCGTCGATATATTCTTCAAAGTATAGCCAACGAAGATACACTTTAATAGCTCGACTATACGTACGTACAGATGTGTTCTTTATTTTCTTTGAACGCAAAAAATAAACATAACCAACAAAATCATTCTTTGTTATATCCTTTACATCAAATTCCACACCACCTTTTAATCTGCTAATATACCTTGAAAACAGATCTAGATTTATACTATAATACTCGACCGTTGCTGGAGCACAATAGGAGTTTACATAATCAAGAAACAATTTAACAGAATCATTATATAACATAAAACCACCTCACATCATGCTAGAGTTGTGGTGTGCCCTTGCAAGTGTGCAAGGGGCAAACCCCACAACTCTAGTTTACTTTTTCATAATCTTCTTGACCTTTCTTGACCTAGAACTAAGCCTATACAAGTCAGTTCCATTACCTGAGTTTTGTAGCTCTAAGACCTCTGAATCTGTAAGCAATTCTCCATTTTTCTGCTTACGTTTTATTTCTTCTACTATAGCGTATGTATCATAAGCATTATAATGCTTGTTTTCAACGAACCAACATGAAGTATCATGTTTAACAAGCTTTATGTTTGTACAGTTCTCCAAATCCCACGCTGAACATCCGTAAAGTATCTGAAATCTCCATATCTTTCGACATTCATAAACGCGAGAAGTAATCTGTCGCATAAGAGCGTCAACTTGAAGGTAGCGTGGAGACGTAAGAATCATGCCAAACTTCTCGTGTCTACATTGCATCATAGAGTTAAGCAGCGTACTTGATATGTTCGTTTTAAATTGTCTCGAATTAAATTGTGAGCCAGCCTCATCAATAAAAACTATAGCTACAGAGCTATCATTTAACCCCTTATGTGCATTGATTATATCTTCCGTCGATTCCAATTTGACATATGGTATAGATAAATTAACGTTAGATATAATTCTAATTTTTTGTGTTTCCCAACACTTTTTTTCAAAGTTATACACTTTTTTTCCATTGTAGTTTTTGTAAATTTTCAAAAGGTCTCTAACAGCACTTAGCGTTTTACCTGACCCAAATATTGCTTTATCACTTCCTACATACATTTTTAATGCGCCATAATGTTCCCCTGATTTACATTCATTCCAGCGTTTATACCTAACGTACTTATAACCGTCTATTATTCCATTTTTTATTGTTTTTAATGGATGGAATAAACAACAGCGCACTACTGGCAAGAACACTATCAATAGAATCAAAACTATAAACATCATAATACCTATCATTTGTTACGCTCCTTTAACCACGAAAAAAATATTCCTAACAATTCAATTATTGAAAAAAATACAAAGAGTTCCATAATAGTAGTAGGAGTTAAATTCTCTGTATTTGATAATATGTTACCCATTAAATGCTCCATCTGTATGCCCCTTTCTTAAGTTTCTTACAATGACCTTTCTTCCAGTATCTATTATTAAAAAGTAGAATATAGTCAACAGGAGATTATAAATCTTAGTCATCATATAATTACTTTCCTGAGTCTGAGTGTAAAACCCAAAAACTGTGTGTTCTGCGTCCTCATTTACTACTACATCATCACTACTTGTTGTCTCTATATCTACTGTACTAACTTCCGTGTCTGTATCACTTGCATATACACACTCTGTATAAACACTTATAAGAACTATAACAACTACAACCATGATGACTGCATATATAGTTAAATGCTTATCTAATCTATCCATCTATCGTTCTCCTCCGAATAGTTTATAAAGAGCCGACCCTACGAATCCAGCTACTATACTAAATAAAAAAATCTGCCAAAAACTTATGCTAAAGCCATATACGTTAAATTCTATTGTTAAGAGTTTAATTACCGACTCTAATATATTTGCAAAATCTTTCATACACTCTCCTAAAATACTACCTTTACCAATGCTACAAGAACAAATAATGATATACCAGTTATAAACACTGCCCATATAGGAGACGGTATAAAACTAAAAACTTCACTTATTAAATCAATAACTCCACCGTTTCCAAGAAAGCCAAAACCATCTTCTATAAAACCCACTATGTCCGTACTCGCACGTTGTTCAAGACCGTCATAATCGACACCATTATATTGGCTATCCTCAACTATCGAGCCACTGGGCTTAACTACTTTACCATCACTGTCTAAATCTACGTCACTTCCCTCTACCTCTATGTGAGAAGATATAATCTCTCCTGTTGTTACATCATATTCAACTACAACCCAATTACTATAATGTCTCACTCCATCATCAGAATATCTATTTCTAAAATAGAACGTTGTCATGTCAATCTCATATTCTCCACCAAAAGAGGTTGGATAGTCATCTTCCATGTTTCCAAGTGCCTGAGCATATTTTTTCATATTGACATTCCAACATAATTTATATGTCTGTACCGTATCCTCAAGCATGTAATAATCGTCTACATACTGCCAATCATCCATGATAAAATACAGCGTAGCGTCTCTGTATCTAATATCAGAATATATATAGACCTCTGTAGTCCAATCCTTATAAGCTGGGTCAGTTTGCTCCCATTGAAAAGAATATTTTGGTATTTCGATTTTGTCGCTTAAATCTAGGGAACTTTTTATGCTATCACTTATCGACGTGTCACCAGCTATTTGCACTGCCTTAAGATTTTGAGGAATCTCTAAATCAAAGACTGCCGGGCTTATATCGTCATAATAATTCAACGCGTCCTTTATAGTCACTGCACCATCATTATTCAGATAAGCACTTGCAGTAGAAGAATCAATAAATATCGGGATGTTTGTTGCCACCGTTTTCTTTCTAGCAGAACTCTCCATATACATTGGACCATCCCATCCACTTAACATATAATTTACACCTACTATCTCTATAGATTCTACAAGACCGTCGCTATAAGTCTTAATTCCTTTTGAATTATACGAGCAATAGGTGCTATATTTACTTTCATATACACTCATATCACAAGTTTCAGTATCTATAATATCGCCACTATTTTCATTATAAAACATAAGCTGCAACCTATAATCGGAACCTGTTTCATACCAATAAAAAGCGGGCACATAACCCTCTTTAAATGTAAAACTAGCTCCTACATTCCATTCACTTGAATAAGTATCAAACTGACGAGTTGTTACATAGTGAATATAATATGTTTCATGTTTCTCATCCACTTCCGTATCCTCTGCATATACATTTAACACACCACCTATAGCTATCATAATTGCCAATGCGACCATTATCCATTTTCTTTTATTTTTCATATGTTTTTTCTCCTTTCTAATAAAAAAAGGGAAGATATACATCTTCCCTTGCCACCAACCACCTACATTTTTCTAAACTTTCTAAATACCTTTACACCAAGAGGGATAACCACACCAGCCGTTAAACAAGCTGTTAAAAGTGGGTTAGACGTACATATATTTAACACTCCAGTGAAGATTGATGTGACAGTGGTTGTGCCTGTTTCTATCCATTCCATATATATTTCTCCTTTCATAATACTTTAACAGTTGCTATATATAAAATACTTATGTACCTTATATCTTATTAACCGACTACCTCGATTTTTTCGAGAAAAGCTCTATCCCAGTAAAGCTTGATTTCTTTACCAATCATCTTTTCTGTCAGATAATCAATCTGCCCAGTAGGGACAAATATATCCTCTGCAACCTGCCCAACACATCCATACTCTTTTTCACGCGTTGTCGCGTCTCTCAATACGGTTGCTATACACAATTCATTACCTTTTTTTGATGTGAATCTTTTAAAACCTACTAATTTAACCATTTGTTTTTTCTCCTTTTCTTTTTATTTAAGGTGGTCGTAGAAAGACTTTTTAGGACTTAGGCTCTGCTTTTTTAGAACACCTAGTTGGTCTAATTAACATTGTCTTTTTTATGTGACCTAAACTACAACCCTTATCTACATCCGTCTAAATAAGCTTGCATTAAATTTACATCTGTTGCACGTTCTACCTCGAATAAGCAATAGGCTGCATATCCCAACGTTTTAGCTGATTCGCTATCATATGCAATTACATTGTCTAAAAATTGTTTTGTCACTTTAATTCTCTCACGTAAATACTTTACCTCAACTTCTAGTTCTAGTTCTCTTTTACTTTTACTCATTTGACCACCTTACGCATTTACTTGCGTCCTTTCATAAGTTTTGTTATAATATAATTGACTAAATACTTTTGAGGGTTTCCAATGTACCCACAACAACCGATTAAACACGTAAACACGGTGTATACACCCTGAATACTCCTTTATTATACATAAGGTGTATACACTTGTCAACACTTTTTTAAAAAAATTTAAGGGGATGATTATATGCCTAGTAATAAGCCTAAAATTGTGATTCGTACTACCGACGAATTAATTGCTAAATTTGATATTATAGCTAAACAGGAAAACAGAAGTATGTCCAACTTAGGAGAAACAATAATCAAGCTATATATAGAAAACTATGAAAAGAATCACGGAAACATCAACACTGTCAATATCGGCAGAGACAACAATGGTAGCATATCATTTTAGAAAGGATCAAGCCAATGACCACTAGACAAATTTATGAGATTCAAGGATTTATAACAATAGTTATAGTGTTAATTGTGATTATAGTTATAGCCAGCATTTACGCTATACATAAAAGCATTGACAGACTAACAGAAGTGCAAGTATCACAAAATGAAATCCTGGCTCAGCTTTTACGGGAGAAGAGATACGAGAATCAAATACTTGCGACAAAAGTTTCTAGAGAAAGTACGCATAGGACGGACAACAATGGATTAAACATAAATAAATGTCCGTAGTACACGGAATTGCGACAATGCGACAAATGTGAAATTTATCTGTCGCACTAAAGTGCGTCCCGTGGTTGAGAGAAAAGCAAGCAAAATATGTTAATTGCGACAGAAGTGGGGGGTAATACTATACCCCCACTTTTTTATACGCAAAATAGCCTAGTATATCCTACTAAGCTTAATTATTACAATACTATATTTAATTATGCGTGTACCATTCCTAATCCCCCTGTCAAGAGAATCTAAGAACAATTAAACGATAATACGTGTTTAATTATTCTAAGATTCTCTAGAGCTCCCCCTTCCCCATCTCCTGGGGGGAGAAAAAATTCCTCGTGGCTATTTTTCATTTTATCACGAAAACCTAGATTCTAGCTTGCTTTACACATAATATCATAAAACACGCTTGCTAATATTCGTAAGCCTATAGTTGGTCTCCGCGTATCTAGTTTACTGGCTAAAGCTACACTAGGAAAGCTTGTACGGTACAGACAACCCCCTTACGGGGGTTCATGGGCTAGTACCGTCGCCCATGTTGGCTCAATTTACTTTGCTATCTTAAATGGAGTGGTTTTGCAAGGTTGCCATTCGTCATATTTAACCTGTCGTTCATTGATTCCGTCCTTTGTGTATTCCCACACTCGATTTATTCTACGAAGGAAAGCTTGATATGACTCCCATTCCTCACGCTGAACGCTGGGATATTGCTTTTGAACGGATATGTTTGAGACTATATATACCGTTGTATAACACGCTACCTTGTTATTATATCTACATCCCAACTTAACAGGATGACCGTCTAAATATCGTAACATCTTTTCCATAGGTAAAGAACTTCTAAATTCATCAAAGACAACAATGTCTTGACCCTCATAATCGTCAAAAGGGTTACGGTAATCATCTACAATGTATATGTTTTCATAACCATGACGTTGAGCAATTCCACGTGTCTTGCCTACACCAGTAGAACCATATATATACGTAACATCAACCATTCTAAATACCTTGCGATACTTTTCATTCAACAACGTTTGTCTAACCTTATCTATCTTATCAATTTGCATTATGTACGACGGATTCTCCTTTATTATATCAAAGTTAGTCATGCCAGATGAAATCATATCGTATAAGTCGTCTAAATCACTTCTATGTCCTTGACGCTCCAGAGGTAGTTCTCCCTGTTCATAGTGACTATCTACATGGTTAGTCTCTTCTTTATCCGTCCCTTTCCATTTACCCTCTTTAAATACATAATCTCTGTTTTGCTGAGCAGTACCTTTTGATACCTCAAAGTGTCCACCTTCAAAATGCTTTTTTATCGAAGATTGCCTAACAGCAGAAGAGAAGTGCAAGTATATATGTGTATGGAACGTACCTTGTTTGCCTGTCTCATCAGACAAACACATGTAAATCAAGCTTTTAAAATTGCCTACAAGTTCTATAATCTTATCGTGGGTATATCCTTTTAAATCAGGATTGTTTATAGTTATCTGCCACTTGCGTGATTGACAATCATTCTTTTTTTCTGTATTATCTTTCATAGGTGCTCCAATCATTTTGACTTTTAATCAAGTTGTCCCGGGTTCGATTCCCGGGTGGTTCACTAATAAAAGCAAAAAGGAAGACCTTTTGACGGGTTTTCCTTTTTTTGCTAGGAGGAAGGTTATGAAAATTACGGTAATAATACCTTCACTTAACCCTGACGGAAAGTTAGTTCAGGTGGTGAATGGGCTTATTGATAAAGGCTTTGAAGATATAGTGTTGGTCAATGACGGCAGTGACAAAGAACATATGAAGCCATTTGAAGAAGTAGGTAAGTATAAACAATGCCATATAGTGAGCCATGATGTTAATAGAGGAAAAGGTAGAGCATTAAAGACAGCATTCCAATATTGCATAGATAATAGAAAGGATATTGATGGCGTTATCACAGTAGATGGGGATAACCAGCATAGTGCAGAGGATATATGTGCATGTGCCTTGAAGATGATAGAACTTAAAAATCAAGTTATTTTGGGTGCTAGAGATTTCTCTGGTGATAATGTTCCACCGAAAAGTAAATTTGGCAACAATATGACCAAATTTGTATTTAGAGTCTTTTGTGGCTTAAAAATTTCAGATACTCAGACAGGGCTTAGAGTGATTCCTTTTGAACACCTGAAGCTTATGACTGAGATTAAGGGTGAGCGTTTTGAATATGAGACAAATATGTTATTAGAGATGAAGCAAAGTCAAATTCCATATACGGAAGTTGGAATTAATACCATATATATAGAGGAAAATGCTTCAACACATTTTCACCCAATTAAAGATTCAATAAAAATATACGGTGTAATATTGAAGTTTTTGATGAGTTCGTTATTGGCTTCTGTTATCGACATAGTGGCATTTGCTGTGCTTAGTGGTGTTTTCTGTAGCCTGGAGCCAGTATTGAAGATATTTATAGCTACCGTTGGGGCAAGAATTATTTCATCTATGGTTAATTTTACTTTTAATCGCGGGGCGGTGTTTAAATCATCGGTCTCTGTAAAGAAATCGATGATGCGATATTACATATTGTGCGCCATTCAGATGATGATTTCATTTGGTCTTGTGTGGGGAGTTACAGAGCTTCTCACAATGGGAAATGTTGCTACAGTCATAGCAAAAATAGTTATTGATACATGTTTATTTATTTTTAGTTTTAAAGTACAGAGAGCGTGGGTTTTTAAGTAATTATATCATTTGACAGTAGAGGTCAGATATGCTATGCTATGAGAGGTTGCTGTTGCAATCAGATATATTTTTGGAGGTACAAAATGAAAGGTACAGTTAAGTGGTTTAATAACCAGAAAGGTTACGGTTTCATTTCTGACGAGCAGGGAAATGAAGTGTTTGTGCATTTCTCAGGTATTGCTACAGAGGGATACAAGACTCTCGAGGAAGGTGCAGAAGTAGAGTTTGATATCACAGATGGAGCTAAGGGCCCTCAGGCAGTAAACGTAACAAAGTTATAATTATTCGTGAAATAATGTGCCTTTTCTTTATAAATTTTCGACAGCATAGCAGTAGGACGTTTATGAGAATTTAGCTATTTGTTTTAAAGATGATTTAACAAAAAAAGACCGGAGTATTCCGGTCTTTTTTATTGTAAAGGAAAGTTCTCGAAACTTTCCTTTACATGTAAACTACTTTATAAGTTTTTTGATATCATCAATTGAAAATGTGTAATTTGTATTGCAGAAATGACAATTAAGCTCCACATCTTTACCTTCATCAATCATGCTTTCAAGCTCTTTTCTTCCCACGCTAATAAGTGCTTTTGTGACACGTTCTCTGCTGCAGTTGCACTTGTAGGCAGTCGGAACGGTGTCAGTGAACTCTACTCCAAATGGTTCCAGTATTTTTTCAAGGATACCTTCAGGCGACAGCCCGTCCTCAAGCATGGAAGTGACAGAATTGATTTCATTGATACGTTTCTCTAACTCATCTATAACTGAATCCTCTGCAAAAGGCATAAGCTGTATAATAAAGCCACCTGCCTGACGCACGGTATTTTCCTTATTCATAAGTACGCCTAGACCTACAGCAGTAGGAATCTGCTCACTTTTTGCAAAATAATATGTAAGGTCCTCTGCAATTTCACCAGTGATAAGGTCCGTCTCGCCAACATAAGGTTCTTTCAGTCCCATATCTCTTATAACACGAAGTGTTCCATATCCTATAGCACCACCTACATCAAATTTACCCATAAAATTAGGTGGATTCACAAAAGTAGGATTATTAACATAGCCCTTAACATTAGAAGAAGAATCTGTTGTCACAGTGAGCCCATTTAACGGGCCGTCTCCTTTTATCTGAAGGGTTAATAAATCCTTTTCTCCTTTGAGAGAAGCTCCCATCATGGCACCGGCGGTTAATAATCTTCCCAGAGCAGCTGTTGCTACAGGACTTGTGCCATGAATTGAACGTGCATGTTCAACAAGGTTTTTTGTTGTGGCTGCAAATGCGCGAATCTGCTGGTTAGCAGCCATTGCTCTTACAATATAATCACTCATAATAATACTCCTTTTATGATTTTATAATAATTAAAGCTTTTTGCCATGCTCTTTAGCGATAATATATATTCTATCATCATCGTTTTTTACGGGAATCTTTGTAAATGCGCTGTATGAAGTGATAAACTCCATACCCGCATCCCGAAGAGCAGATTGGATTTCTTCAACGGTATAGCCACGTTGTATATGTGTTTCTTCGTATTTAGTATATCTGCCGTCGTCGTCCTTAGCAAAAATTGTTAAATCATATTGATTAAGTCTGGTATCAGAATAATATGAATTTTCCCAAATAAAGCTGCCTTCATCGCGATTTTCGGCGATAACTGTATCGCCCATATTTTCGTATTTGTGGATTGTATTCAGGTCAAATATGAATATACCATCCGGATCAAGATAGTTATTAACAAGCCTGAATACCTGAACTAATTCATCGTATTCCAGTATATAATTCATGGAGTCACATATACTGACAGTGGCAGCAACAGTACCATACAATTCGAATTGGCGCATATCCTGTAATAGATATAAAATATCAAGTTCAGAATCATATCGTTTATCCATAGCTGTAGCAAGCATATCTTCAGAATTATCAATGCCTATCATGTCATAGCCTGATTTGGCAAGCAACTCTGTTATGTTACCAGTACCACATCCCATGTCAAGGACAAGTCCGTCATTTACACCATAGTCATGTAACAAGCTTATGAGATAATGGCTCCATTCCTCATAAGGTATATTGTCCATGAATAAATCATAAAACTCTGCAAAACCTGTATAAGAATCCATATAACACCCCGTCTTTCATATTTCTACACATTATTTTTCTCACGTTCAAATACTATCAGTTTTTTATGGTAAAAGCAAGCTTGATTATTGCTTGACCTTAGATTATACTATCTAGCAGAAATAATTTAAATATACGCAATATAAATGGGAGAATGAAATGACGTTAAGTAAAATGTACACACATATAAGAAAAGTTAGCTTGAGACATATGATATGGCCGATATTTCCGATTATCGTTGCGGCAGGTATTCTTATACTGCTTCCCTTTCAAGATATGATCAATCCTATAAGAGTGTCGTCAACTGAAGAGGTGATAAAAGCAGTGGAGGAAGGGCACACGTATTTAGAAGTATCCATCCCAAGATTGATATATAGTGGTTACAATCACATGAAGGATTCGGATGTGTATGGAGAGTATTACTATGATCTTGTGGATGATAGCAGTTGTGTATTTTTTTTGATAGAGCCATCCGAGGAAGGAGAAAACAAAAGTATTCTCAGCAATGTGTCAATTCGGGTAAAGGTTATAGCGACAAATGGTATTTTTGATAATATGCTGGAGATGTTTTCAAGTGTCATTGACTGGACACCAGAAGGTGTTGCCAGCGTTACAAAACCATACATTCTTAGTCAGCTGGATTATAGTTATACAACATATTTGGTTATATTTCTTGCAGTATGTGGATTGCTAACATATGGTATAGTTCTGTTTGTATATAATCTTATTTTTGTAATAGCGCCTTGGATGAGTCCGAGAATAATTTATCCAAAATTGCAATATGAGCGTAAGCTATTTAATATAAATGGATTTGTAGAAAAGGTTGTAAAAGAAATGGAACAGCCAAGGATATGTGAGGGTAATATGTATATTACCGATCATTTCTTTGTCAATATAGGAAAAAACGAGATTTGTATTATTCCTACAGATAAGATAAAATTTGCTTATGAGCACAGCACATTAAAGTCGTTTCTTGGAATGCACCTTGATGTGACATATACTTTGCATCTTAAGTGTACAAAGTTAGTCAGATATCATGTGACTAAGTTGTCTTTAGAACAGGCAAATCTGATTCTTGAGTACTTTAAAGAAAATGAGCCAGATATTCTTATCGGTTATACAAATGAGAATAAGGAACTTGCAAAAACTATAATTAATCGCAGTACTGGATGGTTTAAGAGGTAGACATGAAAGATATATTATTATTTGATTTGGACGGAACATTGACGGAACCTAAGGAGGGAATAACAAAATGTGTGCAGTATGCTCTTGCCCATTTTGGAATCGAGGTTAGGGATTTAAATGAACTTATGTGTTTTATAGGACCACCACTCATAGAAAGCTTTCAGATGTTCTATGGCTTTGATAAAGCAAAAGCGGAAGAAGCTACAGTTAAGTACAGAGAGCGCTACAAGGATATAGGTATATTTGAAAATGGAATATATGATGGGGTTATCGATTTATTGAAAGCATGCAAGCTGGCAGGTAAAAAATTGTGTCTGGCAACCTCAAAACCAGAGGTTTTTGCAGTTAGGATATTAGAGAAATATGGTATGGCTGAGTATTTTGACGAGGCTGTAGGCAGTACTCTGGATGGAAAAATTAATGCAAAGGACCAGGTTATAAACGAAGCTTTTAGAAGACTTGGGATAGATGAGGAAAAGAAGGCGAAAGTTATCATGATTGGGGACCGAAAGCACGATATTTTAGGTGCAAAGAAATGTGGAATAGAGTCCATAGGTGTTAGATTTGGTTACGCTGAAGCAGGGGAGCTGGAAGAGGCAGGTGCCGACTATATAGTTGAAACCATGGATGAGCTCCAAAGGCTATGCTGTTCGTTATAAATCTGTTGCTTTAATAGTTTACAGTAAAAAAATAGTTGTGGACATTTTTGCGTTAGTGTGTTAAACTACAAAAGAAATAAAAGGGAAGGTGCCGGTACGGTAGTTCTTAATACTGAGTAGAGGGTGAACAAAAATGACAAAAAAAATAAGAACTGAAGAGGTGGATCACTTATTTGAAGCGATTCTTACTCTTGAAAACAAAGATGAGTGCTATCAGTTTTTTGAAGATGTATGCACCGTGAATGAATTGTTATCTCTTGCACAGCGATATGAAGTGGCTCAAATGCTTAGAAATAAAAATACTTATCTAGAGATAGCTGATAAGACAGGTGCATCAACAGCAACAATTAGTCGTGTTAATCGATCACTTAACTATGGAAATGATGGATATGACATGGTATTTAAGCGTTTATCAGAACAAAAGTAAAGATTTTATGAAACGAAACAGCTGGTCGAAACCAGCTGTTTTTATTGTATAGGAAAGTTCTCGAAACTTTCCTATTTTATAGTTATTATTTCTTAAATTTTTCTCGTTGGTCGCGCTCCTTACGTAACTGCTTTTCTCGTTCCTCACGCTCTTTTTTTGCCAGCTTTTCTCGTTCTTCGTGTTCCTTCTTTTCTAATTTTTCCTTCTCACTTTTTGAAATTGGTTCATCAAGTGTATCAACGATTGATTCTACCAGCTGCTTTTTTATATATATATCAAAACAAAGCATCGATATAAGTGAAAACAGCTTCAGATAATCAGCTTCTTTACCTGATTTTTCACGGAATGAAGCATTTGCAATCTCCAGCTTCTGTTTTATATCAGCAGTAACACAATTTCCAACAGAGTCTAGAAAACTGTCAATTTCTGAGTACACATCTGAAAGTGTGGTACCTGAGGTCGCATGAAAATACTCGTCTGTAATAGGCTGTAGCAGCTTTTTAATGTCGCTGATAGATAATACATTTTTATAGTAATATATAAAGGTAAGTAAAAGAATGTGATCTTTCGAGTACTTTTTCTTTTCAGGAGAAGGAAGCAAATCATTCTTTGCATAGTTGTTAATCATAGTCTTTGTAAGTGATTTGTCCTCATCAAAACGCTTAATACTATGAAGATGATTGTCCATAAAGGTTGTCACCTGATCCATATATAAATTAATATTTGGAATGTCTTCTGGTTGAATCAGAGCTGTATTGTTCAGTATGTTGTCTAAAAGCTTATATATATCCATTCTATCCCTATTCCTTTGTAGCACATAGTTTGTTTGATAAGACCTATTATATAGTATTCAAAACCATATGACAAGTCAAAAAATTAGAGAAAGGTATAGGACGAAAGGTATAGGAGTGGGAATGTATTTCGTGTATGTGTGGGACGATAGAAAAGCATATTGAATGTCTGGATACTACGATAAAAAGTTTATTGTAATTAATTGGTTGCAATTTGCCAAGAAGCACTGAAAAATAGTGACATTATGAAGAATATATAGTATAATGAATAGCGTAGTTTATAAAAAATATATGTATACGGAGGATTAAATATATGGGAATCATAGCAAGATTTAAAGACATTATGGCAGCAAACATCAATGCATTACTGGATAAGTGTGAAGATCCAGAGAAGATGATCGATCAGTACTTGAGAAATCTCAATAAGGATTTAGGTGAGGTTAAGGCTGAGACAGCATCTATTATGGCAGCTGAGACAAGAGCAAAGAGAGAACTTGATGAGTGCACAGCAGAGATAGAGAAGTTCCAGAATTATGCTATTAAGGCAGTTCAGGCTGGAAACGATGCTGATGCAAAGCAGTTCCTTGAGAAGAAGAATCAGCTCGTAGAAAAGCAGACAGCATTACAGCAGGCATACACACTTGCTAACGCAAATGCTACAAAGATGCGTCAGATGCACGACAAGCTTGTTAAGGATATTGAAAACTTAAACGCAAAGAGAGATGCAATTAAGGCTAAGATAGCAGTTGCTAAGACACAGGAGAGACTTAATGAGGTTGGAGCATCAGTTGCAGGTGCTGAGAATAATATGTCAGCATTTGCAAGAATGGAAGCAAAGGCTGATAAGATGCTTGATGAGGCAAACGCTATGGCAGAGCTTAATATGGATACAGAGTCAGCAAATATTGATAACCTTGCAGCAAAGTATGATGATGTTCAGACAGATACAGTAGTTGATGATGAACTTGCAGCATTAAAGGCACAGCTTGGTATGTAAGGAGTAAAACATGGGATTATTTAGTTCACAGTTTTCAAACGTAGTTGAATGGCAGGAAACCAGAGATGACGTAATGTTCTGGAAATGGCAGAATGATGAGATAAAGAAGGGAAGCCGACTTATTATTCGTCCAGGTCAGGATGCTATATTTATGTACAATGGAAAGGTTGAAGGTATCTTCGAAGACGAGGGAAGCTTTGATATTGAATCACAGATTATTCCATTCCTTTCAACCTTGAAGGGAATCAAGTTTGGTTTTAATTCGGGCGTTCGTGCAGAAGTGCTTTTTATCAATACAAAAGAGTTTTCTGTTAAATGGGGAACAAAGAATGCTATTAATCTTATGGCACCAAATCTTCCAGGTGGTATGCCAGTGCGAGCGTTTGGTAACTTTACTTGTAAGATATCTGATAGAGATGCCCTCATCGATAAGGTGGCCGGTGTAAAACAGATGTTTACTGTCGAAGACGTAAAGGAAAGAGTTATGGCAGTTCTTGATCAGCTTCTTATGAAGTGGATTTCAAAAGAAGGCAAGGATATGTTTAACCTTCAGGCAAATGCTTATGACATTTCAAAGGGTATCAAAGATGACCTTGATATGGAAATCTACAAGATAGGTATCTCCATCACAGGCTTTAATATTCAGAGCTTCTCATATCCACCAGAAATCGAAGCTATGCAGAGAAAGGCAGCTTCACAGCAGATGGTTGGAGATATGGGAAGATATCAGCAGATGGGTGTATTAGATGCTATGAGTAAGCCAGGCAATACAGCAGGAAGCAATATGGCTACACAGATGGCAGGCATGCAGATGGGTATGATGATGGGTCAGCAGATGGTAAATCAGATGCAGAACACAATGAATCAGCAGCCACAGATGGTAGCACAACCACAGATGGCAGGTGGCGCAGCCCCTAAGTTCTGTCCAAACTGTGGAACACCTACAAATGGTGCAAATTTCTGCGGTAATTGTGGAAACAAGTTAGTCTAGCATAAATATAATATATAAGTTACATAGTGGCAGCGGGATTACCTGCTGTCACTTCTTGTCAAAATGCAGAACAAATATAGTAGAAGAAAACGGAGCGTTTTATGGCTAGTATAGAATTACTTAATGATATGCAAAAAAAGGCAGTTCTTCAGACGGAGGGACCAGTCCTTGTACTGGCGGGTGCAGGCTCAGGAAAAACCCGTGTTATTACAAATAGAATTGCCTATCTTATAGAAGAGTGTGGTGTGAATCCATGGAATATCATGGCGATAACATTTACAAATAAGGCAGCTGGCGAGATGAGAGAAAGAGTAGACGATATGGTTGGCTTTGGGGCTGAGAGTATCTGGATAAGTACATTTCACTCGTCGTGTGTAAAAATTTTAAGACGTTATATAGACAGAATCGGTTATGAGAATAGCTTTACTATATATGATACTGATGACCAGAAGACTATTATAAAAGAAGTGTGCAAAAAGCTTCAGATAGACACAAAGAATCTTAAGGAGAGAACAATTCTTGGATATATTTCTTCGGCTAAGAATGAGATGGTTTCCCCTGCAGCATTTGCAAAGGCAAATCAGGGAGATTATCATATGACCAGAGTGGCTGAGGCGTACAAGGAGTATCAGGAAGCATTGAAGAAAAATAATGCCCTTGATTTTGATGACCTGCTTGTTCTCACAGTTGAGCTATTTGTCCAGTGTCCAGATGTGCTTGATTACTATCAGGAGAGATTTAAGTATATCATGGTTGACGAGTATCAGGATACAAATACTGTCCAGTTTAAATTTGTCAGTATGCTGGCAGATAAATACAAGAATCTTTGTGTTGTGGGTGATGACGACCAGTCAATTTACAAGTTCAGAGGAGCAAATATTGAGAATATATTAAACTTTGAGAAGGTTTTTCCGGACACTACAGTTATAAAGCTTGAGCAGAATTATCGCTCATGTGGAAATATATTAAATGCAGCCAATGAAGTTATAAAGAACAACAGAGGCAGAAAAGAAAAGAGCTTGTGGACGGATAAAGAAGAAGGAGATTTAATCGCATTAAAGCAGTTTGATAACGGTTTTGAGGAGGCGGAGTTTATTGCACGAGATATTAGGAATAGTGTTGAAAGTGGTGAATATTCATATAATAGTTATGCATGCCTCTATAGAACTAATGCGCAGTCACGTCTTATAGAAGAAAAACTGATACAGAACAATGTGCCATATAAGCTTGTAGGTGGAGTAAACTTCTATCAGCGTAAGGAAGTAAAGGATATGCTTGCATATCTCAAAACCATCGACAATGGCAGAGATGATGTGGCGGTAAAGAGAATTATTAATGTGCCAAAGAGAGGTATCGGAGCAACATCACTCGGTAGAGTTGAGGCGTATGCGGCTGAACATGACTTAAGCTTTTTTGAAGCACTTATGGATTGTGAGCGAATTCCAGGTCTTGGAAAAGCGGTTACAAAGATAAATGAGTTTGTGAATTTTATACGTGTACAGAGAAGTAAGCTTGGCTATGTACAGCTTAAGGAAATACTTAAGGACATAATGGACGGAACTGGATATATTGAAGAACTTAAAATGGAGAATACAGAAGAATCTCTTGCAAGAATAGAAAACGTTGAAGAACTTTTGACGAAGCTGGTAACATACGAACAATCAGCAGAACAGCCAAATCTTGCAGAATTTCTTGAAGAAGTGGCGCTTATAGCTGATATTGATAGCCTGGAGGGCAGCAGTGATTACGTGGTACTTATGACAATTCATAGTGCCAAAGGTCTTGAATTTCCTAAGGTGTATCTGTGCGGTATGGAGGATGGACTATTTCCAAGCTATATGACCATTACTTCTGATGATCCTAGTGATATAGAGGAGGAGAGAAGACTTTGCTATGTTGCTATCACCCGTGCCATGAAGAATTTGACTATAACATGTGCTAAGGGGAGAATGCTCAGAGGAGAGATGCAGTATAACAAACTATCAAGATTTGTACAGGAGATACCACCGTATCTTCTTGATAAAGGGAAGAGTACTGGGCGTTCTTCAGTAGGTGCAGGAAGCTTTGGTGGATTTGGAGGAAGCTCTTCTTATGGAGGTAAGAGGTATGGCTCTGGAAGTGGTTCAGAGAATGGAAGAGGTGGAATGTCGGCAGCAGAGCTTTTTGGCAGTAATATATTTGATAAACCGAGGGGAAGCTCGTCATCATTTGGTAATTCTTCAAAACCATCCCTTTCAGCCATGACTACAGCAAAGACATTGATGAAAGGCAATGAAATATCAAAATCGGGAGCACTGGATTATGGTGCCGGTGACAGAGTTAAGCATATAAAGTTTGGCGTAGGTACAGTTGTTTCCGTAACTGATTCAGGAAGGGATTATGAGGTATTAGTTAATTTTGATACAGCAGGACCTAAAAAAATGTTTGCATCCTTCGCAAAATTAAAAAAACTATAGTAAAATCATGACAAATTTGGTATTATAAATACATGTATAGTCTTTTTATAAAAAATGATATATTAGGAGGTTTTTGTTATGCAAAAGTTAGAAGAATTGTTAGCGGATACAAAGCTTGGTGCTTTGCTTAAGAAAGAAGAGGAAGAAAAAAATAAGGGTAAGATTTGTTGGATTGTGACCAGCGTACTTGCAGTTGTAGCAGTTGCAGGAATCGCATATGCTCTTTATAAGCATTTTACACCAAAGTATTATGATGAGTTTGACGAAGAATTCGATGAGGATGAGTTTGATGATGATTTCTTCGAGGACACAGAGGCATAATTAGCTGCATAAGGCATGAACACAGCAGATGATAGGAGCGCTTGTGCTGGAAATGACTTAAATAAAGTTTTCGGTATAAGCGCTTTTCGTATATGGGAAAGAGGTAAGGCGATGAGAAAAAGAATAGGTGCGTTGATTCTTGTCGGTGCCATGAGTGTTGTTAGTGCATGTAGCTCAGGTGCAGATAAAGATAGTGGACCTGATATTAAGCCTGAGACAACGGAGACAACTGTTGGTGATGCGATTGGGCAGGATTCAGAGATACAGATTACAACGGCAGAAGGTTATTCTACATCCGATCAGAGTGAATCAAACAATGAAACTTCGTTAAAGGGGTCAGACGAATCCTCTACAAATGAAACAACAGGTCAAACTACAACAGGTCAGACTACTGCACAACAATCGACGACAAAAGCACAGCAGACAACAACACAGAAGACTACAACTAAGACGCAGACAACAACTAAAGAGATTGTGACTATAAAGAAAGAAACAACCACAAATGCAGCGATGGCAGGAAATAACAGAGGTACAGTTACATTGGATATATCTCCTACTGAAGCGGCTACCAGAAGGGCGCAGCAGATAGTTGCGGATATTATTACATCTTCAATGAGCGATTATCAGTGCGTCAAGACAATACATGATTATCTCGTGAAAAATATTGATTATGGATTTGTCGGTTTAAAAGACACTACAGGTTCTGACCTGGCTCACAGGGCAGAGGGCGCATTGTGCTATGACACAGCTGTGTGTCAGGGATATGCAGAAGCCTTTGAGCTTTTGTGTGCTCAGGTAGGAATACAAGCATATATGATGTATGGTGATGCTATTGCGGAAGACGGGATTGAGTCACATGCGTGGAATGTAGTCAGAATAGATGGAGAGTGGTACCAGATTGATTGTACATGGGATGACCCTTTTGTTAATGGAAATGTGGTAAAAGATGGATCAAACATAATATACAAGTATTTCTTGTTAACAGACGCCGAAATGTATGTGGATCACGTGCTGGATAAGTCTTATTCCACGAATGCTAAGGTTTGTAAGTCTACATTGTTTAAAGGCGTAGGTGAAAGACTGTCATTGGAGACAGCCATGGACGAACCATCAACAATCGTAACACAGGCATCGTCATTTTATGGAACTATAGAAAAATACCTCTTTGAGGGAACATTGGATTTTTATATAGCAGTTCCGGAAACAGAAGGCATTATTCAAAATGATATTATAAACGCAGTAGAAAACGGACTTGAAGCATCTCAAATGACAGGACTGTATGAAGTTGCATATACGACTGTTGGGGTAGTGAGCTACGTTGTATATCATATAACCGTGTCAAGATAAGATGACAAAAGATTAAGAGTTTGAAAGGAAGAAGAAAATGGATAACAATAATAATGCAGGAAAGAATTTTGTATTACTTTTACTAGGACTTGGAATGTTGGGCGTAGGCTTAGTTCTGTTTTTTAGCAAGGTAAAGCTTACAACAGGATATCAGTTATGGGGCTTTTTTGGAGATAGAAATATAATGGGCATGCTCTTTATACCATTCATATTGGGTATAGTTTTGTGGGTAATGTTTTCAAAAAATATCTGGCCAAAGATTCTTACATGGGTTAGCGTTGTAGCTATGGTAGTCTGTGTTATATCAAGCCTTAGAATTAGCTATAACTACGATGCATTCTCAACAATCATGATGGTTATACTTATTTTTGTAGGCGGTGCGCTTACACTTAAGAAGCTTTACATCGATTCACCACGTAGAGCAAAAAACAAGGAAGATAACAGTGACGATATGAATATCAATTAGCTTTTAAAGTATTATCACCGGGATGGAGAGAA
Organism: Lachnospiraceae bacterium; assembly: GCA_017408025.1. Classification (GTDB taxonomy): domain Bacteria; phylum Bacillota; class Clostridia; order Lachnospirales; family Lachnospiraceae; genus SVEL01. Next base: position 20,318 of record JAFQVJ010000028.1, read on the forward strand.
ACATGAAAAAGGGACAGGAATATATAGGCATAATTGAAAAGACAGAGTTTCCCAATAAAGGACATATAAACTATGTCAACGAAGATGGGTCAGTGACAAAGGTAGTCGTAAAGGGAGCAATGACAGGTCAGAAGGTCAGATTTGTACTAAGTAAAAAGAGAAGTGGAAAGTGCGAGGGAAGAATACTTGAAGTGCTAGAGAAATCTCCATTTGAAAACAGGGAAGCACCTTGTAAGCATTTTCAGACTTGTGGCGGTTGTACATATCAGGAGATAGACTATGACACACAGATGAAGCTGAAGGGTGATATGGTTAAAGGAATCCTCAACAGCGTGTGTGATGACTATGAGTTTGAAGGAATCCTTGGAAGTCCAATGGAATGGGCATACAGAAATAAGATGGAATTCTCCTTTGGTGACGAGTATAAGGATGGACCACTTGCACTTGGTATGCACAAGAAAGGAAGTTTCCACGATATTGTAACCATAACTGATTGTCATATAGTCAACGACGATTATAATGCTATATTGAAGGTAGTCCTTGATTACTTCTCAGATAAACAGATTCCATTCTTTCATAAAATGAGACATACTGGGTATCTTAGACATTTACTGGTGAGAAGAGCCATTAAGACAGGGGAGATTCTTGTTGACCTTGTGACATCATCTGATTGGCAGGGATGCCCGCAAAGTCAGAAAAACGTGGAAGAACAGATGCTGCTTGAACTTAAGAATATACTTTTGACGTTGCAGCTTCATGGAAAAATAGTAGGAATACTACATACAGTAAATGATGCATTGTCAGATGTAGTACAGTCTGACAGAACAGATATATTGTATGGTAGAGATTATATTGTAGAAAAGATACTTGGACTTGAATTTAAGATATCGGTATTTTCGTTCTTCCAGACTAATTCACTTGGAGCAGAGGTGCTATATGACAAGGCAAGGAGCTACGTTGGAGAGACAAATGATAAGGTAGTCTTTGATTTGTACAGCGGAACTGGTACGATAGCACAGATGCTTGCGAAGGTTGCAAGAAAGGTAATTGGTGTAGAAATTGTGGAAGAAGCTGTAGAAGCGGCGAAAGTAAATGCTGAACTTAATGGGCTTACAAATTGCTATTTTATAGCAGGCGATGTTTTAAAGGTTATTGATGATATAGAAGAAAAGCCGGATTTGATAGTATTAGATCCACCAAGGGATGGAATTCATCCAAAAGCTTTAGATAAGATTATCAGCTATGGTGTGGACAGGCTGGTTTATATATCATGTAAGCCGACAAGTCTGGCAAGAGATTTAGAAATATTACAGGTAAAGGGGTATAAGCTCGTGAAGGCATGTGCGGTAGATATGTTTCCACAGACATATCATTGCGAGACAATCGCTCTTTTGGAAAAGAGCGGGGGAGAAAACTAATGGACAATGCAGAAGGTAAGATTACTACTGGTGGCTTATTGCCATCAGTGGAAGCAAAGTTAGTATACAAATTTATAGGGAACGATGCAGATAAGGCAGGATATGCAGAAGGAATCATTACGCTAATGGCGCCAGCAGGAACGTATTACCTGTATTGGAGTGATGATGAAAGAGCTTTAGATGGATACTATGAAATAGCAAAGCTGGAGGTAGGCATAGACAAATTGGAAGCAACCTTCAAATTTGGATATCATACAGCCATTCCAGCTAATGCAACAAGAGTAATAGCTGTGCCTGGTAAATGTAAAGGATTGAATGTATGTGATGCTATAGCTGTATTTGATATTTCAGAGGAAAAGCAGCTAGGATATAAGTCAGATGATGCAATTTACACATTTAATTCTTATTCTGATATTCATATTGATGAAGAGCGTTGGGGAGAAACACCAGCACATTGGTTTGAGTATTCAGAAAGCCATTGGGCAGAGGCACTTGCATATTCTGCGAAAATGAAAGCTGATTTTATTGTTACATCAGGTGATCAGGTTACAAATGCCAAATATGAAAATTTAGACAAAGAATGGAAGGTCTATCATTATATTCTTGCTCAGTCAGATTATGTAAATCCAATATACGAAACCTGTGGTAACCATGAAATACGTAAGGATGAAGCAGTTCAGGAACAGTTAGCTACATTTATTATCAATAGTGGATTGGATTCTAATATTGAAACAATACAGAAGAATAAGCCTTATTACTCCTTTATAGAGCCGTGTACAGGGGATTTATTTATCGTTATGGCATTGGAGAGGGGATACCGTCCAGCAGCTTATGACGAATTTACAAGGGAACAGATGGACTGGGTTGAAGATTTGTTGAGAGAAAATTATGGTAGAGGAAGAAATATCTTTATTATACAGCATGCTCTTATAAGTGGATATGGACCAGGGGATGATTATGAAACACCATATTATAGAGGTTCAATTGCTGTAGCATCTGAGTCAGTGGCAAGATTTAAAGGAATTTTGGAAAATTACAAGGATATAATATGGATATCAGGTCATTCACATGAAGCGTTTTCACTGGAATACAATTACACAAATTGTAACGGAAGTGCTTGTAATATGATACATAATAGCAGCATTGGTGGACCAACCCATGTGACGGATGGAGTGATAGACTATGCGTTCGAAGAAAAACTGTCACAGGGATATTTTGTGCAAACCTTTGAGAAGTCTATTATTTTTAGCGGTGCAAATGTGTGTGAACAGAAAATTTATCCAGCACATTCATATATCATTGATGGAAATACAAAAAAGATAGAGAAGAAAAATGAACAAGGCAGAACCGATTTAAAGGTTACAGCTGGTAATGTCCGTTCAGCAATTTCAAATGTATATTCTGTATTGGGCATCTATTATGAATATAGTTCATATAATCAATATCAGCACTTGAAGAAAATATACTATAAATATAAGGACAAAGATATTGATAGAATGACTGCTGAAGAACGATCTATAGTATATGATCATATTTCAAATGGCATTGAAAAATTACATAGTATAGTATCATCTATGGCTGAAAAGGTTAAACAGTAGTCATTGGAATATTGGGATAATATAGTAGAAAAACGTTGACAAATAAAAATGTAGGGAATATAATAGCAAAATGGTTAGCGACCACTAACTTTATAGTGTTTGGTGGTCGTTTTCTAGATAAAAGAGTTAGACAAAACTAACTCCAAAAAACAAAGGAGTGAAAAAAATGAAAATTGTTGAATTTCAGGATGTAACCCGTGTTTATACAAGTGGCGAGCATGAATTAAAAGCTCTCAATGGCGTAAATATGAGCCTTGATGAAGGGAAGTTTGTTGTAATACTGGGACCAAGTGGAGCCGGCAAAAGTACATTACTCAACATGCTTGGAGGATTAGACAGCCCTACCAGTGGAAAGATAACGGTAGGTGGAAAAGACATATCAACCTTATCTAATGATGAGTTAGCAGAATATAGAGCAGAGACAGTGGGATTTGTATTCCAGTTTTATAACCTTATACCAACACTTACAGTATATGAGAATGTAGCGTTGGTAAAGGAAATATCGAAGAACTCGTTGGATCCGGCAAAGATTCTTGAAGAGGTTGGATTGGCAGATCATATGAAAAATTTCCCTGCTGAGCTCTCAGGTGGAGAGCAGCAGAGAGTATCAATTGCAAGAGCTATTGCTAAGAATCCAAAGATTCTTCTTTGCGATGAGCCCACAGGTGCACTTGACTCGGATACAGGTGTATTAGTTTTAAAGCTTTTATTGTCCATGGCTAGAAATTATGGAAAAACAATTGTTATCGTTACCCATAATCAAAACATTGCCAAGATGGCAGACGTAGTTATCCGTGTAAAGAGTGGAAAGATTAAGTCGTATGAGGAACAGGAAAATCCAATGAGCGCAGATGAAGTGGAGTGGTAATATTATGTTATTAAAAAAACTTTTCAGAACTGCGTGGGCATACAAAGCGCAGTTTATATCAATGATTATAATGATTGCCATAGGTGTTGGAGTATTCTTTGGCTTCAATATTGAGTGGTATAGTTTGGACGAAGATTCAAGCGAGTTTTTTGAGGCAACTAAATATGCAGATTATCGTATATATAACGAGGCTGGATTTACAGAAGAAGATATAAACGCCATAAAAGGAATTGAGGGCGTTGAGGCTGCCAGCAGAATTCTCGCGGTAAATGTAGATGTAAAGGGAACAGAGGATGCATTGGGGTTATTTGTGCCAGAGGACTATGTTGTATCAACAATTCTAGTGAATGAGGGAGCTGACTATAATGCAGAAACAAAAGGCTTTTGGCTCTCTGATAAATATGCCCAGGCGAATGATTTATCTGTTGGAGATACATTAACAGTTACATATATGGGTATAGAGGTTAAAGGTGAAATCTTAGGCTTAGGAAAAAGTGGAGAATATCTTATATGCGTTGCTGATGAGAATCAGCTTATGCCGGATATGGAGACCTACGGATATGTATATGCGTCGCCAGCTATAATATCAGAAAATATTGGCATGGAGTTTTATCCACAGATTAATATTATATCAGAGCTTACAAAGAATCAGCTTGAAGATGAGATAAAGGCAGCTTTAGGTGAGACAACTCTGGTTACAACAAAGGACGAGCATTATTCATATGCAGGTTTACAGAGTGAAGTAGAGGAAGGCAAAACAATGGGAGCGCTGGTACCAGTGTTATTCCTAGCTATCGCCATACTTACTATGGTAACAACTATGCACCGCATAACTGCCAATGAGAAAACACAGATAGGTACACTTAAAGCCTTAGGCTTTAAGGATAGAAGAATTCTCAGACACTATACATCATATGGCTTTATGTTGGGACTTGCCGGAACAATTCTTGGTATTTTGCTGGGATATTTTATTGCAGGCTTTATTATGGACGAAAATGGTATGATGGGTACATATATTGATATGCCTAGCTGGCAGTTGCGTATGCCGGGCATTTGCTGGATAATACTTGTGCTTATTGTAGTGTTACAGACATTCATTGGATATCTTTCAGTTAAGAAAATGCTTAAAGGAACAGCTGCGGAGGCTCTTAGACCATATACACCAAAAAAGGTAAAAGCAATGTTCCTTGAGAAGACACCATTGTGGAATAAGCTTCCATTTGCTACAAAGTGGAATTTGCGAGACGTAGTGAGACATAAGTCCCGTTCATTTATGACTCTCATAGGAATCATAGGCTGTATGCTTCTTCTTGTAGGCGGTCTGGGTATGAAAGACACTATGGGTGGATTTATAGACATGATTAATAATGATATCTATGATTACACAACTAAGATAAATATGGTAGAGACAGCTGATAATGAGGATATTGTTGAATTTGCAAAAAAGTACGATGGTGACTGGCAGGCAACTTTAAGTATAAAGCTTGATGATAAAGCTATAGCACTAGATATCTATGATGTAGAGCATGACATGATTAACTTTGTCGATGAAGATGACCAGAAAGTGACTCTGGGCAATGATGGAGCGTATATATGTATCAGACTTACAGATGATATACAGGTTGGAGATACTATAAGCTTTTCGCCATATGGCTCGGAGGAGACATATGAAGTGAAGGTGGCTGGTGTTATACGCTCTATTATGACAGAAAATATAACTATGACAAAAGAATATGCAGAAAGCATAGGAATTCCTTATCATATCAGCTCTATATATACAGACACACCACAGGAAGGCATTGAAGATTCAAGTATAGTGGCAGGAAAACAGTCAAAACAGTCAATCATGGATTCATATGAAAACTTTATGGAGATTATGGATATTATGGTGGCAGTGTTTGTTATAGGTGCTATAGTACTTGGAATAGTAGTTTTATACAATCTGGGAGTTATGAGCTACATAGAGCGCTCCCGTGAGCTGGCCACACTTAAGGTAGTAGGCTTTAAGGATAAGCATATTGGTAAGATTCTTATAAGTCAGAATATCTGGCTCACAGTAGTGGGTGTAATTATTGGTTTGCCTGCAGGTATAGGAGTGTTAAAGCTTCTCTTAGTAATGCTGGCGACAGAATACGAGCTGAAGCTTTTGGTAGGTCCATTAACATATGCCATTAGCATGCTTGTAACCTTTGGAGTCTCACTAGTGGTAGGATTCTTTGTTGCAAGAAAGAATAAGAAAATAGATATGGTAGAGGCATTGAAGGGCAGAGAATAGAGAAGATAAAAAGTTCAATAGCATAATTGGAAGGAAAGACATCAAGTATCTTGTGAGATAGAAAGATACTTGATGTTTTTGTATAGGAAAGTTTTTGAAACCTTCCTATACAATAAAATAAGCGGATTAAGTTTACAATTAACCACTTTTTTATGTATAATGTATGCAGAAAAAGAAGACAAAGATGTTGAGGAGCAAAAGTAGATTATGACACAGCAGACAAATTTTTCTACAAAGAAATCCATAAAAGAAAGATTACAAACAGAAAAACTCATATATGATGGAGCTTTTGGTACATATTACGGATTGATATACGATACAAAGGAATTGCCGGAGCTTGCCAATACTCTATATCCAGAACGTGTAAAGCGAATACATGAGGAATATATTGAGGCGGGAGCGCACATTATCCGTACTAACACATTTGCCAGCAATACTGTTACTATGGATATGTCATGGGACAAAGTTCAAGACAATATACGCAAAGGATATGCCATTGCTAAGAAAGCCGCTGAGGAAAGAGACGTATATATAGCAGCAGATATAGGTCAGATACCTTATGATAATCAGCCAGGTAGGGAGAATATATCTAAGGAGTATGTAGATATTTGCCGTACATTTTTAGAAGAAGGAGCTGAAATATTCGTATTTGAGACATTTTCGGATATGGAAGATATTAGTGAGGCAATTGAGTTTATAGGTGATAAGGCATTTGTAATAGTGCAGTTTTCAGTAAATCAGTTTGGGTACAGTCATTCAGGACTGAGCGCCCGTAAGCTAATACAGCGTGCTGAGAAAACAGAGTGGATAGATGCTGTGGGATTTAACTGTGGCGTAGGTCCAGGTCATATGCATCAGATTATTAAGAATGCACATGTGACAGGTAAGAAGTTTCTGACAGCACTTTCTAATGCAGGATATCCTCAGAATATCAGTAATCGTATGATATTCAGTAACAAAAATATTGATTATTTTGTATCTAAGGTATGCGACATGGCAAATGATGGTGTCGACATAGTAGGAGGATGCTGTGGAACTACACCAGAATATATTAGAAAGATAAGGGAAAAAGTAACGCTCGTACAGCCAGAAAAAAAACTGCCGTATATTAGTGAAGATAAAGAAAATGTAGCGAAGAAGGATTGCTCATTCTTTGCGGGAAAAGAAGGAAAGAAGCTGATTGCTGTAGAACTGGCACCGCCACTTGGAAGTGATGATGAGAAGCTGATGGACGCAGCGCATCTATTGCTAAAAAGTGGAGTGGATGTGCTGACATTTCCAGATTCACCGTCTGGTAGAACTAGAGCAGACTCCATACTTATGGCAGAGAAGGTGGCAAGAGAGACAGGTATGTGTGTGATGCCTCATATCTGCTGTAGGGATAAAAATGCTATAGCTATGCGTTCACAGTTGTTGGGAGCATATATTATTCATATTAATAATTTCCTCATAATTACAGGAGACCCTATTCCGTCAATAGTACGCAACAGCGTTAAGAGCGTGTTTAATTTTGATTCTGTTGGTCTTATGCGTATCATAAACGATATGAATGAGGAGCAGTTTGCAGAAGCACCTGTTTGCTTTGGCGGAGCAATCAATCAGACAAGATTAAATCTTGAATCTGAAATCAAGCGCGTTAAGAAAAAGATGGATGCAGGAGCGACTTTTTTTCTGACTCAGCCTATCTCCACAAAAGAGGGTGTGGAGAGAGTCAGACATATAAAAGAGGCAACGGGAGCACGTATTTTGTGTGGCATTATGCCATTTGTCAGCTTGAAAAATGCCGCATTCATCAAAAATGAGATGACAGGTATAGATGTTGACGACGAGGTATTGAAGAGGTATAGAGAAGATATGACAAAGGAAGAGGGAGAGCAGGTAGGTATACAGCTTGCCAAAGAGGTTATGGCGATGACGGATGACTTTGCTGATGGTTACTATTTTTCGTTTCCGTTTAACAGAGTTGGCATGTTGGAAAAAATTCTTTTGTAGCTTTGCAGCAGTTATTCAAAGATTGACTGTCCAAATTACGGGGAGAAGACTTCATCTGGGATGAATTGTTGCGTAATTGTGGCACAAATCTAAAAGAAGTGGTATAATGTCTATAAAAGAAGAGTCATGATTGAAAAAAATAAAAGGAGAGACATTATGTTTTTTAATGGTATAGCAGTTATTTCTCTTGTCTTAACTGCAGTAGGATATATAGCAGGTATATATGAGGCATTGTGGGCAATTCCAGTTGCTTTCATAGTATTATTTATAGGAGTATTACTCTTATGGGCAGTCAGTGGCATCATAGTCACAAGATTTATAAATATGAATAAAGAGTGTAGTAAATTTAATCCTATATATGGATTTTACACACATTGTGTAATATGTCTGGTAATGCAGTATTTAAGAATAAAAATGCATATTACAGGCAAGGAAATACTGCCAAAAGAAAAGTTCCTCTTTGTCTGTAATCACAGAGGTGCAATGGACCCATTAGTTACTATGGGAGTTCTTAGAAAATACAATATCGGTTTTGTGGCAAAAAAGGAGTTGTTTGAGATTCCGGTTATCTCCAGGCTTATGCATTCACGTTTTTGCTTAAGCCTTAATCGAGGAGATGTTAAGGATAGTGCCAAGACAATTCTTAGAGCTGGTGAGATTATCAAGAATGATTTGGCATCCATGGGTATTTATCCAGAAGGAACAAGAAATCATGAGGATGAGATGTTACCATTTATGCATGGAGCATTTAAGATTGCTAAGAAGGCAGAATGTCCTATAGTGGTTGCGACTATTAGGAATACTGAACATATCATGGAAAATGCACCTTTTAAGAGAACACACGTATATCTTGATTATATTGGTGTTATAAGTAAAGAGGTTGTAGCAGAGAATACTACTGTTGCTCTCAGTAATATGGCTCGTGAAATGATGGAAGAGCATATGAAAAAGGATGTGGGCAAATGGCAAAAAACTATGCAATGAAATATGAATTATCTACAGTGGACAGCAATTTCCCGGGCAGAGTTGTTCTGTTTGATAAACCTGGTAAGGATTGCTATATAGATAAGCACTGGCATAAATCTATAGAAATTAATTATGTTATAAAAGGGGATTTGAAGATAACAATTAATGGAGAAAATAAGATTGTCTCTGATGGCGACTTTGCCATTGCAAATGCAAATGATGTACATCAGACAGATGGAAAATATCCAAATGAGCATGTTAAGTTTTTAGTTATAATTTTCTCTAGTGTGTTTATAAAGAATTATTTTCCGGATTATGAGAAATATAGACTTGATCTTAGTAACAATGAGATAAGGGATGATATTAGAGCTTACCTGAAAATAATAGAGAATTTTATAGTCAGTGATGATGAGCTGTCTGAGCTACATATTTTATCGGCGCTTATCAATATATTAGATACGATTTTTACAAAATGTAGCAGGCAAAGAGAAGAATCGGAAGATTTGTTTAAAGAAATCGATAATGTAAATTATATTAAAAGTGCTATTGAATATATTAAAGAGCATTACATGGAAAATGTTACATTGGGACAGGTGGCAGCGGTTGCAGGACTTACACCATCTTATTTTACCAAATTATTTAAAATAAAGACCAACAGAACCTTTCATGTGTATCTCAATGATATACGCTTGCGGCATGCATTGTCAGATATTGAGAATTATGATGTTACAGAGACCGAGGCAGCATATAATAACGGATTCCCCAATATTAAGTCGTTTATCGCTGCGTTTAAGCGAAACTACAATTGTACACCGTCTCAGTACATAAGAGAAAACAAGAAACTACCTTCAATATATGGTTTTAACAAGAAATTGGAGGAAAATAACTTTAATGTATAGCAAAAAAGTGTTGTTTACGCCCCAAATAATGGTGTAAATGGCACTTTTTTATTCTACAATAGTAAAAAAATGCTGTATATGAGTGGAAAAAGAGATATAACTCGCGGATTATGTCATATAAAATCGGCAAAGTTATATGTATACTTAAAAAAAAGCTTTAAGAAAGGAAGGATAGTTTTGAAAAGGAAATTGCGAAACAAATTGAAAAAATCTGTAACAGGTTTTATGGCAGTAGTAATGGTTGCCAGTTCAGTATTTGCAACAAACGTAAATCCAACATTGGCAGATACGGTTGTAGCCAGCACATCTGGTATCACATATGAATTTGCTAATGAAGAGGCAGGTTTTGCGCAGGGAACTATTACTATCAATGCTACAAGTGGAAATTACTATTTGTATTGGGCAGATGATGAGAAGGCATTGGACGGATATTACGAGATTGCCAAACTGGATGTTTCTACAAGTAGTAGCTATACATTTTTAGAGAATATTGCAATCCCAGTGGATGCAACAAAGGTTATAGCTATAAAATCAGATAGTGAACCTGCAGATAAGACAGTAAAGAATGCAGATATGGTATATAACATACCAGCAAATAAGCAGCTTGAAGGTACAAGTGCAGATAAGACTTTGTCATTTGAGGCATTGTCGGATACACAGTTAGATTTACAGTCATCTGTATTCTATAATTATTCATTACAGCATTTTGCGCAGGCGTTGGAGGATGCTGCTGATAGAAATGTAGACTTTGTTACAACATCTGGTGACTGTATCAACAATTATCAGAATGGAACATCAAAGGAATGGCAGGCGTTCCAGAGAGTTATAGCGGAATCTTCATATACTAATCCTATTTATGAGACTAATGGAAATCACAGTATGAAGAGCAACGTTGAATATGGTATTGAAGCATATATGGCTGCAACAGGACTTTCTACAACAACAGATGTACTTGGAACAGAACCATATTATGAGATAACAGCAAAGAATGGTGATCATTTCCTGTTTGTTGCTCTTGAGCATTCTTCAGATGTAGCAGGAACTGATGAGTTTAGTACTGAGCAGTTAGATTGGTTGGAAGGTAAGCTTAAGGAATATTATGCAGACGGCCATCGAATTTTCTTGTTTGAGCATGCATTTTTCCATGGATGGGGTCCTGGAGATGATAAGGAGAAGCATTACTACTCTGCTGGACTTAGAACAACATCTCAGTTCCCTAACAATCAAAGATTTAGAGAGTTGATTGATACATATAAAGAAGTATTCTTATATACAGGTCACTCACATCTTGACTTCCAGTACAATTGGAACTATGACAACGAGAATGGTGAGACAGCTAATTTATTCCATATACCAGCGACAGCATGTACAACACATATTGTAAATGGAAAAATTGATTATACAATGATAGAGCACGACTCACAGTGCTACATTGTAGATTGTTATGATGATTTTGTAATCTCAAACGGATTGAATATAGTAGATAATCTTATCTATCCAGCATATTCATATCTGGTTGTCACAAAGGATTATACACATGAAGTAGAAGAAAAGGAACCAGAAGAGCCATATGTGGAGTCTACAACACTTATGGATGTTCAGATTGAAAATGCAACATCATATCTTTATGATGGTGGAGCAAAGCTTTACTTCTACAACAATGATTCAGGAAATAAGTTTGAGGTAGATAACGAGACAGGAATTGCAAGTATACCTGACAATGCAACAAACCTTACATTGTATAGGTGTAATGGTGAGTGGGGCGTAGGAAAATATACAGATTCGGTTACAACATACTGGAATTGCTACGGTCCAATCGAACGTAAGTTGGATGAGACAATATTCTATGTAGCAGGTTCGTCTAACTTTGATTGGAAGACAGGAACTATTGTGTATCCATCAACAGAACCAACAGAACCAGCAGAGCCAGTAGTACATGAAGCTCATACATTGTATATTGCTGTGCCAGAGGCATATGCAGATAGTGGATATACATACAAGATGAATTTTAAATGTACAGGTAATATTTATCCGGATTGGAGTGCGATGACATTCACTGAAACAGATGAAACATATAAGGGCTTAAAGGTTTATTCC
>JAFQVJ010000029.1 GCA_017408025.1 Lachnospiraceae bacterium
ATACTGGCAGAAGGATTAAGACAGATAGCATAAGAAGAATAAATAGGGCAGGGACTGCCCGAATTAACGCCTGTGGAGATAGTAGGTTACGAGGTCTGCGAAGCAGGAAGCCCATTGGCTTTAGACAATGGGTAGTTCACTTGATTATTTTTGATATATCAGCAAATAATAGTGATGCATGGAAAAAACTTCGTATTATTAAGGATAAATATCATATACCGATAATTATTATGTCTGATGATAAAAATTTGAGAAACACAAAGGAATTCATAGAATTTGGATGTGACGATTATTTTACAAAGCCATTTACAGCGATAATGTTAAATGAAATCATCTATAATATTATTAAAAAGTCAATACAGAAGAGGATAGATTAAAAAACTTCATTGGAATGTTGAGAATAATTGGGTATTTTGATAACATTTAAGCTGTTGACAAATGATTCTGTTGGCACTATAATACATAAAAAATTAAGGAGAGTCATACAATGCAAAACTTACATTTTACAATGAACTATATGTACATGTATTACGGACGTACTCGTTTGTAACTGTAAATAATCCGATAAGGATGCACGGTTACAGCAGGTAGGTCTGATATGTCTGTGCATAGAGTTCGGATGGTGTAAGTTTTGATTTTATATAGTCTTACAGAATAACCGTATGTAAATTTATGCACCGGACATATCAATGTTTGGTGTATTTTTTTGTCGATGAATGGCGGAAAGGAGATTTATATGAAATTATCAAATGGTAGTGAGGTTATAGCAAGGCGATATCAGGAGCAGGATGATTTATTTTTGCGAGCAGATAGAATAGAAATTCCAGCTTCGATTACAGCGGTAGAATTCTACAAGAAGCAGGGATATGATTACAAAAATGGTATAATCGAATTAGATGATGAAGGCCATTACAGATTAGAGAAATTTAATGTAAAGAAAGGTATAGATTAATATGGAGAACACATATTCATTCAACATATGTTAGAAAAGAGGTTTTTACGATGGATACACAAATATTGATTGAAAAATTGCAAAATGGTGAGTTGGATAACAGACTGCTGGATATTTATGTGGATAGCAAGCTTTTAGATTATCAAAGAAACAGATATATATCAGCAATTAGAAAGTTTGAAGACTTATATAAAGCAGGAGAGGTAGTATTATTTAGCGCACCGGGAAGAAGTGAGGTTGGAGGAAATCATACTGACCATCAGCATGGTAAGGTATTAGCAACATCTATAAATCTTGACAGTATTGGAGTTGTTAGAGCTACAAATGATAATATCATCCGACTTGTTTCTGATAACTATGATGAAATAATAATATCCCTTGAGGATATTTTATTAAAAGAAGAAGAGAAAGAGACCACTACGGCGTTGATTAAGGGAGTTGTTTCAGGATTCTTAAACAGAAAATTAAAGGTAGGTGGATTTACTGCTTATGTTACCAGTGATGTTTTGATTGGAGCAGGATTATCCTCATCCGCAGCATTTGAAACATTAATAGGTACAATTTTATCTGGTTTATATAACAATATGAGTGTATCAGCAGTTGATATTGCGATTATTGGTCAGTATGCAGAGAATGTTTATTTTGGTAAGCCTTGTGGTTTGATGGACCAAATGGCATGTTCAGTAGGAAATCTTGTATATATTGATTTTGAGAACCCAAATAAGCCCATTGTTGAAAAAGTAGAGTTTGACATGGAAGAGTACGGTTATAGCTTATGTATTACTGATACAAAAGGTTCTCATGCTGATTTGACAGAAGAGTATGCAGCGGTGCCAGAGGAAATGAAGCTTGTTGCAAAACATTTTGGGCAGGAAGTCTTAAGAGGTATAACGGTACAGGATATTTTAAAAGAGATTAAGGCGCTGCGCTCAGAATTAGGAGATAGAGGTGTACTTAGAGCTTTACATTTTGTGAATGAAAATGAAAGAGTAACTCGTGAAGTAGAGGCATTAAAAAAGGGTAACTTTGATCAGTTTTTAAATTGTGTGAAAGCATCTGGAGATTCTTCATATAAGTATTTACAAAATGTATATTCCAACAGTGATGTTCAAAGTCAGAATGTATCTATAGCATTGGCAACAAGCGATGTAGTATTACAGGGAAATGGAGTAAGCAGGGTGCATGGCGGTGGCTTTGCAGGAACAATACAGGCATTTGTTAAAATTGATAATGTTGAAGAATACAAGATGAATATGAATTTAGTATTTGGAGAAGGAGCTTGTAGCGACTTACGAATTAGAAAATATGGTGGCATACAGGTAGTATAAGAAAGCGGGTGTAGATATTATGAAAATATTAATGTTAGGTGGAGCCGCATATACCGGTTAACATACAGTATATGAACTTATAGATGAGAAATTGAAAATAGGTTTATTTTGAATGTTTAATTGTATTTTTCCTTAAGTGAGTGTATAATCCATATTAAGAAAAAAGGTGATAAGCATAGGGAGTTATACAATAGATTATATGAAACGAATTACTTTAGAAGAGATTGAATTGAAATATAAGCTGGATAATTACCAGGCACTATATAACAAGGTTATTGCACTTATTGATGAAGAAAAGATAAAGCCAGTTAAGGCATCTAAGTTAAATGGTAAAAAGCCAGCGCTATACAAGGCGTATTGGATTATAGAAGAACGTGAAGACAATTCTGTATATATTGAAGAATTGTCTTATAAATATGCTCCGTGCATTTCTACAGATTATTATCTCAATCATATTAAGGAGTATAAGGAAGACAGGCAATGGGCTTTGCTTCTCAATAACTATCTGAAAAATCACTCTGACAAGTTAAAAAATCCCCAATCTATGAATGAAAGAAGCTTTGCTATATGGCATCGCGAAAAATTCTTAAAGGAAGAGCAAGGAAAAAGAATTTTAAAGAGATGTGGAATAAATATAGAAAAGCTGAATATATACGAGACAACAGAACCACTTGCATATTATGTGCAGACCAGAGAGACACCACAGAATATGTTAATAGTGGAAAATAAGGACACATTTTACAGTATGAGAAGGCGTTTAATGTCTTCAAATAATAAAATTATGGGAGTTGCCATTGGGACACTTATATATGGTTCGGGTAAGTCCGTTTTTCGGTCATTTAAGGATTTTAGCTTATGTGTGGAGCCACATATGACAGATAAGGCTAATTCAGTTTACTACTTTGGTGATATTGATTATGAGGGTATAATAATATACGAAAAGCTGGCAGAAACATTTAAGGATGAGAGGAAGATTAAACCATTCTGCGAAGCATATGAAAATATGCTTTCTATAGCAACACACATTGGAATAGAAAATATGCCAGAGATGAAGGAAGGACAAAATAGTAATATCAGGGGAGATTTTTTTAGATTCTTTTCGCAAAATCAGGTTGATATAATAAAAAAACTATTAGACAGTGGAAAATATATACCTCAGGAAATTTTATCAGAAAAGGATTTTTAGAATGTTTTAGAGAGGAATGTAAATAGATGCAGTATGAGTTTTTGAAACAGTTTCCCAAGCGAATGAAGCATGTTGGAATGTATGGTCTGCTGATACAGAATAGTTCACAAAAACAGCTATGGAAAAATTATGGTTTTTTGAAAACAGATGAACAGCTTAACATTATATTTTCATTATTGCTTTATATTATGGAGCAGTCATTGAAGGAGGAAAATTGTACATTAGATGATATAGGTGCATATATAGATAATATTAATTCTACATATTTTTACAAGAATATGTCATATGAAGATTGCAAAAAGCTAGGAGACTTTATTGTAAATGTAATCTTGTCTAATGAGGGTAAGGCAATGTATTTTGATGGATTTGATTATGAGCATAAGGCATATAAAATTATGAATATCAGCTATATTGCCAATAGAATTGTTTACATAGATTCAGATGTTAAGCGTACGTCATATTATTTGACAGATGATGGGTATAATTTGCTTCTGTCTACATTGGAAATTGAAAATAATATGAAGCTTACGATCCATGAGATGATATTTAAGATGCATTTAGAAAAGCAAAGCTATGATAAAGCGGTTGACGAGATAAAGAATGTATTTAATCTTCTCCGTATACAGCTTCAAAAGATTCAGGAGGCTATACTTCGCGTGCGAAGAAACGCATTGAATTACTCAGTGTCAGATTATCAGGTGTTGCTTGAAGAAAATATGGAAACTATTGAGGCTACAAAGCAGAAGTTTAAGAATTATAGGGATACTGTAAAAAAGAGAGCCAAAGAATTGGAGGATGAAAATATCAATGTGAAAAAGCTGTCAAAGGAGGACGAGGACAAGCTAAACAATTTAAAGATAATCGAAACCTATCTTAATAGAGGAATAGACGAGCATCAAAAAATATTGAATTCACATTTTGATTTGAAGATATTATATGAAAAAGAATTGGAGCTTCTGGCACAGATGTCACTGATACAGAGATTTTCATTAAGAAATGAGCTGTATGACAAGGTACTAGAGGATGCTTCAAAGCTAGAGGAGTTAGATGTATTTTTACGCCCATTGTTTTATAAGGCGCCAGAAAAAATCTATAATATAAATAAATCTATGGAACTTCAGCGACCTATACGCAGGAAGGAATTAGACGAGGAAGAAGAAATAATTGAATTTGATGAGGAAGAGTGGCAGGCTGAGCTTGCGAAAAAGCAAAGAGAAAAGCTTGCCAAATATGAGAAAAGCTTAAGCTATATTTTAGATGTTGCAATTAAAAAAAATAGTGTGACATTGGAAGAGATAAAAGGTGAAGTTCAGGAGGATGGGGCACTACTTCAGACATTGATTCCAAGTATAGATATATTTAAAGAAATAATGGTAGAGCTTATAAAAAGTAAGGAAGTAGATTTTGTAGCACTACGTAAGGAAAAAAGTGAGTATATCACTGAGCAGTCATTAGAATTTCAATTAAACGAAATGTTGCTAAATATAGCTGATAGTAATGAGAGTAAGAAAAAGCTGCTGAAACTATATGTTGCACGTACACAGGAAAAAAAGGCAGTTGAATTTGTAAATGTTACAGATGAAAATGGCATGGCTAAAACAATACGATGTTCAAATGTACAAATAACGGTAGAGCTACAATAAGTAAATTTATAGAGAACTGGAAAGGTTACAGGTATGGCATACGAAATAGGAGAAATAAGGCTAAGTCAGCAGATATTTTACTATCTGCTAGAACATCATGAATTGAGAGAAGAGGATGAGCAAAGGTTATATAGAGCATTTACTGATGAAGAACAGGTGCAGAATCTGGTGAAGTCGCAGGCTGAGGAGGCCTTGAGCAGTGTTGAAAGGTATGGAGACGTGATATATCTTATCCCTAAGGAAGAAAATGTTTTTTTAGGGTTTTCTAAAGCAGAATTGAAAAAGAGATTGTGCAAGTCCACGGGGACGGACAAGGATTATTATCTATCTCAGTTTATAATATTGACTCTGCTTGTAGAGTTCTATGATGGACAGGGAAGCAGCAGTAAATCCAGAGAATACATACGTATAGGTGAATTGCAGAATTGTATATCGGACAGACTGAAAGAAGGCGTGGAGCATAACAGTGAAGAGGATGAGGATAGAAATGGAATTGCTTTTCAAAATATGTTAGAGGCATATGAGGCATTGCGTTCAGATGAAAAAGGAACACGTCAGAAGACTACAAAGGAAGGTTTTTTACATACTATTTTGCAATTTTTGGAAGAACAGGGACTTATCGATTATGTCGATGAGGATGAGATGGTGAAAACTACAAAAAAGCTAGACAATCTTATGGATTGGAATGTGCTTAACCAGAATAACTATCAAAGAATCAGAAAGGTACTTGGAGAATGAGTAAGATAAATGCAGTTCGTATAATAAATCTCAACTATAACAATAACTCTATGCGTGTTAGTGATGAGACATTTCAGATGGGAGGACAAAGTACATTATTATCACTTAGAAATGGTGGTGGTAAGTCTGTGCTTGTACAGATGATGACAGCGCCTTTTGTACATAAGCAGTACCGAAAGACTAAGGATAGACCATTTGAAAGCTATTTTTCATCATCTAAGCCAACCTTTATCATGGTGGAATGGGCATTAGACCAGGGTGCCGGATATTGTCTTGTAGGAATGATGGTGAGACGTAGTCAGGTGTCTGAGGAACAGAGCTCTGAACCGTTGGAAATTATAAGCTTTATAAGTGAATATACAGCGAGAAGTGAGCATGATATATATAATATTCCTGTTGTTGAGAAATCAAAGAATGAAATTATATTAAAGAATTTTAACGCATGTAAGCAACTATTTGAGCTGTATAAGAAGGATCATTCCAAGAAATTTTACTATTATGACATGAATAACTATGCCCAGCAGAGGCAGTATTTTGACAAGCTGGCTGAATATAAGATTTACTACAAGGAGTGGGAGAATATTATCCGCAAGGTAAATCTTAAGGAATCAGGCTTGTCTGAGTTGTTTTCAGACTGTAAGAATGAAAAGGAATTGTTGGAAAAGTGGTTCTTAGAAACTATTGAGAATAAGCTTAACCGTGAACAAAATCGAATGAAGGAGTTTCAATCAATTATCGAAAAATATGTTCATATGTATAAGGACAATAAGTCTAAAATTGAACGCAGAGATACGATTATGTGCTTTAAGGAAGATATGGAAGCAGTGCTTGAAAATGCAGAAAATTACCTACAGGCAGAAAATAGTGTAAGGTCATATGAAAACCGTATAGCATGTATTATACAGGAATTATCACATGTAGAAGAACAATTGAATATTGAGTTAGAGGAGCTTTCAGAAAAAAGTCTGTTGTGTCAGGAAGAGGCTGCTCATTATCTGTATGAGAAGTTATCTGAGCAGTTTCATAAGCTGAACGACGGGCTGAGGCTTGTTATAGGCAGGAGAGAGCTGATTGGCTTGGAGAGGGAAGAACTTGAGGAGATAATAACTGGGATAGAGAGAAATATTCATAAGCTGGAATGTGCCAAGCAACAATTGGCGGTAGATGAATGTGTACAGGATTATAAGCTTATTGAACAGAAGATAGATGTATTAAGAAAAGATGAAGAGGAGCTTGAGCCTGAACGCCAAAGGTTGGGAACATACTTAAGATTTCAATATATCTATAAAAATGATAAGCTTAATGAAATGAAGGCGCATAATGATGAGGAAATCAGAAGTAATGAAGCTTTATGTTTGGAATATAAGCATAAGATAGAAGCTTATAAAACTAATATTGATGAACTAAAAGGAAATATTGCCAGATTAACTGAAAGAATAGCAAGCTTTACAAGCCGTGAAGAGGAATATAATAACCGATATAAGGAGAATTTCTCTAGAAATATTATGGGAGATTATGAGGCTGGATTGCTTGAAATACGACAGGATGAATATGAA
This sequence comes from Lachnospiraceae bacterium, assembly GCA_017408025.1. GTDB lineage: Bacteria > Bacillota > Clostridia > Lachnospirales > Lachnospiraceae > SVEL01. The sequence continues at coordinate 7,404 of JAFQVJ010000029.1, forward strand.
AAGGAAATAATAAAGCTTACAAGAGACCATGCAGCACATATAAGAGACCAAGGAGAGAAGGAGGAAAAAAAGAAGACTTTTGAACGTAATAAAGAGGACAAGGGCAAAGAAAAGCAACAGTTAGAAATTGAACTTAAGTTATTACGTAATGAAGAGGAAAATTACCAGCAACAGATAGAAGAACGTCAGAATATAATGCGTTATATTGATGTGGATACATCCTCACTATGGAACCAGGATAAGCTCCTTGAAATGGTAGATAGAAAGAGGGCTGACATAGACAGAAGAAAGCAACAGTTAATTCAAGAGGAACATGAGTTTCAAAAGGAGTGGAGAAGGTTAACGTCTGGCGAGGTGCTTGAACTCCCACAGGAATTTACCGAAATGCTTTCAGAATTGGATTTAAAGCCTGTATATGGTATGAAATGGCTCGAGAAAAATGGCAATAGTGTTGAAGAAAATACGAGACTTGTGAGAAAACATCCATTTTTGCCATATGCTCTTATACTGTCTATGGCTGCAATTGAGAAGCTTGAAAAGCATGGAAAAGAGATATATACATCATATCCTATACCGATAATACCTAGAGAGGCATTAGAAGAGGTATTGTTGGAGGAAGAAAGCAGCATTTTGAAGTTTCAAGGCATCAGCTTTTATATGTGGTTCAATGAAAAGCTTCTTGATACAGATGCATTGCAGGTAATGGTTGCCGAAAAAGAGCAGGAAATTAAGAAGAAAAAGGAACAAATAGAGCAGCGAAATACAGAATATAATGAGTTCTCGGATATGAGAAGTAAGCTTCTTAGACAAACTATAACAAAGGAATACGTAGATGAAAATAAGCAAAAGATAACAGATACTGAAGAGAGTATAGCCCTAGCCTCACAGGAGATGGCTGATATAGACAAAAACATAAAAGAACTTCAACATGAATTGAACATGCTTGTAGCAACTATTCAGGAAGAGAATATGCAAATGGAGAGATGCCAGCAGCGAAAAAAGGATTTTGAGCAATTTTGTTTATATTATCATGATTATCAGAAAAATCGCCAGGAAGCAGAGCAGTGTGACCGAGATATGAAGCGTAATGAGGATAATATGAAGCAGTCGGAAAATCTGTTGGGCAATTATACTAATACTTTACAAACTCTTAAATCGACTGATAAAGATTTGCTAAATCAAATAAGTGAAGCACAGGGAAAGCTATTGAGGTATAAAAGCTATGATATAGATGATATGCCTAATATCGAGATAACTGTTCAAGAGGCAGAAGCAAGGTATGAGGCAATTACAACGCGAATGTCATCAGAGCTGCAGGAGCTTGAGCAACGTCTGCAAAAGGCTGGAAATAGTCTTCAGAAGGCAGAAGTCGAACTGAAAAAATTAGAGAAAAAATATCAGCTTACCTCAGATAAATGGACAGATGTCATATACAATGAAGATGAGCATAACCATCAGGAAATTATCCTTGAGGACAATCGAAAAAAGATGGAAAGATTAAATCTTAACTGGACTGAAGAGGATAAGAAGATAGCTGTCTTAGAGAAGGAGCTCGACATAAAGAAGAAGGACATCCTTGAAAAATGTAAATATGAGGAGCCACTACCAAAAGCTGAGATAAGTACAGTAGATTTCGATGCTCAGATTAATAAGCTTAATCATCAGTTGGCTGAGATAAAGGACCAATGTAAAACAACGGAGAAGCATTTGGAATATGTGCATCATAATCAGTCAGCATTGTCGGAGTATGAGGATTTTGTGGTTGAATATAATGTTGAGCTTGAAGAAACACTTATAGAGCTTGATGAAAAAAGACTGCGGGAATTTGTGGGAACTACAAAAAGAGACTATAATAATCAGAAGGAGTTTCTTAAAAAAAGAAAAGATAAAGTGGAGGCAGATATTAATACATTATTGCGCAAGGATATATATCAGGAGGATTATTATCGTAAACCGCTTGAGGCCATATTGTCAGTGACAGATAGAGCAGAGCTGGTATTAGCGCAGATTAATACAACCCTTCAATCATATGATAGTCAAATGGCAAAGCTGGCAGTGGATATAGCTATTGTAGAAAAGGAGAAAGACAAGATAAAGGGTCTGCTTGAAGATTATATCAAGGAAGTTCACAGCAATATGGCAAAAATTGACAATAACTCGACTATAACTATACGTGAACGTCCGATAAAGATGCTTCGTCTGCAGATACCAGACTGGGTGGAAAATGAAGGCTTATATAGTCAAAGGTTAGATGATTATATGGAAGAGCTGACTCAAAGTGGTATAGAAATATATGAGAGAAACGAAAATGCAATTGATTACTTTAGCAGTCGAATAACCACAAAAAATCTATATGATACAGTGGTAGGTATTGGCAACATACAGATAAAGCTTTATAAGATAGAGGAACAGCGCGAGTATCCGATTACATGGGCGGATGTATCAAGAAACTCAGGAGGAGAGGGATTTTTGTCAGCCTTTGTTATCTTGTCGAGTCTTCTTCACTATATGCGTAGAGATGATACAGATATATTTGCGGATCGCAATGAGGGAAAGGTCTTGGTTATGGACAATCCATTTGCACAGACTAATGCAGTACATCTTTTAAAGCCGTTGATGGACATGGCAAAAAAGACCAACACTCAGTTAATCTGTCTGTCAGGCTTGGGTGGGGATTCTATATACGGACGATTTGACAATATTTATGTGCTTAATCTTGTCAATGCAAGCTTACGTGGAGGAATGCAATATCTTAGAGGTGAGCATACAAGAGGGGCAGAAGAGGAAGTGATGGTGTCATCCCAAGTTGAGGTAGTGGAACAGCAGATGTTGTTGTTTTAAGAATATCTGTAATAGAAAAAGGGTGTGGGTTAGAGCACTTTTGATTCTTTGACACCGGTTAAGGGAAGAATTGTTGGCGAAGGTTTAAATTCCTGTTGGCTTTTTTTGTCCTTTATTGGTGGAAAATAATTGATGGTGGTATAATGTTAATGTGTAATGGATGATGAGCAACCATATTTGAGGTGATTTTATGATACTTGAAGATTTTATTATAAGAATGTTAATTGTAGTTATTATAGGATTTGTCATAGGTATAGAAAGACAGATAACTGGACATAGTGCGGGCTTGAAGCCTATTATAGTTATCGCTATAGGTACTATGGCATTTGTGTCGTTAGATGTCATTGTGGGCAATAATGATACAAGGATGGCAGCTAATATTATCACAGGTATAGGTTTTTTGTGCAGTGGTGTTATATTTAAGAATGGTCTGACTGTAAATGGCTTGAATACCAGTGCTACATTGTGGGCTACAGCCGGTATAAGCGTTCTGGTGGGATATGGTTACATAATGTATGGAGTAGTTGCTGCAGTAGCGTTGATTATATTTAATCTAATACTACTATTTGTGTTGAAGCTAGTTAAGCCTATAAAATTTTTATCTGCTGTATCAAACGAAGCCATATTTTATATTAATGTAGTATGCTTGAAAGCAGATGTATCTAAGGTGAAAGATATTATATTGCAGAGTGATTCAGAAAGTATGGCTATAGATAGTGTTCAGACTAGTGCCATAACGGAGGACAAATTTAGAGTTAAAGCAAAGATAAATTCTAATCACGGAAGAGTAAATGAGATAGCAGCTATTGCAGATAATATATTTAAAAGTAATGTAATGTCAGTGACATGGGAGAAGGGAGAAGAGTAGCTCAGTATATTTTGCGTCCATAAAAGCGTTAAAGGGACAGATGATAGAAATATTGGATATCGGATGAGAGGATTAGGAATGCAAATAAAATTACATTTGTTTAGGTATTTAATAGGAATAACATTAGATAGTAAAACATATTTTATTAAAAAAAGGCATAAACCTATGAACATTAATAAACGATTATTATTTATTTGCATTGCAATTCCATTACTTGTTGGGGCAGTGTCTGCCGCTTTGACGAGCAACAGTATGGAGGCTTTTGCGCAGCTTGATAAGCCGTTCTTTGCACCGCCAGCGTGGTTATTTCCTGTAGCATGGACAATTCTGTATATCTTGATGGGCATTTCATCTTATCTGATATTGACTTCTGGAGCATCTAAAGCAGATATAGAGGCGTCTATAAGGCTATATGCATATCAGTTGGCGGTGAATTTTCTGTGGTCAACATTCTTTTTTAATTTTGGTTGGTATTTGTTTTCTTTTTTCTGGTTGGTGCTACTATGGGTATTGGTATTGTTGATGATATTGAGGTTTAAGGATATCTACAAGGTGGCTGCATATCTGAACATTCCGTACATATTGTGGTTGACCTTTGCAGGGGTGCTTAATTTGGCCATATGGATACTAAATTGGGTATAGGTTATGGAACGCTCAGGTTTTGTAAGGTGCTTGAGGGATTAGAAAATTATCAGGGTGAAGAGAGGGGAATGATGAATAATATATAGTCCTATCGTGCAATTTACAAGTGCGGTAGGGCTATTTTTTGCAATCTCCAGTTGATTGACAATAAAAATCTGCTATGATAATATCCTTTTGAAAAAAGAAAACTTTTTTGGATAATCAGATTATTTTTAAAGTGATATTACATTTTTTGGAGGTTTATTCGTTATGAAAAAGAAACTTGTTGCTTTAGTAATAGGGGCAATGGCATTATGCTTGGGCGCTTGTGGTGATGAATCCAGTGATGATAATTCATCAAAGGAAACTACAACGGTTATAGATGATGTTGATAATAACACAGACAATAAAGAGACAACAACTGAAAAAGAGACACAAGAGACTACGACTATTGACGAGGAGGCTAGTAAAGCTGCAGAGAATGAAGAACTCCTTGTTCGCATGAAGGATATTAAGGTTTCAGTTTTATCTACAGCTAGTATGCCTTATGAAGATTCTATGATTAATGGTTATGGTTTTTATTCAGAGGAATATGACACAGCTACTATTATTACTATGCTGGTAGAGTTTCCAGATGATTCACTTTACAATACTTTTGAAAATTTAGATGTTGTGGGAGAGGCAGTTACCACAGCTGAAGGTGAGCTTATACCACATACATATTCAAGTACAGCTTGGGTATCAGATGATAAACAGTATGCTTTAATTATTATGCGAGTTGCAGGAGATGTGGATGCTTCCACATTTGGAGTGGAAATTGAGTGTGAGGTTCATTATGATGATCCAGTTACGCTGGAGCTTCCTTTTGAAAATAATGGTAGCCCTGTTGGATTTGAACATGCAAAAACTTGCTTTGTAGACAGTGATTCAGAAAAATATGGGTTGGATTCTTTGATAGTTAAATTGATGGGAAGACATTATTTTGTATTGAGAAGATATGAGCATACTTACGCATCAGGTAGTGATACAAGTGATATTTCAGGTGAGGTTCAATCTTATATTTTAATACCTCTTGAGGGCGGCTTTACCAAAACATTAACATCTGCTGATGGTGGGATTAAATGTGATGTTACTGTTGAAAATACAACTGTGTCAGCATCTATAAATGAAAGCGGAAGAGTCGATAAAAGTTCACCAAAATTCCAGACAACAATCGATGTTGATGTTAAAAGAAATATAACAGAAGCAGAAAACGCTATTTTGGATGAGGACTGGGATAATGACGAAGTTTGGGACAAGATAAGAGAAGATAGAGGGACTATATTTGATAATACTATTGTTGGTATAGATGATGGCGATGGAAATATGGTATATTTTAAGTTCGAATAAGACATTTTAGAAGAATTTTTGCAGTAAATCAATGAGCAGATATTGTAGTAAAAGCTACAATGTCTGCTTTTTTATTGTATAGGAAGTAAAGACAGTGATTTGGGTTATAGCCAGTATAGTGGGACAATAATACGAGTTGATTTAAAGTCAGTAAAGTAGAATATAATTACATTTTCGTCAGGCTTCTTGTCATGCGTAAGTATGATAGGAAGCCTAAATGCGTAAAAGCTTGAAAAAATGTGAAAAATAGGGTATATTATTATTAGTTTTTTGTACGTACTAAAATGGAGGAAATTAAATGGGAGAAGCAAAGAAAAAATATGATGATATATCGGCATATATATCAGACCGTGAGTATACAGCCAATAAATATGTTATGAAGTGCTTTAGCATAACAATGCTTATATATACAATAGCGTTCGTGCTAAATATATTGAATATATTTATAGTTGACCAGAATGTAATAAGAAAGGGATATATTCCATCCCTTATTATATATATTCTTGTGTTTTTTAGTCTTAGGTTAGTGTCTTTGTCAAATGAAAAGGTGAAATATGTACTTTTATTTACTGTTGAAGTAGTATATACCATAATGAGTGTGACAATAACCTACCATGTTGTGTTGGTGGCGCTCATACCATTCCTGTGTGCCACATTATATTCATCTAAGAGAGTAATGAAATACATTTATTTTATAACAGTTCTTAGTACGATTATAACGGTATTTGGTGGGTATTATTTTGGATTGTGTGATGCGAACATGGCTCTTTTAACAACCAATACACTGCCAAGCTATGTGGATGATGGACAATTTATGTTGACAGAAGTAAATAATAATCCTATAGTTACACTCTCTCTGTTTTTTGTTGTACCGAGATGTCTTATATATATAGCCTTTGCTTATGTGTGTAACAGTTTAGTTAGGATTGTAAGTGGCAGTGTCGAAAAGGCTAAGCTTACAGCAGAACTCGAGAGGGCAAAAGAAGAAGCTGAAAATGCCAACCGTACAAAATCCCAATTTATAGCAAAAGTGTCTCATGAAATAAGGACTCCCGTTAATGCAGTAATGGGTATGAATGAAATGATACTCCGTGAAAGTAAAGAGGCAAATATTAAAAAATACGCCCATGATGTGAAGGATTCTTCTATGGCACTCTTAAGCATTATTAATGAGATTTTAGATTCTTCAAAGATAGAATCTGGAATGATGGAGATAGTTGATGCAAATTATCATATTGGAAGCCTTTTAAATGATTTATACAATATGATAAAAGTAAGAGCTAAAGAGAAGGATTTGGAGCTGATATTTGACATTGAACAGTCGATTCCAAGTGAATTATATGGTGATGAGAAACGTATTCGACAGGTATTGGTTAATCTTCTTAGCAATGGAGTGAAATATACTGAACAAGGTACTGTGACATTAAAAGTTACGTGTGATATTGATGGAGAAAATGCAATTATTCATTACTCTGTAAAGGATACGGGCATAGGCATCAAGGAAGAAAATATAGAGAAAATATATGATGCATTCAAAAGAGTTGATGTGTCAAGAAACAGAAATGTAGAGGGCACGGGACTGGGACTAAACATTGCAAGACAATTCATTAATTTGATGGGAAGCGAATTGAAGATACAGAGTGAGTATGAGAAGGGAAGCGAGTTCTCATTTGATATTGTGCAGAAAATCATAAGTGCAAAGCCATTAGGCGATTTTAGAAGCAGAATTGTTCAGGCAGAAAAAGAGAGAGACTATCATACAAGCTTTATGGCTCCTAAGGCAAAAATACTTGTTGTTGATGATAACAGATTAAATCTTAAGGTATTTAAAAGTTTGTTGACTCAAACACAGATCCAGGTATATGAGGCAGAAAGCGGAATGCAATGCTTGGATATATTAAAGAAGCAATCATTTGACATTGTATTCTTGGATCACATGATGCCAGAGATGGACGGAATAGAAACTCTTAATATAATAAAAAGTGAGAAATTATGTGATGGTGTTCCGATTATTGTGCTCACAGCAAATGCAATTATTGGTGAGAGAGAAAAATACATAAATAGTGGTTTTGATGATTTTCTTTCGAAGCCTATAATACCTGAGAAATTAGAGCAGATGATTATGAACTATTTACCAAAGGAACTCATAGGTCAAAAGAAGAGCGTGGAAGAGCAATGTTTGAAGATAAAAGAATTGCCAGAGCTTGATGAGTTTGATTTTGATTATGCATTGAGGGTATTGCAGGACGAAGAATTATTGAAAAATATTTTAATAGATTTTTATCATTCCTTGGAAACATTGGACGAAAAGTTATCGATTTTATTCGATACTATTGATCGGGAAGAAACGTTGCAAAGATACCGTATAGAGGTACATGGATTAAAGAGTTCATCAGCCACAGTTGGTGCGTTGCTATTATCGAAAACGGCAAGATTATTGGAAGTGGCTGCTATGGATAAGGATATGAAACGTATTTATGCCATGCATCCTATTTTGATAAGTGAGATGAAAAAGCATAGAGAACGCATTGCTACAATTATTCCTAAGAAAGAAAAGAAAGAAGCGGCCGGGGATATGGGAGTAGCATATTTTGATATGTTAAAAATAAGCTTGTCAAATGAGAATTATGATTCAGCTGATTTTCTGTGTAATGAAATACAGAAATATCAGTACAGTGATGAAGTGGAAAAACTTGTAGACCAGTTGGCAACACATGTATTGAATCTGGAAACAGAAGAAGCAATTAAAACAATAGATAAAATAAAAGAAGCAATGGGAGAATGTACATGAAAAAAGTATTTTTTATAGGAAAATTTAATAAGCTTTTTGAAGAAATCAGTGACTATTTAGCTAACTTTTTTAATGTGCAGGTTTGTGTTGACAATCTTTATATGATGCAAAGCCTATTAAAACTTAGTCAACCAGATTTATTTGTCATCAGTATGATAGGAATTGGAGAGGATAGATCAAAGATTTTAAATGAACTGAAATATAACTATTCTAATGTTCCGCTTATAAGTCTTGAAGCACCAAGTGATTCAATGAGTGAAGATGAGTTAACAGATATCAAGCAGTATCGTACTATAACAATGCCAGTGGATAATGAAAAGCTTGTGGAGATTGTCTGCGAATTACTTAGCATAAAATATGATGCTGATAATAAAGTTGTCAGTGAAGAGAGATATGAAAGAAAATGTATTCTTGCCATAGACGACAATGCTTTTCAGCTCCGAATGTTAAATGAACTGCTGAAGGATAAGTATGATATACAATTAGCTACATCGGCAATGAAGGCATTGACACTGATTGGAAAGCGAGTACCAGATATCATTATTTTAGATTATGAGATGCCTATATGTGATGGGAAAATGACACTGCAAATGATTCGAGCAATAGAGGAAGCAAAGGATGTTCCAGTTATTTTCTTAACAGGTGTAAGGGATACAGAGCATATTAAGGCGGTTATTGACCTTCATCCGGCAGGTTATCTATTAAAGCCGGCAAATGGCAATATGATTATAGAAGAGATAGAGAAGCATTTGAAATAATTGATTTAATATGTATAATATAATATCAGAAAATTAACAGAGTAAAAGGAGAGAAAGTCATGCCATTTATTGATTCAAAAATTACATTATCAGTACCACAGGAAAAGAGAGATGTTATAAAGTCAGAGCTTGGAAAGGCAGTATCTATATTAAGCAAGCCGGAAAGCTTTCTCATGGTAGGATTTGAAGATAATTATGACCTATATATGGGTGGAAAGAAATTAGACAAGGGAGCTTATGTTGAAATAAGTTTATTTGGAAATGCATCAAAATCTGCATATGAGAATATGACAGCTAAGATTTGTGAGCTGTATGAAAAGGAACTGGGAATACCAGGAAATTCAGTTTATGTCACATATCATGGCGTAAATGATTGGGGCTGGAATGGTAGAAATTTCTAAACAGGGATAGTGGTCATAAGTGGGTGAGAGGTTTTCTCACCCACTTATTGATGGAAGATTACTTAGATTATTGTCCTCTGTTCCATCTGGAAGAGATTTTAAATATTCCGAATCCTTACGATGAGCAACACCAACGCCTTGTATCTCACCAGCTTTTGCCATAGCAACACCTTGCTCTTTGGTGACTGTTGTGCCATCTGATAGCTGATAGCCAGAGATACGTCCGCTAGATTTTACCAAACCTACAATCTTCTTAGCATCCGCTTGAGGCTTTGGTACTTCATCAAGTGCAGCGTAGGCAAGTTTTGCCCCTAATTCTTTTTTATTCATATACATGTTTTTCTCCTAATGATTCAATCAGAATTGCTTGCACTTATAGTTGAAACGCAAACACTTGATTGAAAGCTTCTTTCAACATTAGTCTTCATATAAGCCTAATTTTAATAGATACGTTTATATTGTTTGGAGAAGCTTGAAAAATATGCAGGAAAATATTGATATTCTATTATGATAGATGTACTATGCCAATATGAATACAATTTTTACCTGTATAAGAAAGAGAAAAGGGGCAGGAAACGTGAGTAAGAAGAATAACATTAGTTCAATACTCTTAGCCACAAGCCTGTTTTTTACAAGCTGCGGAGGAGAGGATAATCCAGTGAACACTTCAGTGGACATACCAGAGGAGTCAAAATTCGAAAATCCCATCTCAATTGAAGCAGTAGATGGGCTTAGTGATGAGTTTATATTTGGGTGCGATATGTCAACACTTATTGCGGAGGAGAACAGTGGAGTTGTGTATTATAACGAGGCGGGTCAAGTACAGGATCCGCTGAAAACCTTGGCAAATAATGGTGTTAATATGATTCGTGTTCGTGTATGGAATGATCCATTTGATGAAAATGAGAATGGATATGGTGGTGGAAATTGTGACACAGAAAATGCAATTGCCATAGGAAAACGTGTAACAGAATATAAGATGAATATGTTTATTGATTATCACTATTCAGACTTTTGGACGGATCCAGCAAAGCAGATGTGCCCAAAGGAATGGGATGGTATGAGTATTGAGGAAAAGTCGGATGCCTTATATGAATTTACAAAAGAATCTTTAGGTAAAATACTGGTAGCAGGTATTGATGTTAGTATGGTTCAGATTGGAAATGAGATAACTTGTGGAATGGCAGGTGAAACTGAATGGGAAGATATCACTATGTTACTTAACAGTGGAAGTAAGGCTATACGTGAATTGGCAGAGCAGTATCATAAAGATATCAAGATAGTCATTCATTTTACAAATCCAGAAAAAATAGGAACGTATGCAGAATACGCAAAGACGCTTGACGCTTATGATGTAGATTATGATGTTTTTGCTACATCTTATTATTCATATTGGCATGGAACACTTGAGAATTTAAAGTCAGTATTGAGTGATATTATTAAAGACTATGACAAAAAGGTTATGGTGGCGGAAACCGCTTATGCGTACACATATAAGGATGGTGACGGTCATAAGAATTCAGTAAGCTATGGTGCTTGGGGCGAATTTAATTATGAAGTGTCAGTGCAGGGACAGGCAGATGCAGTGCGTGATTGTGTAGCTACACTTGCTTCCCTTGGCGATAATGCTATAGGTATATGCTATTGGGAGCCAGCGTGGATTCCAGTGCCGGATAATACTTATATGACACGTTCTGAGATGTGGGAAAAGTATGGTTCAGGCTGGGCTTCCAGCTATTCATCAGACTATGATCCAGAAGATGCAGGCAGATACTATGGTGGTTCAGCATGGGATAATCAGGCACTGTTTGATTTTGAAGGTCATCCATTGCCATCCATAGAGATGTTTAAGATGATGGCTGGAACCATTTGTAGTTCAAAATAAAATAGATAAGAGTACTATATTTAAAGACATTCAACAGCTATAGGATAAAACTATAGTGGTAAAATAAGTTATGACATAATAGTATTAGTTTCTATAATTTTAGTGTTGAAAATTGTATTTATATTGCATTATACTATTATTGGTATATTGATAAAATATTCTTCATATATATGGAGGTGATATAAATGCAAGATACGGATGTAAAGAAAATGTCCTTATTTAAGTTGGGCTGGCCAGTATTTGTGCAATCACTTTTGGCGTTGTGTCTAGGATATGTAGACACTCTTATGATAAGCAGATATTCGTCAAGTGCTGTTGGTGGCTTGGGAAATGCAAATCAGATTCTCGGATTTTTGACTTTGGCTTTCACAGTTATATCAAGTGCTGCTGGTGTAGTTGTGGCACAATATATAGGTGCAGGCTTGAAAGAAAAGCTAAGCGAAATATATACTGTTTCAGTTTTTTTTAATCTAATACTTAGTGGTGTTATAAGTCTTTTAGTATTTGTGGGATGCGATTTTATTTTTGAAATTATGAAGGTGCCAGCGTCAATGCGACCTGATGCTAAAGCATATATGGAAATAGTTGGTGGCTACATGTTCTTGCAGGCTATGATAGATATATTCTCACAGATATTTAGAAATAACGGCAAGACCAAGATAGGTATGATTATAGCCATAGGTATGAATATTATAAATATTACAGGAAATTATCTGTTTTTGTATGGTCCATTGAAATATCTGGATATGGGAGTAAAAGGCGTGGCTATTTCTACTACGGTCAGTAGAGTAGTTGCTGTCATAATCGCTATGCTATTCTTTAAATTTAAGATTGAGGGCAGCATATCTATAAGATATTTATGGCCATTTCCAAAGGAAATGCTAGGAAAACTGTTAAAGCTGGGAGTGCCTACAGCTGGTGAAAATATATCATACAATATAGCACAGTTGATTATTCTCACATTTGTAAACTCTTTTAATTCAGAGGTTATAACAAATACCAAGACATATACAACGATTATAAGCAATTTTGCATATCTGTTTTCAGTATCGGCAGCAGTTGCAACATCCATAGTAGTAGGTCACTCGGTTGGCGCAAGGGAGAACGAATATGCATATAAAAAAGTTCTCGGGACGTTGAAAAAGGCAATGCTGGTGTCATTGTGTATTGCGGTGACAAGCTTTATCATAAGCCCATATACCATAGGATTGTTCACTGAAGATAATCATATAATTGATTTAGGCAGGAAGGTACTATTTGTCTGTATATTTATGGAGATAGGCAGAACCGCAAACCTTGTCATAATCAATAGTATGAGAGCAGCAGGAGATATTAAATTCCCAACTTACCTTGGTATGGCATCAATGTGGGGCGTGGCAGTGCTCTTTGGATACATATTGGGCATAAAACTAGGTCTGGGACTTATAGGTATATGGATAGCTATGGCCATGGATGAAATACTGCGAGGCATAGTGGTATTTATCAGATGGATTAGAGGAGGCTGGCGCGGTAAAAGTGTAGTCGAAAAATAGTTTAACGAATAATTATCATAAAATTATACGAAAGGGGAAAGCAGTCATCATTAAGGTCTGTAGGAAAAAACATGATAACATATGATAACACAAAAACAATTGCGGAACTGGTAAAGAAGGTTGGACAGGTTCACGGAGACCGTGTTTTTCTCCGTTACGAGCAGGATGATATTGTAAAAGATGTTACATTCAATCAGTTTGTGGAATCTGTAGGAGCAGTAGCAGGATGGGCAGCGGCGCAGGATAAGGAATGTGGACATAAGATTAGAGTTGGCATCATGGGTGGAAGTAGCTATGCTTATCTGACAGTATTATTTGGCATCATGTCTAATGGTAATGTTGTTGTGCCGTTGGATGTACAGTTAAATATGAATTCATTGAGTGAGTATGCTAATCATGCTGATTTGGACTATTTGTTCTATGACTGGGAACATTTAGAGAGTGTGGAAGGTGCGAAGGAATTGTGTCCAAACTTAAAGGGTATCGTTTGTTTACAGAAGAGAAAGCATGTGCCATGTGTGAAAAATATTTGGAAGGAATATGACCACTGTGAGATTGATAAGGATATAGATCCAAAGGAGTGCGCAATGCTGTTGTTTACATCAGGTACCACAGGCAAGGGTAAGGGCGTTCTTTTATCACATGAGAATCTTATAGATAATGTTTTTTGTACAGAGGATGATGGACATCCAGAGAATGAAGTATATATGAATGTGTTGCCAGTTCACCATATCTTTTGTTTAAATGGTGATTTCTTACTGGCGTTGAGATATGGTAATGTATTGTGCTTAAATCAGGACATGGCAAAGTTGGCAAGCCATATCCAGTTATTCCAGCCTACAGTTATTCGTATGGTTCCTATGATGGCAAAAACTTTATATAATAGAATAGCTGTTTTAAGAGAGCAGCACAAGGATAAGAATATCGATGAGATAAAGGGAATGGTTCTTGGAAAGAAACTCCATAAAATAGTAAGTGGTGGAGGTTATCTGGCACCTGAACTTGCAAAATGCTATAGAGATATAGGTATTTCTATTGCACAGGGATATGGAATGTCGGAGTGTTCTCCTAAGATAGCTGCACCGGATTGGAATCGCCCTGATAAAGTGGCATCTGTTGGAAAAATTGTAGCACGATGTCAGATTAGAATAGTGGATGGTGAGATACAGGTAAAGAGCCCTTCGGTTATGATGGGATATTATAAAGATCCAGAGGAGACAAAGAATACTATAACAGAGGATGGTTGGCTTAAGACAGGAGACTTGGGATATCTCGACGAGGAGGGATTCTTATTCTTCACTGGTCGTTGTAAGAACCTGATTATATTGAGCAACGGTGAAAATGTGGCTCCAGAGCAGCTTGAAAATATGTTTGATGATGAAACTCTTGTGGAAGATATCTTAGTGTATGATGAAGATGACAAGATATGTGCTGAGGTTTATCCGAACCTTCAGTTGGCTGAGGCTCTAGGAATAGATGATTTGGAGGCAGCAGTGTGGGATATTATTCAGAAGCACAATGAGGATTTGCCAAGCTATAAGAGAATATTGCAGAGCCATGTGAGATATATACCATTTGAAAAAACATCTTCAAGGAAGATTATCAGAGGCAAATATTTTGAGCAGAAGAAGCAGCAGAAGGAAAAGACAGCAAGCCTTAAGATGCCTGAAAATGAAACACAGCAGATTATATACAACACTGTAGCTGAAAGTCTCGGCCATCAGAAATTTGGTATAGATACAGATTTCTACGAAGCAGGTTTGGATTCCTTTGGTAGTATATTGCTCTTGTCAAATCTTTTTGAGAGACTGGAGATTTCTATCACATTACAGGAGCTAAGTGTAAATGCAACTGTAGAAAAGCTTGAGAATTTCGCAAAAGAGAAAAAGGAAAATAATGTAGATTACACAGTAAGAGAAACATATCCACTGACAGACTTGCAGACATATTTTGGTTATATTTTACGAGGAAATACTACATCCAATATTCCTTTTTTATTCAAGCTTCATGAGCAGGTTGATATTGAAAGATTAAAACAGGCAACAGAGCAGGTATTCGAGATTCATCCAGAGCTTAAGGATATTGTACAGCCTGCTCCAGAGGGGATGCTTATCAACATAAGAAATGATGAGAGAAAGATAGATATTCCTATTATACATATTTCAGATGAGGAATGGGAGAAGGAGAGAGAAGGTCTTATCAGACCATTTATGTACACAGAGGGAGAGCCTTTGTACCATTCAGCAATATATGTTACAGAGCATGGTAATTATTTCTTCTTTGATATGGCCCATATAATCGGAGATGGAATGTCTATTAATATTCTGTTTGAAGATATTAATGCTCTGTACAAGGGGGAGCAGGTTAAGAAACAGTCATACACTATGTATGAGTATATTCTTGATGAGCTTCAGTGGAAAGAACAGGGAGGTCTTGATAATAATATTCAGTATTACTTGAAGCAGACAGAGAATCTTAAGATTCGTAAGAGCATACTTACACGCAAGGATGATTATGATTTGGATAAAGGTATAAACAGAGTCATTCGCAGTGAGTTTGCTGGCATAGGCAAGAAGAAAATACTTGCTTTCTGTCAAAAGCATGGTGTGTCAGAAAATGTTGTATTCTTGACAGCATTTAACTATTGCATAAGTGTATTTGCCAATGATGATGATATTTTGTCAACAAGTATTCACAGTGGAAGAACAGACAGCCGTTGGAATCGTATTACAGGTCCTCTGTTTAAGACATATTACTACAGATATACAAGAAAACCACATGAGACTGTGCCAGAATTGCTACAGAAGTCTGCAAAGCAGATACTTAAGACGATGGATTGTATGGCATCAAATATTCATGCAGATGAAATGTTTATCCAGTATCAGGGTGATATTCTCAATATAAATGAGATAGGAGGGTTGCCAGCTGAACGCCAGAAGATACAGCTAGACGCATTGCCATTCCATCTGAATATTTATGCACAGAAGAAGAATTATACGTATGAGCTTCGTTATTGGGAGAACAGATTTGACAAAGAGCAGCTTGAGGTATTTATGCGTTGCTATGAAGCTATTATTTTGGCGATGATGACAGAGAGCTCTGTGCGCCGTGTTAAAAAGCATATTCCAGACAGTGAGAAACCAAAGCACTTCTACATAGAGGCTGGCTTGGTAAATGCTGAGGCAGGCTGTGAGCTTATAACAGGTGTTTCACCAGAAACAAAGGTAAAGGCATACGTATTAGATGACAGTTGCCAGAAGAAGCCTTTTGGTGGATGGGGTGACTTATACATTATGGATTACCCTACAAAGGATTACGTTGATCAGATGGAAAATCCATATGGTGAGGGAACCTTGTATCAGACAGGACGTACAGCTAGAATTACACCAGCAGGCAAGGTAGAGTTTATAGAGGATGCTGGAAGAAGTGTTCTCATAGAGACTGTCAGAGGCAGAGTATATATAGACCTACATAAAGTAGAGCAGGCATTATGCCAGTGTGATGGCGTTACATCAGCAAAGGCATATACATACTATGGTGCAGATAATGGAATTCATGTAGGCGCTGATATTACAGGTGTACCAGAGAGTGCAGTGGATAGCATAAAGGAAGCTATATCCACAAAACTCGAATATACCTGGATTCCTGACAAAATACTGTGTGTATAGAGACTGTCGCATTTTAACATAATTCATATTATAGGAAGATTAGTTTCTAGTTGACACCAACTGCTAATCTTCCTTTTTATGCCAACAGAAATCTATGGCTCCTCGTACACCGAATTGTCTGTGTATATTAAAAAACGCATTGAGAGGTTTCGTGAACTTTCTTAACGCCCTTTTTCGAATAAGTAGTTCGTCTTTTATGAAGGCAGACAATAGCTACAGCTGTGTGCCATAGTAAGACATACCTGAAAAAATTGCTATTTTCTTGCAGGTTCGCC
>JAFQVJ010000030.1 GCA_017408025.1 Lachnospiraceae bacterium
CGTGAAGCCCCCCTCAAGATGAGATATCCCATAGCATAAGCTAGTAAGACCCCTTGAAGACGACAAGGTTGATAGGTTAGAGGTGGAAGCATGGTAACATGTGTAGCTGACTAATACTAATAGGTCGAGGGCTTGACCATAAAGGTTAGGTTGTTATTCCAAGAGGAATCGGAAAAGTCTAAAGATAAATTTTGTGTGAAGTTTTGAAGGTACAAAAATCAATAATTATGATTTGATAGCATATTTATTTGAAAAAATGAATATAATAAAAGTACCAAAGACCAAAATTATATATTTAATATAAGACTGGTCTCTTTTAAATTTTATTCCTCGATAGCTCAGTCGGTAGAGCGCTCGGCTGTTAACCGAGTTGTCGTAGGTTCGAGTCCTACTCGGGGAGTTGACCATGATTTTAAAGAAGATTTGCTGAAAAGACTATATACAGCGAAAGAAATTAAGGTCACACCTAAACTTTTTATTTAAAATATTTGGGGCAAATATTTTAAAGCATAATATTTGGCTCCATGGTCAAGCGGTTAAGACATCGCCCTTTCACGGCGGTAACACGGGTTCGATTCCCGTTGGAGTCATTGGGCAATAAAAAAGTTGTAAAACTGATTGACTAATGCCACATACATTGGTATAATGTATGAGCTGACAAATTGAATATGGCGCGATCGCCAAGTGGTAAGGCCCCGGTCTGCAACACCGTTATCACCGGTTCAAATCCGGTTCGCGCCTCTCTAGTACCTCAGAGATATTCTCTGGGGTATTTTTTTGTTTAATAGGAAAGTTCTTCAAACTTCCCTATTAAACAAAAAACGCTCCGCTAAGGATCGCACTACGGCGGATAGGAAGATGTCGCTAAAGCGACCCGCCGTAGGCGGAGAATCTTGCAAGCAAGATTCTTTTTTATTGTATAGGAAAGTTTCGAGAACTTTTCTATACAATTATAAAAAGTCTGACAAATTCTATTGATTTCTATTGATTTCAATAAAAATATGGTTTACCCGTAACATGTTATATGATATAATGTATAAATAACAATCGTCATGTGTGATTCGTTGAAATTTTATAATATTTACAATGAGCAAGCGAAAAAAATTATTGCGGGGATATAGTTATATCCTTGCTTTTATCTAACTAAACGTGAAAGTAATTACAATCAGAAAGGATGAACAATATGAAGGCGTTAGACGTAAAACACATAAATCCATTTCTACAGGCGACACTGAACATTATGGAAACAATTGCTGGCGTTAAGCTGGGGGTTGGAAAGCCAGCAGTTGCGAAACTAGAATTTCCAGACAATATATTTATATTGCAGGTAGGTGTGACTGGGGCTCTTAAGGGACAAGTATTGTTGGTTATGTCAGATGACAATGCGAAGTCAATTGCCAGTAAGATGATGATGGGGATGCCCGTAGAAACTCTCGACGACATGGCAAGCTCCGCGTTATGCGAGCTTAGCAATATGATTATGGGAAGTACAGCTACATTATTTTCTACTCAGAAGATAGTTATGGATATAACACCACCTATTTCACTTCATGGCAATAATTTAAAGCTACAGACAGATATACAGGCATTAAAGATTCCAATGGCTTTAGATGGAGCGGAGATTGTGTCATTGTACTTGTGCATCGGTGAGGAAGAGTAAATAGCACGATTTTGAGAATATATGTGCCGAGGGAAGGAAAATTAAGATGACAATTGAACTTAATGACATAGTGAAATTGAAAAAAAAACATCCGTGTGGAAGCTTCGAGTGGCAGATATTGAGAGTAGGAGCGGATTTTAGACTAAAGTGTTTGGGATGTGGACATCAGGTAATGATGGCGCGAACACTGGTTGAAAAGAATATTAAATCCATAAGAAAATAAATAAAAGTACTTGCAAATATATATTTTATATGATAAACTCTGTATTTGTGATGAATTAAATTAAAGGACATATATTGTATGTCCTTTTTCCTTGCTCATCGTCAGACGGTGGGCCAGAGACCAAAAGGAGGTAAAAAACATGAACAAGTATGAATTAGCAGTAGTTGTTAACGTTAAGCTTGAAGATGAAGAAAGAGCTGCTACAATCGAGAAGGTAAAAGAGTATATCGTACGTTTCGGTGGTACAGTTACTAATGTTGACGACTGGGGTAAGAAGAGATTAGCTTACGAAATTCAGAAGAGCAGAGAAGCATTTTATTACTTCATTCAGTTTGAGTCTGAGTCAACAGATTGTCCAAACGAAGTAGAGGCAAATGTTCGTCTTATGGAAAACGTTGTAAGATACTTATGTGTTAAGCAGGAAGCATAATCTAGTCGATTGCATTGAAGCATCATTGCTATATAGTAAGATGCGGAAAGGATGTTAGTATGAATAAAGTTATTCTTATGGGACGTCTCACAAGAGATCCGGATATCCGTTATTCTCAGGGTGAGAATGCAATGGCGATAGCTAGATACACATTAGCAGTTGACCGTCGTTTTAAAAGAGATGGAGGTAATGAGCAGACAGCAGATTTTATTTCATGTGTAGCATTTGCTAAACTGGCAGAGTTTGCAGAGAGATACTTACATCAGGGAACAAAGCTTGTTGTTGAAGGAAGAATCCAGACAGGAAGCTATACAAATAAGGATGGTCAGAAAGTATACACAACAGAAGTTGTTGTAGAAAATTGTGAATTTGCTGAAAGTAAAGCTTCAGCAGGAGACGGCGGAAGCTACGCTTCATCAAGACCTGAGCCAGTTAATGCAGCAGGTGACGGATTTATGAACATTCCAGATGGAGTAGAAGACGAAGGCTTACCATTTAACTAAATTGTATTTGCTTGCAAGTACGATTAAACAAAGTAAAACAGGAGGTAATAATTATGCCAATGAATAGAGAAAAAGGCGATAAGATGGATGGCTCTATGAAGAGAAGACCAATGCGCAGAAGAAAGAAAGTTTGCGTATTCTGTGGTGACAAGAACAACACTATCGACTTCAAGGATGTAAATAAGTTAAAGAGATATGTATCTGAAAGAGGAAAGATTCTTCCTAGAAGAATCACAGGAAACTGTGCTAAGCATCAGAGAGCTCTTACAGTTGCTGTAAAGAGAGCAAGACATATCGCTTTAATGCCATACACATTAGACTAAACCCTGAAAAATCAAGGGTTTCAGAGGTTGTGAATTTGAGTTTGACTCAAATTTGACACAGGCTTTATATGTGAAATGTATATTAGACTCATAGTTCGAAAGGGCTATGGGTCTTTTTTATTGTATAGGAGAGTTCTTGAAACTCTCTTATACAATAAAAAAGCTCCACAAGGAATTAATCACACGAAGAGAGAATTGTAAGCTGAAGCTGACCGTGCTCGGCTCGCAAAGCGGAACAAGTCCCTCAAGATAGAGTGATTTAGAGAGTTGGAGTGGACTTGTCCAGTTTGTTATAAAAAAGTGTTTGACTTGTTATTGAAAAAGCGATATTATCAAAATGTGAATAACAAAAAGGGAGGAGAATTTTATGACTTGTGAAGAGGTATATGAAACTGGTCTTCTGTATCATCATTATGCAAATACAGCATATCCACTTACGCCAGGTTCTTTTATGCAGTATCGCTTGAAAGAACAGAAGGAAATAAAGGAATTTGTTACAAACGAGTGGAAGGATGTAGACGAATTATGTTTGTATATACATATTCCGTTTTGTAAGACCAGATGTAAGTTCTGTGAGTATGTTGTCTTAGAGAATACCGACGAGGAAATAGAAAATGAATATATAGAACTGCTTCTTAAGGAAATGAATATGTATTCAAAACTTCTTAAGGGTAAACGAATTGTGGGGTATGATTTAGGTGGTGGAACACCTACTAAGCTTTCGGTAGAAAATCTTGAGAGAATTACACATGCGGTTAACGAATTGTTTAATATAGAAGATGGTATTACATTTAGTATTGAAACAACACCACTTATTGCAGCTAATGAGCCTGATAAAATTAAAGCTGTATACGATATGGGATATAGAAGAATAAGTATGGGGGTTCAGACAGTGTCGGAGAAGCTTCTTTCGGAGCTTGGGAGAGATGGCTCGAAAAGCTTGTATGAGAGAGCTGTAGATAATATTAGAAAAGCAGGTTTTAAGAATTTTAATATTGATTTGATGTATGGATTTTTACATCAGAGCGAAAGGGATTTTGATAATACACTACATTACGCAGTGGGCTTAGGCCCTGAGTATATTACTCTATATCGTAATCGTTACAAGGGAACTAAAATAGAGAGTGAAGCGGGTGGTGTTTCCATATATAAAGCTATGTACCAATATCGAATCGCTTATCGTGTTCTTACAGAAAATGGATATAAGGCCAATGTTGGAAAGAATACATTTAGTAAGGTTGATGGAGATTATGGTACAAGTGACTACTTAACGACCAGAGTTATTAACGGTACTCCTTATGTGGGAATTGGACTTGGAGCCCAGTCTTTTGGAATGAATTATCTTGCATATAATCTTGGAGCAGCAGAGAAGAAGATGGAACGATATCGCAAGGCAATCAACGAAGGTATTATTCCTTTCCAGGATATATATCGTTTACCGCAGGATGAGTGCATTGCAAAAATGGTATCAGTAGCTTTCTACTTTGCTTTTATAGATATGGAGGCATTCAAGAAAAGATTTGGTATTGATATTAAGGATAGATTTAAAGATGAGCTTGAATTTGTAATTGAAAATAAGTTAATGGAAATCAAAGATAATAGAATTTATCTTACAGAAAGAGGTTCTGATTATATTAATGGTGTAATTCCATTATTTTATTCCGATAGGTCAAAAGAAGAGCTTAAAACAGCATTTTTAAATCAAAGACGTTCAGAAAAATCGGATGAAGAGCTTTTCTTATCAGCATATAATATGGAGGATTATGAAAGGCCGTCAGTAACGACGGATATAGTAGCTTTTTCTATTCAGTCAGAACAGCAGGATACTTATCGTCACAATCCTAAAAGTAAGCTTTCGGTACTTTTAATAAAGCGAGGGGAACATCCGTTTATGAATAGGTGGGCATTGCCAGGAGGATTTCTTAAGGGAGATGAAAGTATTGAACAATGTGCTCTAAGAGAAATCACAGAGGAAACTAATGTTACACCAGAGGCACTTATGCTGTTTGACCAATTTAGTGAGCCTGATAGGGACCCTAGAGGGCGAATTATTACAAATGCATTTTTGTCTATTATAAGTGAAGATGGATTAAAGCTTATGGGAGGGGATGATGCAATAGATGCAAGGTGGTTTGAAATATCACTTGACCAGAGGGAAGATGGCAATTATATCTTACAGCTTAAATGTCAGGAAATGGCTATTACTGCTATTTTAAAAGAAAAGGTAAGTCGTTTTGGCAAGAAAGAATTTGATATTGTTGAAAGTGATGGTCTAGCCTTTGACCACGCGAAAATAATAGCGACAGCATTAACAGTACTTCGAAAAGATGTAAAAGATTTTGAATTTATTTTTGATTTTCTACCAGAGAAGTTTACTCTTACAGCATTACAGAAGGTACAGGAAACGATTATGAATGTTTCGCAGCTTCCTGCTAATTTCCGTCGAAAAATTGCGGATTATGTAATAGAAACTGACGAATATGTAACAGGTGCAGGTCATAGACCAGCTAAATTATTTAAAAGAAAGATGAATTAGGGGGGAATGATTTATGAAGAAGTTTTTAGTAGTAGTTGATATGCAGAAGGATTTTGTCGATGGCGCTTTAGGGAGCAAAGAGGCTGTAGCTATAGTTCCTAATGTAGTAAAAAAGATTAATGAGTTTGATGGAGAAATATTTGTAACATATGATACACACTTTGAGAATTATATGGAGACAAATGAGGGAAAGAATCTTCCAGTTGAGCACTGTATAAAGGGCACAGACGGATGGAAACTTAATGATGAGGTTGCTTTAGCATTAAAGGGGAAGAAATATACAGAAGTTGAGAAATTTACTTTTGGTTCTGTTAAGTTACCAGAGCTTGTAAAGGAAGCAGCAGGGAATGAGGAATTTACAGTTGAACTTATCGGTCTTTGTACAGATATATGTGTTGTATCAAATGCATTGATGCTAAAGGCTAATTTCCCAGAGATGGATATGTTTGTTGATTCAGCATGCTGTGCAGGTGTTACAGTAGAGAGCCATGAGGCGGCACTCACAACTATGAAGATGTGCCAGATAGGAGTGAAGTAATATGATTAAGCTAGATGAAAGCATAAAGTTGCTTGATTATTATGATTATCGGAATATAATAGAGGATGTATTGCCAAAGCTTAAGGATGGCAAGATGATTAAGGAACAGAGTCTTGCAGAGATTAGAAATATTCTTCATGGAGGTAAGTTTTAATGTTTGATGCAGTAAAGGTAAAAGATGAATGTGTACAATGGATCAGAGATTTCTTTGAGGAGAATGGTCCAGGCTGTAATGCAGTATTAGGTATTTCAGGAGGAAAGGATAGCTCTGTAGCTGCTGCATTATGTGTGGAAGCGTTGGGAAAGGACAGAGTAATCGGCGTGCTTATGCCATGTGGTGAGCAGCATGATATTGATATGGCATATATGCTTGTAAATCATTTGGATATAAAGCATTATGTGGTAAATATTAAAGATGCTGTAGAAGGTCTTAAGGGAAGTATGCCACTTGAGTTATCAACACAGAGCTTGACAAATATGCCACCTAGAATTCGTATGACAACTCTTTATGCAGTATCTCAAAGTTGTAATGGTAGAGTTGTAAATACATGTAATCTCTCAGAGGATTGGGTAGGTTATTCTACAAGATACGGTGATGCTGCAGGTGATTTTAGTCCACTTTGTAATCTTACAGTACAAGAAGTAAAGGAAATAGGACGTATTCTTAAACTTCCAGATGCTCTTGTAGACAAGGTGCCTATAGATGGATTATGTGGTAAAACGGATGAGGATAATCTTGGATTTACTTACGCAGAGCTTGATAGATATATTAGAACTGGTGAGATTGAGGATATGGCGAAGAAGGAGCGAATCGATACACTTCATAAGCGAAATCTGTTTAAGCTACAGTTGATGCCAGGTTTTGAGCCTAGTGTGTAGATGATGATTAAGAAAGCATATTTGTAGCCAATTTGCAGTTGCTAGTTGATCCTAATGATAAGAAAAAATAAAAAAGGAACAAAGGTGGAAAAAATGAAAACGATAAAGATATGTGGTTGGATAACATTTACAGAAAAGATAGTATGCCTATTGTTGGTTGGCCTTATCTTTTTTACAGCTTATAGCTGTATGTCATATGCAGAAGGCTGTGCATCAAATAGTTTAGAGAGTATGAATAATGTAGACAGAGAAAGCGTCACAGCAGGATATGAGGTGTTAGGAAATTTAGGATCCACTATAGCAGGTGGTATGACTTGGACAGTTGCAGCATTAGTAATTGGATTAACAAGTATTCCGCTTTTGTTATATGTCCTGACTTGTTTAGTAAATATAATAGGTATGGTTAAATTAAAACAATCTAAGACGGGAGCAATAAATGCTAGCTCAATAATTACAATTATTGTAGATATTCTTTTATTGTTATTATATTTGGCAGTTTTGATTCCAGATATTAATCCATTTAGTTTATTAGTGTCAGCTGTTGTTTGTGTAGTACAGATATTTGATATCACAGTAAATTCAATATTGTTGTACAATGTATGTAAGATTAAAAAATCAGTATATATCTCATAAAAAGCCTAGACCCTCAATGATATGTACCCAGTAAAGAGAGGTACATATCATTGGAATCCTAGGCTTCTGTTATTGTATAGGAAAGTTCTCGAAACTTTCCTATACAATAACAATAAGATGAGCACTCGCACGAGAAGAAAATGTCAGCTAAAGCTGACCGTGCTCGGCTCGCAAAGTGGAGCAAGTCCCTCATGAATGAGGGATTTAGGGAGTTGAAGTGGACTTGTCCACTTCGTTTTTGAATTAAAAAAAGTGTTGACAATAATGAAGTATTAGTGTACTATCTATCTAGTGCTCTGATATATTTTCTATAGAAGATTGCTTAAGCGAAAAAGGAGAGAAGATATGGAGTTTAAAAATAATATTCCTATTTATCTACAAGTCATTGATGACATAAAACACCGCATAGGTTCAGGTGGGTTAAAACTGGGGGATAAGTTACCATCTACTAGAGAACTGGCCGTTTCATATCAGATAAATCCAAATACTGCGGTAAGAGTCTACAATGAGATGGAGAGTATGGGAATATGCTTCACAAAGAGGGGACTTGGTACATTTGTTACTGAAGATGAGGAAAAATTTTATTCCATCAAAAAAGAGATGGCACAGGATTATGTGGATGATTTCGTCAATGGAATGAGTGGGTTAGGCATAGATAGAGAGGAAATGATTGATTATATTAACACATATTTTAAAGAAAAGGATATGGAGGTTTAACTATGTTAAAATGTGAAAACTTGGTAAAGAAGTACATGAATACAACAGCAGTGGCAGATATATCTACTAATATTGAGCCAGGAAAGATTTATGCGCTGCTTGGACCTAATGGAAGTGGTAAAACAACATTTATGAAGATTGTGGCAGGTCTTATAAAACCTACAGCGGGTAACATAACGTTTGAGGATAAACCCGTAGGCATATACTCAAAGGCACATATTGCTTATATGCCTACAGAGAACTTCTTTTACAGCTATATGACTTGTAAGGATGCAGGACACTATTATAGGGATTTCTTTAATGATTTTGATGAAGAAAAATATCATCAGCTTTTAAAGGAGATGGATTTAGACCTAAATCAGAAGATAAGCAAGATGTCATCTGGTATGGTGGCTAAGGCAAAGCTTGCTATTACTTTAGCGAGAAACAGCAGAATCATAATGTTAGATGAGCCATTAAATGGAATTGACATTATAGCAAGAGAGAAAGTCATAAATACTGTAATTGCCAACGCAACACAGGACAATGCAATTATTATGTCAAGCCACCTTGTTGATGAGCTTGAAAAGGTTATAGATTACGCAATATTCATAAGAAAAGGCGAGGTTGTAATGCAGGGAGAAGCAGAGGAGCTTAGAACAAGCAGAGGAATGTCTATAGTAGATATGTATAAGCAGATTTATGCTCATGATTAAAGGGAGGATTTGAGATGTTTAGATTGATAAAATATGAAATGAGAAAAAACATAACAAGCGTTGTTATATTGTTTGCCGTTATTATGGGATTGGAAGGATATTTTCTTATCAGTGCTCTTACCGACAGTAGAAGTCATACAGCTATTTCTTCATCCCTTTTAGTTATAGCAACAATGGTTGCATATTTCTGTGTATGTATATTTGGTATAGCCACTTATTCCAAGGAGCTTAAGTCAAAGACTGGTTACATGACGTTTATGACACCTATATCATCATTTAGTATTATCGGTTCAAAACTTATATCAACACTCATAGAAGGTGTATTTTTTGCAATTTTATTAGTAGTATTGGCATGCACTGATATGGCACTATTTGAAGCTGTATTTCCTGAGACAAAACTATTTTCATCATTTATTAACATGCTTTTAGAATCGATGGGAGTTGATGCTTCAGGATTCTGGTTAGGAATGCTTGCAACTGTAATAGAACTTTTAGTGACATTTTTTGCTATAGTGTCAATGGCTTATCTTGCGATTACCCTTAGTTCAACGGCGTTTCAGAACAAGAAGTATAAAGGTGTAATAAGCGCTGTAATATTTATAGTAATAGTCATTATTGTTAGCAAGGTGGCTGATGTGCTACCTAATATATATAGTAACCCGACAAGTGTGATTGAAGCGATTGTTTCAATGGTTCCAGCATTGATATACTTTACGTTAATTACAGTAGCATCAATATTTGTATCGGGAACACTTCTTGAAAAAAAGGTAAGCTTATAAAAAAAGGTGTGGTACTGTTGAAAGGTACCGCACTTTTTTCTCTTTTATTATTAGTTATTTTGTGGTATTCTATAGAAAGTGGTTTTATATATTTGGGCTGTTAAGTAAGGTTGCATATTTTACAGTGTAAATCCTAGCTTTGACCATAACAGTTATATAAAGGGGATTAGTGATGAATAGTAAATTAAAATTTAAAGGGAAAATGATTACACATTTAATATATCCCGTAATATTAGGTTTGATGGTTTTAGGCATCGGCGTGTATGAGTATTTGAGCAATATGACAGCGGGACTTATCATCATAATTGCATCAGCTATATTGACCATCGCGTCATTGATAATGTACTTAGTGCATAAGCCGGTGGTAATGCGTGACCTCATAGAATTTGCGGTGGATTACGCCCAGGTTCAGAAGGAGCTACTACGTGATTTAGCCATACCATATGGTCTGATTGACACAGAGGGAAATCTTTTATGGACCAATAAAGAGATAGAGATGGTTTTTGGCCAGGAGGTATCTCGTCAAAAAAACGTTTGTGATTTATTTGAAGAAATAAGTTTGGAAGAACTTAAACTTGAGGAAGAATCAAAAGAATTTCATATTAGGCATAACGATAGGGATTATTGTGTTGAGTGTAAGCGCATTGATGTAAAAAACGTATTTAATGCCACAAAAGTTCTTGCCATAGAAGAGGAAGATGATTATCTTGTGGCCATGTATTTCTTTGATGAGACAGAGATAAACAGGCTGCAGAAAGAAAATTCTGATCAGAGACTTGTGGCTGGTCTTATATATATAGACAATTATGAAGAGGCTCTTGAAAGTGTTGAGGATGTTAAAAAATCGCTTCTTACAGCTCTTATAGAGAGAAAGATTAATCAGTTTGGAGCTAATATTGACGCAGTAGTTAAAAAGCTGGAGAAAGACAAGTATTTTATAGCGTTTCAGTATAAGTACCTTGAGGGCCTGCAAGCTGGAAAGTTTGCTATTCTGGATGAAGTAAAGGCGGTTAATATCGGAAATGAGATGGATATGACCATCAGTATAGGTATTGGATATAATGGAGAGACATATAACCAGAACTGTGATTACTCAAGAATGGCTATGGACATGGCTCTTGGACGTGGTGGTGACCAGGCAGTTGTCAAGGATGGTGACAGAACATACTATTATGGTGGAAAATCAAAGCAGGTAGAAAAAAATACACGAGTTAAAGCAAGAGTTAAGGCACATGCTCTCAGAGAACTGTTAGCTACAAAGGAAACGGTTATCATTATGGGGCATCAGATAGCAGATATAGATTCATTTGGTGCGGCCATTGGTATTTACAGAGCTGTTAAAGCCTTAAACAAGCGTGCGTATATTGTGCTTAATGAGGTTACAACATCTCTTCGTCCTATGGTTGACAGATTTTTGAATAATAGTGATTATGAAGAAGATTTATTGATAAAATCACCTGCTGCAATTGAGCTTGCGAAAAAAGACGCAGCGATCATCGTAGTAGATGTAAATAGACCTAGCTATACAGAATGTCCAGAGCTATTAGAGGTGGGAAGAACCATTGCAGTTCTTGATCATCACAGACAGACAAGTGAAATTATCGAAAACGCACTTCTTTCATATGTGGAGCCATTTGCTTCATCAGCATGCGAAATGGTTGCGGAGATACTTCAGTATATTCAGGATGGCATTAAGCTAAAACAGGTTGAAGCAGATGCCATGTATGGCGGCATAATGATAGACACAAATAATTTCACACAGAAGACGGGTGTGCGTACATTTGAGGCGGCAGCATTCTTAAGAAGAAGCGGTGCAGATGTGACAAGAGTACGCATGATGTTTAGAAACAACATAACAGAATATAAAGCAAGAGCGGAGGCTGTTAGCCGTGCAGAAGTATTTATGGACCAGTTTGCCATAGCAGATTGCATTGCGGAAGGGTTAGAGAGCCCTACAGTTGTATGTGCTCAGGCCGCAAACGAAATGCTCAATATAAGCGGCATCAACGCTTCGTTTGTACTGACAAAGTACAATGAAAAGGTGTATATAAGTGCAAGATCTATAAGTAATATAAATGTTCAGCTGATTATGGAGCGCTTAGGTGGTGGCGGGCATATGAATATAGCAGGTGCACAGCTTGAGGGATATACAGTTGCAGAGGCTAGAAGACATCTTAAAGAAATAGTTATGTCAATGGTTGAGGAAGGAGATTTGTAAAAATGGAAGTTATATTATTGGAAGATGTAAAGGCATTAGGGAAAAAGGGAGAGATAGTAAAGGTAAACGACAGCTACGCAAGAAATTGTTTATTGCCTAAGAAACTTGGTTTGGAAGCAAATAATAAGAATCTCAATGACTTGAAGCTTCAGAATGCCAATAAGGCTAAGATAGAAAAGGAAAAGCTTGAGGAAGCAAAGGCACTGGCTGAGAGAATGAAAGAGATGTCAGTGACTCTCAATATTAAGTCTGGTGAGGGTGGCAGGACATTTGGTTCAGTATCTACAAAGGAAATAGCGCAAGCAGTAAAAGACCAGCTGGGGCTTGAGCTTGATAAGAAGAAGATGGTTCTTGATGAGCCTATAAAGGCACTGGGAAATTATGTTGTTCAGGTTAAGCTTCACAAAGATGTATCAGCCAATCTTACTGTTAAGGTAAAAGAAAAGTAGGCTTGTGTATAAAACATAAGATGAAAACGTAACAGAAAGGTGGATGAGGACGGTCATGGATGAAGCGTTGATAAAGAAAGTACTGCCTCATAGTGTGGATGCCGAAAAATCTGTGATTGGTTCTATGCTTATGGATCAGGATGCAGTGGTAGCAGCATCAGAAATACTCACAAAAGATGATTTTTACGGAAAGCAATATGGCACATTGTTTGAGGCGATGTTGATTTTGTATAAAGAGGGCAAGGCAGTTGATTTAGTTACATTGCAGAACCAGTTAAAGGAGATGGATGTACCGCCAGAGCTTACTAGCGTTGAATTCTTGAGAGATATTATAAGTCAGGTATTTACATCAGCCAATGTAAAGCATTATGCAGGGATTGTAAAAGAGAAGGCAATACTTAGAAATCTCATAAAGACAAATGAAGATATAGCAAATAGATGTTATCTTGGAAAGCAGCCATTGGATGAGATACTCAATATGACTGAAAAGAAGATATTTAGTCTGATGCAGACACAGGGTGGCGGCGAGTTTGTGCCTATTAAGCAGGTTGTTATCAATACTCTTGAGAAGATAGAGGCAGCCGCGAAGAATAAGGGAAGCGTAACAGGTATTCCTACAGGATTTACAGATCTTGATTATCAGACCGCAGGATTGCAACCCTCTGACCTTGTGTTGGTAGCAGCGAGACCATCTATGGGTAAAACAGCCTTTGTCTTAAATATTGCGGAGCATATGGCATTTAAGAAGGGTGTTACAGTTGCCATATTCAGCTTGGAAATGTCAAAGGAGCAGCTGGTAAATAGATTACTCTCGCTAGAATCAAAGGTAAGCTCTCAGTTAATGAGAACAGGCAATTTGGAGGACTCAGACTGGGAGAGACTTATTGAGAGTGCACAGGTAATCGGTGGTTCAAATCTTATCATCGATGATACGCCTAGTATATCCATACAGGAAATGCGCTCAAAATGTAGAAAATATAAGATGGAACACAATCTTGGAATAATTATTATTGATTACCTTCAGTTGATGAGTGCTGGTGCAGGAAATTCGGACAGTAGACAGCAGCAGATATCAGACATCTCTCGTTCATTGAAGGCATTGGCTAGGGAGTTGAATGTACCGGTTGTGGCATTATCTCAGCTGTCACGTGCTGTTGAGCAGAGACCTGACCACAGACCAATGCTTTCGGATCTCCGTGAATCAGGAGCCATCGAGCAGGATGCCGATGTGGTTATGTTTATATATCGTGATGATTATTATAACAAGGATACTGATAAGAAGGGTATCGCTGAAATCATCATTGCTAAGCAGAGAAACGGCCCAGTTGGAACAATTGAATTGGCATGGTTAGCAGACTATACCAAATTCGGAAATATCGATCATAGACGCCCACAGTAAAGTGGCGTAAATAAAGTGTAAAGCTTTGGTAAATTGTGTTTACAGGCTATTGAAAAAGTGTATAAAAGTGATGTAATGTAGGTTGGAAGGATTACGCCCTTTCAACCTATTTTATATTATATGGAAAAGCTCTTGAAGCTTGCCTAATAATATAATAATAATCTCATATGGCTGCGGAAAACGCATATGGAAGATGATAAAATATAAACAAAGGTGACTAGAAGGAGAGAGACAATGGCTGAAATGTATATAACAAGTTTGGGTAGGACAGAAGGAAAGAGATACATGATATCTGATGCAGCGAAGATGGTTGATGTGGAGTCACATGTTCTCAGATATTGGGAAGAGGAGCTTGATATAGAGATTCCAAGAAATGAGATGGGTCATAGATATTATACTGATTATTACATAAATGTGTTTAGGAAGATAAAGGAACTGAAAGAGCAGGGATTTTTGCTTAAGGCCATAAAGATTGCGTTGCCTGAAATAATGGATGGTAATGATGTAGATGGTGCGAGAACCATTAAAGAGGAGGTAAATGCTACAAGAGAAGAGCTTGTGCAAGCAAGAAGTGAGATGGCAGTTCATATGGAAAGAGATGTGGACAAGCCTTCGAAGATGGAGCAGTTTCAGATGATTTTAGGCAATATAGTCACAACAGCATTACAGGAAAATAATAAATCGCTGACAACCGAGGTGTCGAAAAATGTCAGTGATTCAGTCATAAAGGAGATGGATTATCTTCTCAGATTAAAGGAGGAGCGGGAGGAAGAACGCTTCAAAAAATTTGATGAGATGGTTAGAGGTTTACAGAAGGATAACAAGATGGCGGCGCAAAAAAGTGGAGAAAAAAAGCGGAAGATATTTAGAAAAAGAAAATCACTGGATTGATATTGAATATTAAGGCATAACAAAAGCCCCTAAGATAATTACATAAATCATCTTAAAGGGGCTTTATATGTTACTTTATATGTGTTTAATTATTCCTGTGGAGCGCCAACTGGGCATGCACCTGCACAAGCACCACA
Organism: Lachnospiraceae bacterium; assembly: GCA_017408025.1. GTDB lineage: Bacteria > Bacillota > Clostridia > Lachnospirales > Lachnospiraceae > SVEL01. Next base: position 15,011 of record JAFQVJ010000030.1, read on the forward strand.
GTCTAAGCATGCATCTGCATCGATAACATACTTGCCTTCACCCTCAGATATTGCGCCAACTGGACAAACCTCTGCACAAGCACCACATGATACACATTCATCAGAAATTGTATAAGCCATTTTAAAGTCCTCCTTATATATTTAAAAATTAGTGTGAATATACAGATAGGGGAACCACCCCACATATCTGTCAGAAATCATAGCTGTTAAAGTACAGCCTTGATTTACTTCATTTTAACTCAAAATGATTATTAATACAAGGGAATATTCGTATTGCTAAAATTTACTTTTCTCAATAAGAATATAATTTTATATTAATGATAATTTAAACTTATAAGATATATAAATAATATTGATTTTACTTATAACTACATATATGATACACTAAGAATGAAAATGTAAAAAACAAAATGGGTAGGTCTTTTTACATCTTTAGAAGTGGAGGAACAGTAATATGGTAAAAGCAATAGTTGGCGCCAATTGGGGCGATGAAGGAAAAGGCAAGATAACAGATATGCTTGGTGAGACATCTGATGTCATCGTCAGATTTCAGGGTGGAAGTAATGCAGGACATACTATCGTAAATAATTATGGTAAGTTTGCTCTTCATATGTTACCATCAGGTGTATTTTATAATCATACAACAAGTATTATAGGAAATGGTGTTGCACTTAGCATACCAGCGTTATTTAAGGAAGTTAATGAGATTATCGAGAAGGGTGTTCCAGCTCCTAAGCTTCTGGTATCAGATAGAGCACAGATAGTTATGCCTTATCACATTCTTTTTGATGAGTGTGAAGAGGAGAGACTTGGTAAGAAGTCTTTCGGCTCAACTAAGTCGGGTATTGCACCTTTTTATTCAGATAAATTTTCTAAGATTGGTTTTCAGGTGTCTGAACTTTTTGACGAGGAGTTATTGGTTGAGAAGGTTAAGAGAGTATGTGAGATGAAGAATGTTATATTAGAGCATATGTATCATAAAGCGCCTATTGTACCTGAAGAACTTCTTGAAACCCTTCACGAGTACAGAGACATGGTTGCTCCATATGTATGCGATACAGCAGCATTTATTCAGGATGCAATTAAGGCTGGTAAGAATATACTTCTTGAGGGTCAGCTTGGTACATTGAAGGATCCTGATTTCGGTATATATCCAATGGTTACATCTTCTCATACACTGGCTGCTTACGGTGCTATTGGAGCAGGTATACCACCATATGAAATTAAGGAGATTATCGCTGTAGTAAAGGCATATTCAAGTGCAGTAGGTGCAGGTGAGTTTGTAAGTGAAATATTAGATGAGAAAGTAGCAGATGAGCTTAGAAAGCGCGGTGGCGATGGTGGCGAATATGGTGCTACAACAGGTCGCCCAAGAAGAATGGGATGGTTTGACGCTGTAGCTTCTAAGTATGGTTGCCGTATGCAGGGTGCTACTCAGGTTGCATTTACTGTTTTAGATGTACTTGGTTATCTTGATGAAATTCCTGTATGTGTAGGATATGATATTGATGGCAAGGTGACAAAGGAATTCCCAGTTACATCAAAGCTTGCGAAGGCTAAGCCTGTATATGAGTATCTTCCAGGATGGAAGTGCGATATAAGAGGTATCAAGAAGTACGAGGAGCTTCCAGAGAATTGTAGAAAATATATTGAGTTTGTAGAAAAGGAAATCGGTGTTAAGATTACTATGGTATCTAATGGTCCGGGAAGAAGCGACATTATCTATAGATAAACAATGAACCACAAAGTGGGATGTTGCACAAATATAATATAATTTACATTATGGGAAGATTAGTCTTTAGTCCTCACCGACTGCTAATCTTCCTTTTTATGCCCGTCAATACTTTTATTCCCCTCTACACCGATTATCTGTGTATATTTTAAACGCGCTTTTTTCGAGGACTCGGAACTTTCTAGACGCCCTTTTTCGAAGAGTTTATTACAGTTCGTCTTTTATATGTCAGACAATATTGCTACAGACGGTATGTCTTACTATGGCACACAGCTGTAGCTATTGTCTGCCTTCATAAAAGACGAACTACTTATTCGAAAAAGGGCGTTAAGAAAGTTCACGAAACCTCTCAAAGCGTGTTTAAAATATATACAGAAAATTCGGTATACGAGGGTAGCAATAGCTTTCAGCGGGCATAAAAAGGAAGATTGCAGTCACCTGTGATGACAAGAATATACAATCTTCCCATAATGTAAATTATATATTTGTGTAACAGCCTCTTTTGTTGTATAGGTACACAGGAAATTAGATAGATGGATAAATAAATTTATCTGTCATTTATAATAGCTACTGTGGCACTTGTACCAAGTCGGTCCGCACCTGCTTCAACCATTGCCATAGCTGTTGCGCTGTCTCGAATACCTCCAGAAGCCTTGACAAATGCATTATCGCAAACAACTTCTCTCATAAGCGAAACGTCGTTTATCGTTGCGCCACCAGTGGAGAAACCTGTAGAGGTTTTAACGAAGTCAGCTCCTGCCTCCAGAGCCAGCTTACATGCGATCCTCTTCTCTTCGTCACTTAATAAACATGTCTCGATAATTACTTTAAGAGTAATCGTACCTTTCTTGCATACATTACGCACAGCTTCAATATCATTTTTTACAGTATCGTAATCTTTGTCCTTTAAAGCGCCAATATTGATAACCATGTCAATCTCGTCCGCACCATCTTTTATGGCAAGCTCTGTTTCGAAAGCTTTGACTTGGGACGACACCGCACCAAGAGGAAAGCCGACAACGGTACATACCTTTACATCGCTGTTAGCCAGCGTTTCTGCTACTTGCTTGGTTCGATATTGGTTAACACATACTGATGCGAAGTTGTGCTCTAAAGCTTCATTGCAAATTCTGTCTACGTCAGCAGATGATGCGTCAGGTTTTAATATAGTGTGGTCAAAAAGTTTTGAGTTTAATTTCATGGATTTAGTCCTTTCTTGAGTTTTGCTTATATAAAAGTATATATGATTTGTGCCCAGAGTCTATTTGAATGCTTTAAATTTATTTCATGTCTTGTCATAAATGGATAAATATGTTAATATTTATATGAGATTTCAAGAATATTCGGTGGTGTACCACTCGACACTGCTGCGAACAGTGCCGAGCAAAGAGGGTAAACTAGCTACCACACAATACAGACAAAGTCTGCGATACACATGTATTATTATAAATGAAAATGCTTTTCTTTACAATAGTAAATGTGGTGTGCGGACAATTTCTCTGATCCTTTGTATTATAGATTTTGCATGAAGGGTGTAGGTGTGGTAAAACATGCTTACACCCGTTCTTGACTTCTCACTTCAGATAACTATGTAGCGGAGTGCACACCGCTGCATAGGTTATCTGTTGATGAGAGAAAGTTATACTGTATGTTTAGTATAAAAGACATGTATTAAAAAAGACGATTTCTATGTGGAAATCGTCTTTTTCTGGTTATATAGGATTAGGGCTTTTGAAACCCTAATAAGTGTAGAAGAGTTTTCAAAATTCTCCTATATAACAAAAATACGCTGTTTACTTACAATTATTTTCTGCATCCTCGTCACGTATTTGTTGGCCTTTTTTCTTCAAGTATTTTGCAACCTGAAGATATATCCACATCATAACAGGAAGTATAATGTTGGCAGCCACGGCGGCCATGAAAAATCCATTTGATACAGGACTTCCAACTATGGCTGCAATAAGGGTTATTACATATAATGCAACTAATATAACTATACATAAAATCGCAAGTATTCGTTTCATATTTGTATTCCTTTCGTTAAGATACATTGATATATTAAAATTTTCATCAATATGGACGTTATTTGTAGGAACGTAATGTTGATTATAGCATGAACATGCCTTTGTAATCAAGAGTCATTTATGGGACAGAGTATTGTGTATATTCTTATCATAGAAAAAGAAAGTAAAGAAATATTTTATGATAAGAAAGGATGATAAATATGAAGGGATATGTGGTGCCACAGGGATATATGGGTTATGTAGAGGGAGCATATAGATTGTTTCCAAGTGAAGCAGAGTACATAGAATATATGGAAGAATAATAAAGATTTTGTAGAGACTTTAATTATTCCTCCATATTGTAACACGTTATAGTAACTGATTCTACATTGGCAGAGCCAACACTGAAGTTGTATCTTTTCAAATAAAGTTGCCATATTCATCAGTTTCAGATTCTACAGAGTTGTCTTCATTTATGAGATTGCCGTTCTCGTCGGTTTCAGATTCTATGGTGGAACCATCATGATCTGTTGCCTGTTCAATAAGATTGCCATATTCATCAGTTTCGGATTCTATAGGGTTGCCAGCTTTGTCTGTTGCCTGTTCAATGAGATTGCCATATTCATCAGTCTCAGATTCAATAGGGCTATTTGGGTTAATGAGATTACCATTCTCGTCGGTTTCGGTCTCAATGAGGTTACCGTTTTCGTCAGTTTCAGGTTCAGGTTCAGTAAGATTACCGTTTTCATCAGTTTCAGGTTCAATAAGATTACCATTTTCATCGGTCTCAGGCTCAGTGGTTTCCTGTGGGATAGTCTCGTCCATGGTGCTGACAGTAGGAATATAAGTGCCGATATCTACCTGAGGTAAATCTGTATGTAGATATGTCATATATGAGCTCCATATTTTTCCGGCACATGTTGTTGCAATTCCATCATTCATTTCGCGAGGAAGATCATAACCACACCACACAGCGGTAGTGTAATAGTAGCTGTAGCCAGTAAGCCATGAGTCATAGTTGTTATTGGTAGTACCAGTTTTTGCAGCGCAGATTGCGTTATCTATCTGATATTTGCGACCAGTTCCACGGTCAAGTACGCCCTTTAAAACGTTTGTCATAGTGTTGGCTGCATTCTCATCATAAATAATACGTGTATTGATAGTGTTACCCGTATTGTCAATGATAACATTTCCTTCGTCATCAGTGATTTTTAATATACAGGTTGGATTTCTATAGACGCCATTGTTTTGGAGAGTTGAGTAGGCGGCAGCCATCTCGTATGATGAAGCTCCGTATGTAAATCCACCCAATGATGCTGCGGGAACATAGTCCGTATTGACTATTTTTGAAAAATTCATTTTCAGTAAATAAGAAAGGCAGGTATGAGTGCCTATAGTGTCAAATATTTTCCAAGCAATGGTATTTTTTGACTTTTCAACAGCTGTTCTTATATCTATTTCACCAAGATATGTTTTGTCGGCATTAGATGGACCACCTTGAAATTTTTCGTCAATGACAATGGTGTCAGGTGTATATCCTCGCTCAAATGCAGGTGTATACACGATAAGCGGTTTGATACTACTACCAGGCTGTCTGAAGCTCTGGAAGGCTCTGTTTAGGCTATAGCCTGCGTGCTCCTGCTCACGACCACCAACTATGGCAACCACAAAACCTGTCAGATTATCAATAGTAGTGGCACTAGCCTGAAAGGTATATATGCCTTCATCATTTGTTTCAGTGTAGTCTGACAGGGTAGAGTTGACAGTGGCTTGTAACTTGGCCTGTTTTGTCATGTCGATGGTTGTATATATTCTGTAGCCACCAGTAAATAACAGATTGTTGCAGTAGTTGTATTCTGTGGCATAATATTCGTTGTAAGCTTCCTTGGCTTCTTCTGAAGAGAATTCATAGAGGAAGTTAAAGCCTCTGGCTCTCATGAGTTCCCTTGTAGCACAATATCGTACAAAAGTTTCCACATAATCATGTTTGATATCCTCGCTTGGTGTGAGGATAATGGTTTCGTTTATTATCTCATTATAGAGAATTTGATCGATTTCGCCCTGCTCGTAGAGCACCTTGGCCATAAGGTTGCGTCTGCTTAGTGTTGAGTCAATATTGGAAAATGGATCATATTTTGAGGGGCTGTTGGGAATGGCACAAAGAAAGATCATCTCCGAATTAGTCAAATCAGTGACGGTTTTGTTAAAATATCCCATGGCAGCAGCCTCTATGCCGTAGAAACCATTTCCAAAATAAATGTTGTTAATGTAAAATTCAAGAATTTCATCCTTGGTATAAGTGTCTTCAAGCTCCGTTGCTATGAACATTTCCTTAACCTTACGCTCTATGGAAACCTCATGAGAGAGGAAAATATTGCGGGCAAGCTGCTGAGTAATGGTACTTCCACCCTGAGTTACTTCACCTTCATTCTGGATAAGAGCAATAAAGGCTCTGAAGATGGCCTTGTAATCAAGACCAGAATGTTCATAGAAGTTCCTATCCTCGGTGGTGACAAATGCACGCTTTATCAGATAAGGAATCTCCTCACTAGTTAAATAATAGGAGTCTTTTTCGGCACACAGATTGGCAATAATTTCCCCATTGGTGTCATAGACAACGGTGGTAAGGCTTTGTTTGAAGGCATCCCTATTGGATACCAGTTCCGATGCGTAATTCTTATACTCAACCATCATAGAACCATATTTTATTAAGACAAAAAGGCACACTAAAAGTGTGCCTGCAAGTATCAGCTTTAAGCCAGTCTTTATTCTCTTTTTAGCGATGCTCCACTTGGTAGAAGACTTCTTTTGGGAAGAAGCTTTATTGTTGCTGGAAGACCTTTTGTGAGAGCCTTTCTTAGACTTAGTGCTCATATGAGTTTTCCTCGTTTTTGTATTGTAATTTATAACGATTGCTACGTTTACTCAAAGCTTTTCGAATCTTGTCACTAAAGTTCGCAATTTCCAACTGTTCTAGGGAATGGAACAACGTCTCTGATGTTTGACATACCTGTTAAGTACATTACACATCTCTCGAAACCAAGACCGAAGCCTGCATGTCTTGTGCTTCCGTACTTACGGAGATCAAGATAGAAGTCGTAATCCTCTGTCTTAAGACCTAACTCATTCATTCTTGCCACAAGCTTGTCGTAGTCATCCTCTCTCTGGCTACCACCGATGATTTCACCGATGCCAGGTACGAGACAGTCCATAGCTGCAACAGTCTTGCCATCCTCATTGAGCTTCATGTAGAATGCCTTAATCTCCTTTGGATAATCAGTTACAAATACAGGACGCTTAAATACCTCCTCTGTGAGGAATCTTTCATGCTCGGTCTGTAAATCACATCCCCATGAAACCTTATAGTCAAATTTATCATTGTGCTTCTCTAAGATTTCAATAGCTTCTGTATATGTTACATGTCCAAAATCTGAGTTGAGAACACCGTTTAATCTATCAATAAGACCCTTGTCCACAAAGCTGTTGAAGAAGTTCATCTCTTCAGGAGCATTCTCAAGAACATAGCTGATAACATACTTGAGCATAGACTCAGCTAATATCATGTCATCCTTAAGGTCTGCAAAAGCGATTTCAGGCTCAATCATCCAAAACTCGGCAGCATGCCTTGTTGTGTTAGAATTCTCAGCTCTGAATGTAGGACCAAATGTGTAGATATTTCTAAATGCCATGGCATAAGTTTCACCGTTTAACTGACCTGAAACAGTAAGGTTTGTAGGCTTGCCAAAGAAGTCTTTGGAGAAGTCAACCTTGCCATCCTCTGTTGTAGGAATGTTAGATAAATCCATAGTTGTTACCTGGAACATCTCGCCAGCACCCTCGCAATCGCTTCCAGTGATAAGTGGAGTGTGTACATACACAAAATCTCTCTCCTGGAAGAACTTATGAATAGCGTATGCAATAAGAGAACGTACTCTGAATACAGCCTGGAATGTGTTTGTTCTAGGACGTAAGTGGGATACTGTTCTAAGATATTCCATTGTGTGACGCTTTGGCTGTATAGGATAGTCCGGTGTAGAAGGACCTTCTACGAAAACCTCTGTAGCCTGAAGCTCAAATGGCTGTTTAGCAGAAGGAGTAGCTACAAGTGTACCCTTTATGATAACTGCCGCACCAACGTTTAATTTTGATATCTCTCCAAAATTTGACAATGTGTCATTATATACTGCCTGTAATGTCTCGAAGAAAGTACCGTCATTGATAACGATAAAGCCGAAGGTTTTAGAATCTCTTACGGTTCTAACCCATCCGCCAACAGTAACTTCCTTTCCGATGTATTCATCGCGGTTTCTAAATAATTCTCTGACTGTTGTTAAATTTAAATCCATGATAATTATCCTTTCCCAAAATAATTCAATTATTTAATATAGTAATGCAAAACTGTGTTTTTTTCAAGGCTTTTCTTGAGTTTACATGCGATTGGAGGAAATGTATATATGGCTGAGTGGATGTAAAGTATTGCAATGGCTTTTTTGACGTTAATGTGATAAAATATAAGTACATGCAAAGTTATGTATATATAAACAAGGAGAAGAGGATGCAGATGGAAGATAAGTTGTTGGAAATGATTGTTGAGACGAGAAAGAAGTTAAATATACCCACATCTATATTATGTGAGGGAATATGCAGTGTACAAATGTATAATTCAGTTATTAATGGGAAACGTTTTTTCGACAGAATTACCATAAAAAGATTTTTAGCAAGAATGGGTGTGGACAATACTAATTATGAGCATTATCTCCATTATGATGATTATGATGTATGGTTGCACAGAATGAGGCTTATTAATGCGATTGAGTCGGGTCAGAGTGAGGATGCCAGTAAGCTTTTAAATGATTATCTGAACGGTATAGGAGTTGGATTAAGCAAAAGCAGAAGTGGGATAGAGGAGCAATTCTGTATATTTATGAAGTTGCAGATAATTCGCCATGAGTCAATGGAAGAATATGAGAGTGTTGCAGAAAAAATGTATGAGAAAGCAGCAAAGCTGACAGTGCCCAATATAGATAATGCGGATATCGAGGAATTTCTTTTATCACCTTTGGAATTTTGTATAGTACTGGAATATATGAGAATGAGGGTTAAGAATACATCATGGGAAAATAAATGGAAGATTTACAGAAGATTTGTCTATTATTTAGAGAATTCTGCGTATGGTAAGCTGTCAAAAATAAAAACTTATCCAAAGCTTGTGGTGTGCATGTACGAAGATATATGTGCTTACGAACTGTATACTGATGAGAAAAAAGAAATGTATATGGAAATGTTTGAGTATTGTGAGAGAGCATTATCGTATCTTAAGGATAGAAAATTTATGTATTATATGACAGAGATATTAGAAATTAGGCTAGAGTTATTAAATCGGCTTAAAACGAACCATGATATGGGTATAGCAGAGAATGAATGCGAAAAGCTCATAGAAGAAACGAAGCCACAATTAAAATGTCTAAAGGAAATGTATGAGGAATATGGATTAGAGACATATATGAAGGATGACTGCTATCTATATAGAGAAAGTGGAATATATTGCATAGGAGATGTTATTAAAAATAGGCGAAAAATGATGCATCTGAGCAGAGAGAAACTTTGTGAAGGTATATGCGATGTCAGAACGATAATGCGTGAAGAAAATAGAAAGCATACAATGCACAGGAATATCTTTAGAGATATATTTAAAAGGCTTATGCTTAATCCTGACTATATAGACATGGGTATAGTAACAGGGGATAAGAAGGACATAGAATTGTATGAAGAATTGCGATATGCAGAAAATTTATTTGCATATGAAAGGGTTAAGGAATTGGTATCAGAGCTTGTGATAAGATTGCCGAAACATCCTATAAATGAGCAGGTATTGACAAGAATAGAGAGTAATCGTCAATATAAAAATTGTGAAAAAAATATTGAGGAACATATTGAAACGTTAGTTGAAGCTTTGAAATGTACTGTCAGTTTAGAAGATATAGTAGCAAGTAAAAAAAATATGTATCTTACTAACGAGGAATTGATTACACTGTATTTGATATCTGAAGCATATAAATATGCAAAAATGTATGATGAGGCATACGCATATGCAAAACAATTGTATGAGTATTCTCAGTATATTGAGCAAACCGATATTGTTGATGGTAGGTTGGGGATATACGAATTGCTGATGGAATACTTAGCAAATTTATATGGAGATATAGAAAAGTATGAAGAGTCAAATAATATCTCAGATAAGCTGATTAAATTATGCTTAAGGACGAGACGAAGTCATAGTATTCATTTTAGCTTGTACAACAAAGCATGGAATAATAATGAATGTAAAAAAACAAATTTCGATTATTGTAAGGAAATATACCGTTGCATTTATTTTAGTCAGCTGACCCGTGATACCAATAATGAGGAGTTTTATAATAACAAATTAGCGAACTGTTACAGTAGATGACAAATTTTGGTCGCTTTTTACAGTGTTGCCTACATTAAGAGATAGAAAAGTTTCCTCAGATGTAGGTACTGTTACCATAGTAGCAATAAGAACGGTTGCGATTAGATTTTTAACAAATTTTTTCATAATCAGTGCTCCTTTGTAAAAAAAAGTTTATTTAATTTGCACTACACAGTGTCTTTAAACAAATATATTATGACATTAGATTTTATACAAAAAAAGTGCCAGAGTGGTTGATTTGAAAAAATATCAACCACTCTGGCACTTTTTTTAAGGTGAATGTTGTGTTACGATGCAAATATAAGATGTGCACATGGGGATTAAATTTTTTGGTAGTGTAAAGGAGGCTATATGAAAAAGATATTAAGAAAAATGGTGGCGGTTATGTGTGTGGTGATTGTTTCACTAACATCAGTAGGAATTGTAGAAACACATGCAAAAACAACGTTGATTCAGGAGGAGATAGGTTCTTCAAGGTTTAAGGATGACTGGAAAAAGGTATCATATCTGTATTTAAATAATGGGACGATTGTAGCAAAATTAATCTACGGGTTTGATACTGTATGGATTGATGAGGACTATACTCGAGGAATATCGTATGAAGCATATGCGACCTCAAGCATAAAAAGAAACGGGTACGATGATGACTATGTAAGTGATGATGGAAGAAAGGGAATAGGGACATATTCTGAAACTGAGATTGCACATAAAAAAGATTCAGTGTACTATAGGCTTGTGCAAACAGCAACATATACGATTAGTAATATTAATTGTAAAACATATAGTTTACCAGTGAATTAGTAAACAGACATGGTAACTATGAGATTAGATATGAGGAGATAATGATGAAAAGGATAAAATGGTGTGTTGGAATACTTATGATTTCATTAGCACTTATGCTTGGTTCAGAATTATATCAGAATTATCTTAAAACATTTACAAATCAGTTCTACTATTTTGAAGTGAATGAGCCAATGTTAAAAGAAGAGGCTTGTGAAAAAGTAGAGGAGATTGCAAAGCAAAATAATGTGGGAGTTTTTGCTGTATCTATATTTACAGATACAGCTTTTTCCTGTGAAGTAAAAATATACACAACAGAAGAGGCTAAAGAGACATTTGAAAAATATTATTTAGAAGAGGGAGTCAAAAAGAGCCTATTCTCGGGAAATGTAACCATTATGTATAAAAATTTCTCTGAATTAAAGGACGTTGTTTCGGCTTCACAAAGATATTATTTTGTTGGATCGCAGGAGGAAACAACAACTATTAAAAAAAATCTTGGTGAACAGTATGATGTGTCTAGGTTTGTGAGGATAGAGCAACAGGACGAGTTTGATTTTCTTATATGGGCAGTATGGGGCTTGGTTTATGCAATATTACTTATGCTTACATTGTTTGACATAAAATTGCAGTCAAAGGAAAATTTTATTCAGATGTCAATGGGGGTACCTTGTAAAAAGCTTATAGCAAAGAATGTTTTGAGTGATGCGTGTGTATTCAGTTTCTCATTTGGTATAATAGGCTTGTTGCTGAGTAATCTAATAAATTTGGAGTACAGATGGCAAGAGTTACTTGTAATGTTTGGGATATTTCTTGTATTTAACAGTTTTTTATATTTGAAAATGTTTAAATATGATTATAAACAGGTGCTGTACGGTGCAGTTATAAATTATAAAACTTTGGGTAATTGTTATATATTAAAAGCAATTTCTATGATAATAGCAATAATTACTTTGGCGGTAAGTATGGAGCTTATAGCTGAAAATACACATTATCTTGACATGTATGAAGAGATAGAAAAATATGGGCAATATTATTATTTGACGGTAAAAGCTGATACTTCAATGGCTACGGATGAAAATGAAGGCTCCGATATACAGCAGGACACAGAATGTAGAATATTTTATGATTATTACAAACAGGGCAAGGTGGCATTAGATATCAACATGATAGTTGAAAATGATGATAGCCCAATAATTTCGATTAATCAATATACTGTCGGAGTTCCAAAGTTTATAAGTGATGTGGTAAAAGACGATTTTGTTGGATATTATATTTTTATTCCAAAGGAACAGGAAAATGAAAAAAATCTGGCAGAGGATGTATATATAAGGACGGTATTAAGCTTTGAGGGCTTTGTGGAACAGGTAGATTATGAAGCAATTATATATGAAGAAGATATAGACATGCTTTACTTTGACAACAGAGAGGTGTCGGACCTTGAGTTTGGATTTGATAAAGAGAGTAATCCAATTATAGTATATTTTAGCAATATGGAAGAATGTACAGATTATAAATTTGATGATGTATATTATGTTCATGATAGTATTATGTATAGATTTACAGAGGATGATATAGAGCAGCTTAAAGAAACATATAATCTTCGGGAAGTTAAGGTTACAAAGGTAACTGAACAATGTGAGCAATACAAGGCTTCATTTTTACGAAAAGTATTGATTGTGACAGTTATCAGTGCCTTTATGATGCTGTTAGAAATGATTATAATGATGACAATTATACGAACAGAGTATGTTGTAAATGCAAGAGAACTGGCAGTAAAGAAAGTTTTAGGGTATAGTATTTGGAAAAAAAACAGAGAATTAATTCTATTAAATTTATTTTCTGCTATGATTGCCCTCACAACTATGATGGTCATACATTTTATGTATAATGTACTAACTCTGAAATCTATATGCGTTTCTGGAACTATAATTTATTTGCTGGAACAGATATTTATGATTTATTACATAAATAGGATTGAACGGGTGAATGTTTCAAAAATATTGAAAGGAGGCAGTCTATGATAGAAATAAAAAATCTTTCAAAGAGTTTTGGTGAAAAAGTTGTATTTAGGGAATTCTCATTGAAAATAGAAGATGGTGAATTTGTTGTGTTCGCAGGAAATAGTGGATGCGGTAAAACGACACTTTTAAATATTATTGGTGCATTGGAAAAACCGGATGATGGACAGGTTTTAGTAGATGGACAGGATATTTATAAAATCAAAAAGACAGAAGATTATTTTACATACAAGGTAGGATTTCTGTTTCAAAATTTTGCCTTGATAGAGAACAAAACTGTTAGAAAGAACCTTGAGTATGTGCAGAAGAAAGCAAGAACAGATATATCTGTGGAGGAAGCTTTAAAAAGGGTTGGAATTGAAGACAAGATAGATACATTGGTATATAAATTGTCAGGTGGCGAACAGCAGAGAGTAGCATTGGCACGGCTTATGTACAAAAAATGTGATATTGTATTGGCTGATGAACCGACGGGCTCACTTGATGCTCAAAATGCAAAAATAGTTATAGATTTTTTGCATGACTTAAATAAGCAGGGTAAGACTATTGTTTTAGTTACACATGATGAAAAAATAATCAACAGTGAAGAGAAGGTGGTATGGTTATGAGCGAGAAAAAAGGTATATGGAAGAAACTTATAATAATGGCAATTGTTATAATAACCGTATTTGGGGCTATAAATGCCGTTTGGTATTTTGGATTAAAAGTCAGATATAACAAAATAGAGAAAAAATTAGCTGAATGTGAGACCGTAACCATATTTGGTACAGAGGATGTTGGTGTATTATATAATGGTTGTGTAGTAGGAGTGAAACAGCCAAGCTATATACAGAATGGGGGATTTGTTACTTTTACGGATATTAAAGAGTATGAACCCTTTATTAACATTGGGCAAAGTGAAATAGTAGAAGAAGATGATATAAGTGTTACATTAATGTATTGGCCACAGATATTCGGAGATGACAGATATGGCGTAGATATATGTCAAGGCGATGTATGGGAACAGATATATATCGATAAAGATGGAAACTATGTGAGTTTAGAGGATGCGGATGAGGAGATGGATGAATATCTTCAATCTCTTTTGGATGAATATAGAGGAGAGATAGATGAATTATTAAATGTGGCTAAAAAGCTAATTGAATAGAGTAACAAAAAAAGAATTGCTCATGCAGGCATGGCAATTCTTTTTTTATTATATATATGGTTTTGTATCTATTAGTCTAAATGTCCACCATTAGCCTTGTACTTCTCCACAACCTTGTGGATTCTTCCAACTGGATTCAAAAGTTCGCTGATAGAACCGTCATGGTTAAGTGTGTCGATAATAAGAGCAATGTATTTGCTCATATCGCAGTTTACATACCAAGGCTTTGTCAGAAGCTCTGGTGTCTGATATACAAGATTTGTTGTAAGGACTCTGTCTATGATACCATTTTCATATGCTTCATCAAATTTTGAAAGACCATTTGTGAAAAGACCAAAAGTTGTAGCGATGAATACCTTTCTGGCCTTTCTAGCCTTGAGCTCTTTTGCAACATCGATAGCACTCTCACCTGATGAAATCATATCGTCGATAATGATAACATCCTTGCCATCAACAGAAGAACCAAGGAATTCATGAGCAACGATAGGATTACGTCCGTTGATGATAGTAGAGTAGTCACGTCTCTTGTAGAACATACCCATGTCAAGACCAAGTACGTTTGCAAGGTAAACGGCACGACTTGTACCACCTTCATCAGGAGATATAACCATCATATGCTTAGAATCTATCTGAAGGTCAGGCTCTGCATGAAGAAGACCTTTGATGAACTGATATGCAGGCTGAACAGTTTCAAATCCCTTTAATGGAATAGCGTTCTGAACTCTTGGGTCATGAGCATCGAAAGTAATGATATTGTCAACGCCCATGCTTGTAAGCTCCTGAAGAGCTAAAGCGCAATCCAAAGATTCACGTCCTGTTCTCTTGTGCTGTCTGCTCTCGTAGAGGAAAGGCATGATAACAGTGATTCTACGAGCCTTGCCACCTACTGCTGCGATGATACGCTTTAAATCCTGATAGTGATCATCAGGAGACATGTGATTCTCGTATCCGCAAAGTGAATATGTCATAGAGTAGTTGCTGACATCTACCATAAGGTATAAATCATCACCTCTTACAGACTGATTGATGATACCTTTTGCTTCACCTGAACCAAATCTTGGAACCTGTGCTTTAACAAGGTATGAATCCTTCTGATAACCTGAGAATGCAATAGTGTGTGTATGTTCACCAGTACGGTCTTTACGCCACTCTGCGATGTAGTTGTCAACCTTCTGTCCTAATGCCTTGCAGCTCTCCATGGCCACAATGCCTAAAGGTCCTACAGGTATGGTTTCTAAGTTCTTTTCTTCTGGCATGTCAGATAACCTCCGTTTAATCGTTTGTTTTTGTCGCATTATTTATAACATTAACTTTTGTGATAGTCAATCTACAAAGTGATAATACCAATTATCAAACATTGTACAAAACTATCAAAAAGAATATTATTGATAAAATTTATCCCATAACAATCTAAAAAAGCAATTTTAAGTTTATCTAAGCTTCATTCTCAAATCCTCACCATATATCTTCAATAATGTGTAATTGCTTGTAATGCGTGAAAATACTCGCTCAGAATAGTTTGCCCTCAATTCGGCTAATGAGAGATTTGTTGAGATGATAACTGACTTTTGTCTCAAATGTCTCTCATTTATGCAATTGAATAATGAAGAGGCGGTGAAGGAATTGACAAGCTCAGTTCCCAAATCATCTATAATAAGCAAATCGCAATCATGGAGATTGGATGCCAGATCAGATGATGGTGCAGCATTGTCGTTGCTACGTTTGAACGTGTTCCCTGCTAGTATTTCAAAGAGCCTGATAGCAGATACATATATAACTGAATGTGAACTGTCTATTAACTCTTTTGCAACGCAGTTGGTAAGGAATGTCTTTCCAACTCCTGTGGCGCCATATAGATAGAGATTTCTATATTCGTTATCAAATTCATCAATGAAGGTACGACAGGTTTTTACAACATTGTGCATATTTTCTAAGGCTGTCATACCTGTAGCAGCATCCTTTGTAGTATTGTCGTAGTGAGAGAATGAAAATGAATCAAAATTCTCTCGCTTCAAAACATCCTTGATGTTAGATTGCTGATATAATATCTCTATAATAGCATTTTTAAGACAATGGCATTTATTGTGCCCGTCGTAACCGGTATCCTTGCATGTGTTACAGGTGTATCTCATGCTAAGATAATCTTCTGGATAACCGTTAGAGCGCAAAATGGAAGCCTTTTCTTGCGAAAGGGCTTCGATCTCTTTTTTAATGTCTTTTATACCCAAAGTATTCCCTGTATTATCTAGTAGCATACGTTTAGCTCCAGCTACAGATATAGAGGAAATAGAATCATTAATCTCTTTGATACGTGGTATTTTGTTGTAGATTTCTCTTACTCGCTCATCAAGATCACGCTTATGGTTAAGCCTAACCCTGTCGTATTCTCTCATGATGGCATCGTATTGTGATGTGTTAAGTCCCACGAGTTATCTCCTTCTAAGTAAATCACGCTCCAGTGCAGCATAGTCGTAGTCTCTCTGAGAAGAGAAGCTGTTGAAGCTGTTTTTTGAAGTCTGCTTTGCAGATATAGATTCCTTTGCTCTTGTCTCATGTATTGCATCGAGAGACTTGATGTCAGAAGGTGTTTTAACGCCATTTTTTAGCCATCTTTGAAGTATAGAATCTGCATACTGGAAGCTTGGCTGGTGAATGGTATTTATAGTACGGTTGCATGCATCAAGAATCATATCCATTGAAAAACCATAATCATTTGTCCATTTTACAATAAATTCTTTTTCTGATGTACCCGGGTTTCTTCCCTGAAGTCCAAACGCCTGCAATACGGGATAGCAGTTATTGGTAAATGTAGCTACCTTAGCCTTGGCATCGGTAACAGTTTCAATATTTTCACTTGCCCATTCAATAGCAACCTTCTCTATGTAGCGTATGGTCTTGTGACCATTTGATACGCAGTACTCTATAAGATATTCTATAAGCTCAACAGAGAAACCAAGACCATCATAGAAGTAGAGGATAGTATTTGTCTCTGCAGGTGAAAATGTTTTTTCTAAATATGTCTGAGCTACATATAACAATTCCTTGATATCTTCGTCCGAAGTAAACTTGGTAAGCTCCGTAGCTGTAAATTCTCTCTTTACAGGAACATCATCGGATATACCTGTTGGGGCAGCAGTAAGCATCTTATCCTGCTTTGGTGTTGCAGTGGTATGTGTCTGCTGGGTAGCCTCAGGGACAATCTTAAATGATATAGGTAAATCCTTTCTCAAGTCGTTAATAACAATTCTTGTGATGTTCTTACCTGACCTATCATAATCTAATCCAAGTACTCTTGACTGTTCCCAATATTTTAAAGCACGAGTCACATCTGCACCTGTAAGCTCAAGGGCATCAGCTATAGAATCTGCGGAAAGCTCTGAATCAGCTTTGGTGCTCAGACGAAGAATGTAAAGGTAAACCTTGACATATTCTCCATTTGCTCGTGGCATGTATTCATCCAGAAATAAATTTGAAATTAGTGTAACGTCCGCTAAGGGACTTTTTTCCAATGATATCTTCTCCATAACTCTTTTCCTCATATATGTTTCGTGTAGACATACTATAGCACATTTTTTCTAAGTTTCAAATAGAAAAATTCCAGTGTTTTCAAGGAAAACAGCCGTCTTGATGATAAAGTGGAAAATGTGGAAAATGTGGAAAATTAGTTTTTAAGGAGATTATCTCCGATATTTACTACATTTCCTGCTCCCATAGTTATCAACAAATCACCTTTTTTGCAATTTTTTAATAAAAATTTTTCTATATCTTCAAAACTTGGGAAGTAATATGCTTCCTTTCCAGTTTCTTTAATTGCTTTATAAAGATCCTCAGATGAAATGCCAATGGTATTGACCTCTCTTGCGGCGTATATGTCAGCCAGTACAACAGCATCGGCAAGGCTTAGAGATTTTACAAAGTCGTTGAAAAATGCCTTTGTGCGAGTGTATGTGTGTGGCTGGAATACGCACCACAGCTTTTCGTGAGGATAATTTGCTGCAGTTGAGAGTGTTGCGGTGATTTCATCTGGATGATGAGCGTAGTCATCAACAATTGTAACTCCATTTAAATCACCTTTATATTCAAATCTTCTTGCAGTGCCTGTAAAGGCTTCAAGACCTTTCTTTATGATATCTACGGAAATACCTATAGAAAGGGCTGTAGCTGCGGCAGCAAGAGCGTTGTATATATTATGAAGACCGATTACCTTTAAACCGATACGAGCAAGGAAATTACCATTATTTACTAGGTCAAAACTTCCGCAAGCCATGCTATTATAAGTAATATTTGCGGCAGTTACATCGGCTGTACTGTCATTTGCGCTAAAGGTGACCACCCTGCAATTTAAATCGTCTGTGAAAAATGAAAGGTTGTCGATGTCTTTGTTAAGTACAACAGTTCCGTCTGTAGGTACAAGCTCCGCAAATTTTTTGAAGGAGTGGCGTATATCGTCAAGATCTTTGAAGAAATCCATATGGTCCTCGCTGATATTGAGGATAACAGCTGTTGTCGGGCTAAAGGAAAGGAAGCTGTTGGTGTACTCGCAAGCCTCTGTAATCATTGTGTCTGATTTGCCGATTCGGAGATTTCCATTTATGGAATTCATTATTCCACCAACCAATATAGTTGGGTCAGTTTCAGCTTCTAAAAGTATCTGAGAAATCATAGAAGTAGTAGAAGTTTTTCCGTGTGTACCAGATACTCCGATAGCATGTCTGTATTGTTTCATAAGTAATCCGAGAAGCTCGGCTCTTGGAATTGTCGGAATATTTTTTGTTCTGGAAGCAACCAGCTCTGGGTCACTGTCATTTATGGCAGCAGTATAAACAGTCAAATCTATATCATTAGTAATGTTTGCAGCTTCTTGAACATATGAAATTTTTACACCGGCGGCTTCTAACTTTTTAGTAAGCTGTGAAGGCGTTGTGTCTGAGCCTGATATGGTGTAACCCTTGGTCAGAAGAATTTCAGCAAGTCCACTCATGGAAATTCCTCCAATACCTATAAAATGAACCTTATGGATTTTATCAAAATCAATTTTTTTTAAATTGTTCATACATATACGCTCCCTGAATATAATGTAGCGAGCAATGCTCACTCTATGGTTATTATACACTTTATGGACTAAAAAGCAATAAAGTTGGTGCTTTTTTAACGATGAAGTCATTGTGGAAATTATTCGACAAAAAACTTCACTTATCTGACATCTTGTGATATAATAAACCTATATAATATACAACGAGGTGATAGCGTGATTAAAAAAGAGATGATTGCCATGCTTTTGGCAGGAGGACAAGGTAGCCGATTAGGCGTACTCACATCAAAAGTCGCAAAACCGGCAGTTGCCTTTGGTGGAAAATACAGAATTATCGATTTTCCACTTAGTAACTGTATTAATTCAGGTATAGACACAGTAGGTGTTTTGACACAGTATCAGCCGCTTAGGCTTAATTCACATATCGGAATAGGTATTCCATGGGATCTTGACAGAAATGTTGGAGGTGTTTCAGTGCTTCCACCATATGAGAAGAATGGTAATAGTGAGTGGTACACAGGTACAGCAAATGCCATTTTCCAGAATATAGATTACATGGAACAGTATAATCCAGATTATGTATTGATTTTATCTGGTGACCACATCTACAAGATGGACTATGAATTAATGCTCGATTATCACAAAGCAAATAATGCTGACATTACCATTGCAGCTATGCCGGTTCCGATGGAAGAGGCTAACAGATTTGGTATTGTAGTTACGGATGATACTAACCGTATCACTGATTTCCAGGAGAAACCTGAACATCCAAAGAGTAATCTTGCTTCTATGGGTATTTACATATTCTCTTGGCCAGTTCTTAAGGAAGCTTTGATTAAGCTTAAAGATCAGAGTAACTGTGATTTTGGTAAACATATTATCCCGTATTGCTTTGAAAAACAGGATAGAATATTTGCATATGAGTACAACGGATACTGGAAGGATGTTGGTACTCTCGGTTCGTATTGGGAAGCTAATATGGAGCTTATAGATATTATTCCTGTATTTAACCTTTATGAAGAATTCTGGAGAATTTACACAAACAACGACATTATTCCACCACAGTATATAGCAGAGAGCGCGAAGATTGACAGAAGTATTATTGGCGATGGCTGTGAAATATATGGTGAGGTTTATAATTCGGTGATTGGAGCAGGAGTAACCGTTGGACGTGGGGCTGTTATCAGAGATTCTATCATTATGAAGGATACTGTTATCGGTGATGGATGTCAGGTCGACAAGGCCATCATAGCAGAAGATGTTGTTGTTGATAATAATTGTATTATCGGTGTTGGTAATGAAGCACCAAGCAAGCTTGATTCAAGAATTTATGCATTTGGACTTGCCACTATTGGAGAAAAATCATATATTCCGAAGAATGTAAAAATAGGTAGGAATACAGCTATATCAGGTAAGACTGAGCTGGCTGATTATCCTAATGGAGAGCTTCAGAGCGGAGAATATATTGTTAAGGCAGGTGAGATGTAATGAAAGCGATAGGTATTATTTTAGCAGGTGGAAATAATAATAAGATGCGTGAGCTTTCACAGAAAAGAGCGATAGCAGCTATGCCTATTGCAGGAAGCTACAGAGCTATTGACTTTGCACTTAGCAATATGTCAAACTCTCATATTCAGAAGGTTGCAGTGCTTACACAGTACAATGCCAAATCTCTGAATGAGCATCTTAACTCATCTAAATGGTGGAATTTTGGTAGAAAACAAGGTGGCTTGTACACGTTTACACCATCTATTACAGCGGATAATGGTTTCTGGTATAGAGGAACGGCTGACAGTATATGGCAAAACATCAGCTTCCTTAAAAATAGTCATGAACCATATGTAATCATTGCTCCTGGTGATGGCGTATATAAGCTGGATTTCAATGATGTTCTTGATTATCACATTTCAAAGAAAGCAGATATCACAATTGTGACTAAATGTCTTGAGGATGGAGAAGATGCTTCTAGATTTGGTGTGGTTAAGACAGCAGAAGATAACAGAGTAATTGATTTTGAAGAGAAGCCGGTACAAACAAAAGACAGAACTGTTTCAGCAGGTATCTATGTAATTAGAAGAAGACTCCTTATTGAACTTATCGAAAGATGTGCTGAGGAGGAAAGACATGATATCGTTAATGATATTCTTATTAGATATAAGAATGTTAAGAAGATATATGCATATGAGATGAATACATTTTGGAGAAGTATTTCGTCTGTTGAGTCATATTATGAAACCAATATGCAGTTCCTGAATTCTGAAGTGAGAAATTATTTCTTTAAACAGCTTCCACCAGTATATTCGAAGGTGGATGACTTACCACCAGCGAAGTACAATCCAGGGTCGCAAGTTAAGAATAGCTTAGTGTCAAGTGGATCGATTATCAATGGTACAGTTGAAAATTCGATTTTATTTAAAAAAGCATATATTGGCAATAATTGTGTAATTAAGAATTCTATCATACTGAACAATGTATATATTGGTGACAACACCTATATAGAAAATTGTATAGTAGAGAGCCGTGATACAATTCGTGCCAACTCTAACTACGTGGGTGAACCAGGAAAGCCAATGATTGTTACAGAGCGTGGCAACAGATATAACATTTAGCAGCATATAGTATCAGCGTGGGGTAACCGGAAAGGAGACTGGTTTATGCAGATAACAGATGTGAGGGTAAGAAAGCTTACTAAGGAAGGTAAGATGAGAGCGGTCGTGTCAGTGACTCTTGATAATGAGTTTGTTGTACATGATATTAAGGTTATCGAAGGTGACAAGGGGTTGTTCATCGCGATGCCAAGCAAAAAAGCTACAGACGGTGAGTATAGAGATATAGCTCATCCGATTAATTCATCAACAAGAGATAGGTTGCAGCAAATTATACTGGAGAAGTATGAGGAAGCTGTAGCAAACGATGAAGAAGAACACGAGTAAATGAAAAAAGGGACGAGATATGTGGTGTATCTCGTCTCTTTGTTTATTGTATAGGAAAGTTTTTGAAACTTTACATAGAGATGATTTTTAGTATTCTGAAGGAAGGTCTTCTTCGGTGAAAATATGTTCATCGAAATTGATAGTTGCCCAGGCATCCTCATTAACTGTCACAGGCATTTCTGACAGTAATTTCTGATAATATGCTGCAACCGCTTCTGCCTTTAGCTCTTCAAGCTTGTTTTCTTCAGCAATATCCGTTGCATCCTCATCATATTCAAGATAACAGTAAACAACGAAATATGTTCCATCTATCTGTGTTGTCTTACATTCACCACTTTTAAGGCTTAAACATAATTCTTCGAGAATATTTCCTCCAAGGCTGCCTTTGCCAATATTTCCTTTTACGGCTTCGGCATCGTAGATTGAAGCTACCTCAGTAATCACTTCACCACTGTTCACACGGTTCATGATAGTTTCGGCAGTCGTGTCAGGAGATGTATAGTATTTTGGACTCAGCTCCACAGCTGCTACAAGACATTGGCGAACTTCGTCTCTATCAATTGTTAAATCTGTTTTGCTGTATATCTGATCGCATAGTTTGTCATGATATGCAGTTCGTATATAAACTCTCCTTAGGACATCATTAGTCACCTGCGTCGCAGCAATAAGTTTTTTATTGCTGTCAGAAATAAATGTTTCAACTTCGCTTTCTATAGAGCTCAATTCTGTATCAGAAATAGTTATTCCGTTTGACTTAGCATATTCAGAAAAAAGAAAAATTTCTTTGACAAAATCCAAGCTTTCTTCCAAAACAACCTCTTGGAATGTTTTACCGTCTTCATAATCCATATTCCAGTCTAAATCTGCATCAGTTGAAAGATAATATGCTTCATAGTACGCCTGCTTATTTTTTGTCAGGAATAGAGCTTCGTCAAGAGTCATCTCATATTCACCACTTGACAGTAGCACAGTTTTATCCAAGCTTGGGTGATTGTTATCTGATTCCTTGCTACATATCATGTATATAGCAAGAGCAGTGGCAAGAATAACTATAACTGCACAAATTATGGTCTGAAAACGATGTTTTTTAATAAAACCTAATAATTTTTTTATCATTGTGAATTCTCCTTTTTATAACAGTGTTTTCATATCCTCGATAAGAGATTGAAGGATGTTAAAACACATTTCGTTATCTTTTATAGCATTTCTAGCCGTGAAGGTAAAGTGTGGATTTGTGTCAGGTACAAATTTTAAATCGCCTCTGTATTTCTCTATAAGCTCGGGTATTCTTGTGATGTCTACCGGTGCTTTTTGATACATATCTATGCGAAACTGCTTCTTTGTTCCCTTTAATTCTAAAACGTATGCCTTATGGGCATTTGCCTTTAATAAAGCAATATTTAGCAAATTTACCACAGCTTTTGGTAAATCTCCGAAGCGGTCGTTTAGTTCATCAAGCATATCCTCGTATTCGGTTGTGCTTTCGATAGTGGCTATCCGCTTGTACATAGTCAGCTTTTGTAATTCATTTTTGATATATGTCGCTGGAATATAAGCATCCATATCAAGATCGATGGTTGTCTCAAAACTGTCAGCTTCCTCGCGTTCACCTTTCATAATCAATACAGCTTCATTAAGCATCTTGCAGTATAAATCATAGCCGACGGCCTCCATATGACCGCTTTGCTCTGCGCCGAGAATATTTCCTGCTCCGCGGATTTCCAGGTCTCGCATAGCGATTTTAAAACCACTTCCTAGGTCGGTAAATTCTCTGATGGCCTGTAGTCTTTTTTCGGCAACTTCCCGAAGAACTTTATCACGCTTGTACATAAGAAATGCGTAGGATGTTCTGTTGGAACGACCAATACGCCCTCGCAGCTGATACAGCTGGGACAAACCAAGTTTATCAGCATCGTGTATTATCATAGTATTGGCGTTTGATATATCGAGACCAGTTTCGATAATCGTGGTTGATATAAGAACATCTATCTCGCCGTTTATGAAATCATACATTATCTGCTCAAGACGTCGTTCACTCATTTGGCCATGAGCAAATGCAACATTTGCATCAGGTACAAGATTAGCTATATGATTTGTTATTTCTTCAATATTGTTTACGCGGTTATATACATAGTAGACCTGTCCTCCTCTGGCGAGTTCTCTGTTTATAGCTTCACGTATCATTTCATCATTGTGTTCCATAACATATGTCTGGATTGGCACTCTGTCCACAGGGGCCTCTTCTAGAACACTCATGTCTCTAATACCAACAAGGCTCATATGTAGAGTACGTGGTATAGGTGTGGCTGTTAATGTCAATACATCTATATCAGCTTTCAGCTGCTTTATTTTTTCTTTGTGTGTTACACCGAAGCGCTGCTCTTCGTCAATTATTAAGAGACCTAAATTTTTATAACTTATATCCTTTGATAGGACCCTGTGAGTACCTATGACAATGTCAACAAATCCTTTCTTCAAACCTTCCACAGTTTTCTTTTGCTGAGCGGGAGTGCGGAAACGAGACATAAGTTCTATGGTTACAGGGAAATCTTTCATACGCTGGGTAAAGTTGTTGTAATGCTGCTGTGCAAGGATAGTAGTGGGAACCAGAAACACAACCTGCTTACCTGACTGTACAGCCTTGAAAGCGGCTCGAATAGCAATTTCTGTTTTACCAAAGCCAACATCACCACAGATTAAGCGATCCATGATTTTGCGGCTTTCCATATCCTTCTTTGTATCCTCAATTGCTGACAGCTGGTCATCTGTTTCGTCATATGGAAACATTTCCTCGAATTCTCGTTGCCACAAGGTATCCGGTTCAAATGGAAAGCCTGCCTTAGATTGCCTTTTGGCATAGAGCTTCACCAAATCGGCAGCAATATCCATGACAGCTCCGCGAACACGGTTTTTAGTCTTTGACCATTCCTGAGTTCCCAGTTTATGAAGCTTAGGCTTTTTGGCATCGGAGCCAGCATACTTTTGTATCATATCCAACTGAGTGACAGGAATATATAGATTTCCCTTATCTGCGTATTCGATTTTTATATAATCCTTAATGGTTTTATCGATATTAATTTTATCAATACCCTTGTATATGCCTAGGCCATGGTTTTCGTGAACAACATAATCTCCGATGGAGAGATCAGCAAAGTTAGAAATGTGTTGTCCGCTATATTTGCTCTTTTTCTGTTTTTTCTTTTTTATGGTGCCAAAGATGTCTGTCTCGGCTATGACAGCGTACTTGATGGCAGTGTATTCAAATCCTTTGTGAATATTACCATAGGTTACAAGAATTTGACCAGGCTCACATATCACAGAGGAATCCTCGGTATAAAAGGCATTGAGATTATATTCATTTAATAGATCATCTGCGAGACGAGCCGCCCTTGTCTTAGAGGCAGACAATATAACGACAGAGAAACTGCGGGACTTGTATAAATTCAAATCCTTTATAAGTGTCTCAAAACTATTGTTATAAGGGTTGACACCTCGCATAGACATGTGAAATGTCTCGCTGACAGTAAAGCTTTTGAGCTTCTGATCCAGTGTTGTAAAGTGAATGACATTTCCCTTGTCGATTCGTGCTAAGATGGATTTTATGTTCCATATAACATCGGTCTGTTTAGGGAGGAGGTACCCCTTTTCTAAACGTGATATCATGCTCTCACGAAATTCCTGTTCCACGGTGAGGGCATGTTCTTCGATTCTTACAGGTTCATCCAATAAAAAGATGGAATTATCTTTGTCAAAATAATCAATCAGGGACACTGGTTCATCGTAAAAGAAGTTTATAAATGAATCAAGTACAATATTTGCCTGAGAATAATTTGCTGAATCAATAAATTCATTAATATATGAAGTAATGCGGTGAGCCTCCTCTGTTTTCATCTGCTTTCTAAGAGAGTCGGCATATTCCTTAGCGTCAGCTTCAATACGTTGTAAGCCCTCATTTAGCTGAGACTTATTTAAAATAAATTCAGTGGCTGGATATATTTCTATTTCATCAAGATTTTCCACTGTTCTCTGGCTCTCCACGTCAAAGGATTTGAGAGAGTCGATGGCATCATCCCATAGGTCGATTCTGTAAGGAACCTCTTCGATAAGAGAGAATACGTCAATGATGCTGCCACGTATAGAGAATTGACCAGGCATCTCCACCTGAGCAACCTTCTCATAGCCCATAGCTACAAGCTTTATTGCAAATGCACTAGTATCTATGATACTGTCCATATCTATCAATAATGAATTTTCTTCGAGAATGTAAGCAGGAGCCAGTTTATCTAAAAGAGCATCGATGGTGGTTACGATTGTAACGGGTACCTCTCCAGACAATGCTTGAAGTGTCCTGATTCGCTCAGTAACCAGATGTTTGCCCTGAATATCTGCACTATAAAATATTAAATCTTTGGCAGGGTAATAGTATGTGTTTGGGTCAAAGAATCGCATATCATCATAGATTTCACGAGCTTTTTGCTCACTAAAAGTAAGGATGATTTTGTGCTTAAAACCATCCGAAACCAGATTCATCATATGGACAAGACCAGAATCAATACATCCTGTAATATGAAGATTAAAATGTTTATTTTTCTGAAGCTCCCTAAGCTTATTTAGTTCAGCCAAGGATTCAAAGGGGGCTGATAAAGCGTTTAACATAAAAACTCCTAACTGTTGTAAAGGTTCATTGCCTTCTCAAAATTTTCCGCTATGATAGCACCGGTAGCATCTACAGCTCGGGTGATACTATCATCTACCAGTTTCCTGTCGGATGATGAAAAATGGCTCAATACGTAATCTGCAAGATCCCATCCATCAGGTTTAGCGCCAACACCGACTTTTATACGCAGAAATTGTTCGGAACCTAAGTGGGTTATAATGTTTTTTATGCCATTATGTCCACCGGCGCTTCCTTTTTTTCGAAGACGAAGCCTTCCAGGCTCCATACTAATGTCATCATATATGACAATTAAATCTGTTGTAGCATCACTTTTATAGAAATTAATGGCATCTATAACAGCCTCTCCGCTGAGATTCATAAATGTCTGAGGCTTCATAAGAAGTACCTTTTCACCTTCTATCATACCTGTACCACAGAGAGCTCTATGCTTTGCGTTTTCTACTTTTATAGAATATTTATCTGCCAATGCATCTATGACATCGAAGCCAATATTGTGGCGCGTTTTTTCATATTTTGAAGTTGGATTCCCTAAACCTACAATTATATACATATTAAACTCCGTTCTGTGCAAAAATTAACTCACCATTCATACTAGAATAACACATACAAAGCGCGGATTCAAGAAATGTTTGCAAAGATGTGTAAGGAAAATAAAAGGGTTGCAGTGGCAATTCAAAAGTGCTAGACTATAGGGAAATGGGGCAGTTATATAGAGATTGCCGTAGAAAGGAAGTATGTAGGATGGAAAAGAAGAATATTGATTGGTCAAACCTAGGTTTCGGATATATTGAGACAGAAAAAAGATTTGTGTCCAATTATAAGAATGGAGCATGGGACGAAGGTGCTCTTGTATCAGATTCAACTATACAGATAAGTGAGTGTGCAGGTGTGCTTCAGTATGCACAGACATGTTTTGAAGGTCTTAAAGCATATACTACAGAGGATGGTCATATAGTAACATTCAGACCTGATTTAAATGCATCTCGTATGAAGGATTCTTGTGAGAGGCTTGAGATGCCTGTATATCCGGAAGATAAATTCGTGGAGGCTGTGACAAAGGTTGTTGCTGCAAACGAAGCATTCGTGCCACCATATGGTTCAGGTGCGACACTTTATCTCAGACCATATATGTTTGGTTCATCACCAGTTATTGGTGTAAAGCCAGCTGAGGAGTATCAGTTTAGAATCTTTGCAACACCAGTTGGCCCATACTTTAAGGGCGGTGTTAAGCCACTTACAATCCGTGTAAGCGATTTCGATAGAGCAGCTCCTAATGGAACAGGCCATATTAAAGCGGGACTTAACTATGCCATGAGCCTTCATGCAATCGTTTCTGCACATAAGGAAGGTTATGATGAGAATATGTATCTTGATCCAGGTACAAGAAAGAAGGTTGAGGAGACAGGCGGAGCAAACTTCATCTTTATCACAAAGGACAATAAGGTTGTTACTCCAAAGTCATCAAGTATTCTTCCATCTATCACACGTCGTTCACTTATGGTAGTTGCAAAGGAGTACCTTGGCCTTGAAGTTGAAGAGAGAGAAGTATATCTTGATGAGCTTAAGGATTTTGCAGAATGTGGTCTCTGTGGTACAGCAGCAGTTATCTCACCAGTAGGTAAGGTGGTTGACCACGGTACAGAAATCTGCTTCCCAAGTGGAATGTCAGATATGGGACCTGTTACAAAGAAGCTTTACGATACACTTACAGGTATTCAGATGGGTAGAATCGAGGCACCAAAGGGCTGGATTCACGTAATTAAATAAGTATGTAGTGGGCAGGATGGAATATAATATATGAGAGGTATCCTGTTTGTCGTAGATACGCGTCATGTACTGCATGGCGCGTATTTAGTAGGATAGGAAAGATAATAACGGAGATTGATATGGAAAAGTATAAGAAGTTCAGAGAAGAGTATCCACAATTTGTATATAATGGATATACTATTAAAGAAGATGAAGATAATATAGGTATAGAGTACCATTTTGAAGTACCGGGATTGTCAGTGTTCAATCCGTCCTGGGTCTTTCCGAAGAAGTCGCCATATAGCAAGACAAAGAAATTCGCCCAGAAAAAGAAGTTTAAGGAGATGGTGTATTCTCTAGGGCTGGTAGAGCTTGTAAGCTATTGGAAAATAGCATGTCCACCAGAAGTGGTGATCAGATGTGGAAATCTTGATAATAATCAGAAGGCATGGTGGAAATCTCTATACTTTAATGGGCTTGGTGAATTTTATTATACAAATGGTATAGAAGAAAATGAAGTTGATTTTATGGACATAGTTATAGAAGAAAACAGTGATGATACTATTTCCAATGCTAAAAAGGAAAACATGATGTCGTCAGAAAATAATGATAATGGTAATGATAGCCATCTTAAGGGATGTCTTGTACCTATAGGAGGCGGAAAGGATTCTGCATTGTCTCTTAGTATATTAAAAGACGAAAAGGAAACAAATTACTGCTATATTATCAATCCCCGCGGTGCAACTATAGAGACATATAAGGCAGCTGGATATGATGAGGAAAAGGTCATTGCGGCTAAGAGAACATTGGACAAAAATATGCTGGAGTTGAATAAGCAGGGATTTCTTAATGGTCATACACCATTCTCAGCTATTGTTTCATTTTCAGCAACTATAGCGGCATATATCAACGGTATTAAATATATAGTTTTGTCAAATGAATCAAGTGCAAATGAGAGTACTGTAGAAGGAAGCTATGTCAATCATCAGTATTCTAAGAGCTTCAAGTATGAGAAGGATTTTCATGAGTATGAGAAAAAATATATAGGAAGCGGAACATATTATTTCAGTCTTCTTAGACCTATGAGTGAATTCCAGATAGCTGAACATTTTGCTAAGTGTACAGAGTATCATGACATATTTAGAAGCTGTAACGTGGGAAGCAAGGAGGATATATGGTGTGGACATTGTCCAAAATGTCTTTTTGTATGGCTTATTTTGTCCCCATTCTTATCTCAGAAACGTCTCACAGAGATTTTTGGAAGAAATATGGCTGATGATAGGGAGATGGAGCTATATTTCTCACAGCTTATAGGTATGGAGAAGGAAAAACCATTTGAGTGTGTAGGTAGTAGAGATGAGATTAATGCCGCTGTCACCATAACTATCAGAGATTTTGAAGAAGGCATTAACTGTGGAGCAAAGCTCTCATATCTGTTGGAGAGATACAAGGAGCTGGGCATGTATGAGAAACATTTGGACGGATGTGAGGCATATTTTGAGTTTTATGATAATGAGCATCTCATACCAGAAAAATACCTTCAAAAGCTTAAAGAACATGGAATAAAGGTTGAATAGCCCAATGAAGGTGCAAGAAAGTGCAATAGAACGGAGTGGCGTAGATGAGAAGAATAATTCACGACCTTATATGTGATAAAAAAGTAGTAATATTAGGATTTGGAAGAGAGGGAAGAGCGACATTTCCATGGCTTATGGAAGATGGAAGTGCAGCAAAGCTGGCAATAACTGATCTAAATCCGGTAACATTGCCTGAGGGTGTTGATAGGGAAATAGCTGAAAGCATCGAGATAATATCAGGTAAGGACTATCAGAAAAGGCTAAATGAATTTGACGTGGTATTTAAGAGTCCAGGAGTTGTATTAGAGAAAGATAGAGCTTACTATACGTGCAGCATAGTGTCACAGATTGATGTGTTTTTTGCGGCTTACAGAGACAGAATTATAGGAATAACCGGAACAAAGGGAAAAAGTACCACAACAACACTGATGTACCATGTTTTAAAAAACGCAGGTAGGAAGGTACTCCTAGCAGGTAATATAGGCATACCCGTTTTTGATATAGCAAAGGATATAGAGGATGATACAATGATGGTCGTAGAGCTTTCATGTCATCAGCTGGAGTACGCCACAAAATCGCCACATATTGGAGTGCTTCTCAATATTCATGAAGAGCATCTGGACCATTATGGAACGATGGATAAGTATGTGGCAGCAAAGAAAAACATCTACAAAAATCAGGTAGAAGGCGATATCTTATTGTGTGAACAGCAATTAAGCCCAAAGGATGTCAGATCTAATGTTGTAACTGTGGCAGCAGTAGGCATGACTGGTGATGATACAGCGGATGTAGTTGTAAGAGAGCACGTGATTACTTTGAACTTTGGCAAAGATGAAAGTTATGAGATAAAAACAGAGGAGGTTCCATTGCTCGGCCTTCATAACTACTATGATATGGCATACGTGTATGCCATAGCCAGACAACTGGGGCTAAATGTGACAGACATAGAAAATGGGTTTAAGACGTATGTGCCATTACCTCATAGATTGCAGAAAGTAGGAACCAGAGATGGCATCACATATTATGATGATTCTATATCTACAATTGATGAGACTACCATTCAGGCGCTCAATACATTGAAGGATGCAGATAGTGTTATCATTGGAGGAATGGATAGAGGTATAAGCTACGAAAGTTTAGAAAAATATTTGTCGGAGTCTACTGTTTCACACATTATTTTGATGGAGGAGACTGGAAGAAGAATTAGTAAAGAGATAGAAGCAATGACAGATTTCAATGGAAAGGATAGAATAATTCTTGTAGAACATCTGGATGACGCAGTGAGAGTTGCCAAGGGGGTTACGGCAAAGGGAAAGGCATGTGTGATGTCACCTGCTGCGGCTAGTTATGGCATATTTAAAAACTTTGAAGAGCGTGGAGAAGTATTCAAAAAACTGGTTTTAAAATAAGGTTCAAATGATAAAAACGCATGGACATTTTATCCGAAATAATATACAATAATAACTAGATGATTGTGGCATGCAGGTTTTAACTGGAGGAATAGCTATGGGTGTAAATTTGAAAAGAGGAGATGGCTATGTACAAGAAAGTTACGTGGAAAAACACGCATTGACGGGATTGTATTACAATAACGCCTTTTTTAAGAAAGTAGATCAGTATAAAAAGAGAATAACACCACAGACGTATATGATGGTGGCGTTAGATATTGAGCATTTTAGATTGTTTAATAAGTTATACGGAAGAGACGAAGGCGATAAATTACTTGTACATATAGCTAGCTGTTTAAAGGAATTAGAACGAAGAAATGATTCTGTCGCTGGATATATTAGTGGCGATAATTTTGGTATATTGATGCCAAAACGGATGGAGTTATTGGAAAAGCTTAGAATAAGCATATCAGAGGGGATTAAGAAGTTTAATAACACCATGGGATTTTTGCCAGCATTTGGTGTGTATATAATTGATGATAATAGTAAACTTGCTGTGGCGATGTATGACAAAGCCACAATAGCGTTGACCCATGCTATCGGTAATTATACAAAACGAGTGTGTGAGTATGATTCTGATATGACAGGAAAATTGGAGGAAGAGCTTAAGGTTCTTTCAGAGATTCAAGAGGGAATAGATAAGGACGAATTTATATTTTACATTCAACCACAGTGCGACATTTCTACAGGTAAAATAGTAGGTGGAGAGTCTCTTGTGCGATGGAAACATGGGGACAAGGGAATGGTGCCACCAGGGGTGTTTGTGCCTGTACTTGAGAAGAATGGATTTATAGCAGATCTGGATAGATGCGTATGGGCGAAGGTGTGTAAATGGCTTAGAAGTTGGATGGACAGAGGTTATAAGCCTATTCCTATCTCAATTAACGTGTCGCGTATAGATATATTTTCTATGGATGTGCCAGCGTATCTTCAGAGCCTTATGGACAAGTATGAGCTTCCGGCAAACTTACTTAAGATAGAGATTACGGAGAGTGCATATGCAGACAATGATGATAAGATAATAAGAACCGTAAAGCAGCTGAGAGATTGCAGTTTCTTAGTGATGATGGATGACTTTGGAAGCGGATATTCTTCTCTCAACATGTTAAAGAGTGTTGTGGTAGACGTATTAAAGATAGATATGAGATTCCTCGACATGGAAGTCGGCGAGGAGGAGAAAGGCATAGGTATCTTAGAGTCGGTTGTCAATATGGCAAGACAGATGAAAATACCTATTATAGTGGAAGGCGTAGAGACCCAGAAACAGGAAGATTTTCTATTGAGAATGGGTTGCAGATATACGCAGGGATTTTACTACTATAAGCCTATGTCTGTTCAGGATTTTGAGAAACTTATATCTGATGAACGCAAAATAGATTTTGATGGAATATGGTGTAAGCAGATTGAGCAGATGCATGTGAGAGAGCTTATAGATATAAATGTCTTTACAGATAGTATGGTCAATAATATATTGGGACCAGTGGCATTTTATGATATGTATGAGAATCAGATTGAGATTACTCGTGTAAATGAACCGTATTATCAGATGGTCGGCATCAAGTCTGGTAATGAAGCTGAGAAGGGTAAGAAGTTTTGGAATCAGGTACGTGATGATGACAGACAGGTACTTTTCAGTATATTTGAAATGGCATATGAGCGCCCAGCAGTAGGAGCAGAAGGCTACGTTCACTACGTGAGAAGTGACGGAAGTGTTAAATGGGTACATATGAAGGTATTTTTCCTGCGAGAGAATGATGGTCATAAGATATTCTACAGTGCACTTAACGATATGACTTTCCTGGAGGAAAAGAAAAAGACAGAGGAATTAATGTGCTCTGTGCCTGATGAACTTACTTATAAACAATTGGAGCACCTTGAAAAGCATTATGGTAATCTTCCATGTGGTTATGGGGTTGGAAAGGTTATTCTGAACGCGGAAGGTAATCCGGATGAGTATGAAATCGTATATGCTAATCATGAAGCGGCAAAAGTGGCAAACGGAGATATGCAACGCCTTCAGTATATGATGAATAAAGTGTTTACTGGTAATAAGCAGGACATGCTTGACAAGGCGTATCGTGCGGCGTACTTAGGAGAAATAGAAGATCATTTACTATATAGCCAATTGTCTTGCAGGTATCTGCATATAACATTTTTCCAGTACGAGAGAGGATATGTGGCATGCCTCCTTAGGGATGAAACACATACTAATATATATGAGCATGTGTTGAAGAGTGTAGCTAACTCTTACAGAGCTGTTTATTTTGTAAGCTTGAAAGAGAATTATTGTCGTATGATATTCCCAGATGAAAATCATCTTTTGGAGAGAGGTAACTATAGCGAGCTTATAAATCGCCATTTCGCAAATGGAACAATACTTAGGTATGATGAAGAGAATGTCAGACATTTTCTATCAATTGAGCATTTAAGAGAAGCACTGGCAAAAGAAGATACAGCAGAATACAAGTACCGTAGAACTATAGATGGAAAGGGAGAGGAATGGTGTCTCGTAAACTTCAGTGTAAGTGAGCGGGAAAATGGCAAGCCAAAGACAGCTATACTTACTATCAGAAGCATAGAATCTCTTATGAGAGAACAGGAGGAAAAAAGACGTCAGCATATGGCGGAATCTTTGGCAAATATGTCAGATGGTTTCTTCATATACAGTGCCATTGGTGAGGAGAAGATTCTTTTTGTTAATCCACCTGTTATGAGGATGTATGGTTGTAAATCTCTGGAAGAGTTCAGAGAGTATGTGGGAAATTCCTTTAGAGGTATGGTTCATCCTGAGGATATCAATAGGGTTGAGTATGAAATTGAAGAACAGATTAAGCATTCTGATAAAAATATGGATTACATACGATACAGAATTGTGCGTAAGGATGGCGAAATACGTTGGGTTGATGATTGTGGACATCTGGAGGAAACGACATTGGACGACGGCTCGAAGATGTTCTATGTGTTCTTGCGTGATATAACTGATGAGATAACAGAAGCACAGAAGGATAGGCTTCTCACATTGAGTAGCCATTATAATTGATGTGAAAGCATAGTGTAATAAAAGAAAGAGCTTACATGCATATTTTATGATTTGCATGGAGGCTCTTTTGATGTAGAATAACTAAAGGTATTTATTAAATAAGTAGGAGGAAAAGAAATTAGTGATAATTGCACAAGTAACTGTCAGAGCTGTAGCAAAGAAGGATGTGGCGATAGAAAAGCGGAGAGTTTTCTTGTAAAACCTCACAGTGGCAGTAGAATAAAGAAGGTAATAGGCATAGTTAGCGGTAAAGGTGGTGTAGGTAAGAGTATGGTAACATCCTTGCTTACAGTTATGACTAAGAGAGCAGGATATAAAACTGCTATATTGGATGCAGATATTACTGGACCATCTATTCCAAGGGCGTTTGGTGTAAAGGAGCCCGCGACAATAGGACAGAATGAGATATATCCAGTGTCATCAGAGGGTGGTGTTCCGATTATGTCATTGAATTTATTGACATTGAACGAAACGGATCCAGTTATATGGAGAGGCCCAGTTATCGGAGGAACTGTCAAACAGTTCTGGACAGATGTAGTGTGGGGTGATGTTGATTACATGTTTATAGATATGCCACCGGGAACAGGCGATGTACCATTGACAGTATTTCAGTCCATACCAGTTGACGGAATTGTTATAGTTACATCGCCGCAGGAACTTGTAGGGATGATAGTGGAAAAAGCTGTC
This sequence comes from Lachnospiraceae bacterium, assembly GCA_017408025.1. GTDB lineage: Bacteria > Bacillota > Clostridia > Lachnospirales > Lachnospiraceae > SVEL01. Next base: position 50,283 of record JAFQVJ010000030.1, read on the forward strand.
AATATGGCGAAGCTTATGAATATACCTATCCTTGCCCTTGTAGAAAATATGAGTTATTTCGTATGCGATAAGTGTGGAGAGAAGCATTACCTGTTTGGCGAGAGTCATGTAAATGATATTGCGGAAAGACATGGTATAAAAGTGACAGCGCAGATGCCTATGAATCCAAAGTTGGCAAATATGTGCGATAATGGGGAAATAGAGAGAGTTGAGGGTGATTGGCTAAAGCCAGTAGTTGATGCTATTGTTTCGTCGAGCTCAGTTGGTAAATGAAAAAAAAATTATGACAAATCCATAGGAAAAAAGAAGTATAAAACTCCAAAATTTAGGTACACTAAGGTTACAATAAATTTCTAAATTAAATGTAAATATTTTTGGAGGCGAATTTAATATGAAAGCGACAGGCATAGTTAGAAGAATAGACGACCTCGGTCGAATCGTTGTACCAAAGGAGATTAGACGTATTCTTAGGATACGAGAAGGCGATAATATGGAGATATTTACCGATGCAGAGGGTGGCATCGTGCTTAAAAAGTATTCGCCTATAGGAGAGATGGGCAATGTGGCAGCTCAGTATGCGGATTCACTGGCACAGGTATCTGGTCAGATAGCGGTTATAACAGATAGAGATCAGATTATTGCGGCTACAGGTTCGGCAAAGAGAGAGTATCTGGGCAGAAGAATCAGCAAGAAGCTGGAGAACATTATGATAGAGCGAGATTTGTATCATAGCGCAAATGGCAAGCCAGTTATCTCTGTTACAGAGAATGATAATGTAGCGGTGGAAGAGCAGATGATTCAGCCTATTATATGCGAGGGTGACGTTATCGGAAGTGTGATAATAATGGCAAAAGATAAGGATAAAGGCCTATCTGAAATTGAAAAAAAACTGGTAAATATGGCTTCTAACTTTTTAGGAAGGCGAATGGAAGCATGAAAATGCCGATTTTTCTTGACAAAATCAACCAAAGAGGTTATATATATAGTTAAGGGTAGCGAAAACATGTGCCCGTGCATAATCCACGATAGTGGGTTAATATATAAAAACTATAACATAGGAGGAGTTTATCCATGAACAAGGCTGAATTAGTAGCAGCTATTGCTGCAAAAACAGAATTATCTAAGAAGGATTCTGAGAAGGCTTTAAAGGCTTTTATTGACGTAGTATCAGAGGAATTAAAGAAGGGCGAGAAGATTCAGTTAGTAGGCTTCGGTACTTTCGAGGTTGCTAAGAGAGCAGCTAGAACAGGTAGAAACCCACAGACTGGCAAGGAGATGAAGATTGCAGCTTCTAAGGCTCCAAAGTTCAAGGCTGGTAAGTCATTAAAGGACGAAATCAATAAGAAATAATGTTCTTGGTGAACGAGATAAAAGGTGTCTTCTAAACGGGAGACACCTTTTATCGTTTATGGGCTTTTCACTAAGAGACAGGTGTTGCCATTAAGGAGGAAAAAATGAGACTGGATAAATATCTAAAGGTTTCAAGGTTGATAAAGAGAAGGACTGTTGCCAACGAGGCCTGTGATGCAGGAAGAGTATTTGTTAATGATAAGCCAGCCAAGGCGTCTGTCAACGTAAAGGTAGGAGATATCATAGAGATTCAGTTTGGAACAAGAACAGTTAAGGTTGAGGTAACAAGTATCGCCGAAACCGTAAAAAAAGATGAAGCTAAAGAAATGTATAAAGATTTGTAAAAGATTTGTTGAATATGAAATGTAAACCTCTAATATATATTATTAAGTATAATGTATATTAGAGGTTTTTTATGGCAAATTATCAAAAGGATTATCAAAGGGAAGAACATGCAAATCATAAAATCTATATTACAGGCAGAAATACGGGCAGTGTAACTGGTGTGAAGGATGTAATCTCTTTTGATCTGGAAGAAATAGAGTTGGAAACAGTTATGGGCATACTGAATATTAAGGGAAAGGATCTTCATGTGAAAAGTATAAATCTGGATAAAGGACAGGTGGATATGGAAGGAACTATAGACTCCTTAGGATACTCTGATACAAAAATGATGAAAAAACAGTCGTTTGTGGGAAGGCTTTTTAAATAATGGAGCAGTTTATTATAGAAGAAGCGAGATTGTTTGTAGATTCATTGTTTACAGGTCTAATTGTGATGTCGTTGTATGATATCCTTAGATTATTTAGAAGAATCGTAAAACATAAAAATATTTTTGTCAGCATAGAGGATTTTTTGTACTGGAGTATGGCGGGAGTTGTCATATTTGCCTTTGTTTATGCTGAAAATGATGGACGTATAAGATGGTTTATCATAGCGGGGATATGTATAGGAGCGTGGGTGTATGCTAAGTCCTTTGGGGCATTTATGGTAAAATATACCTCCAGATATATTAACAAGATATTAAATATAGTCTTGAAAAAACCACTGAATAAAGTTAAAATGGCATTAAGATATGTTTTTAGAAAGGTAGTTGTAGCCAATGCCAAAAAATTATGGAAAAAAGAAAAGGACACATAAAGCTGCGATGATTATGATTTTCTTCGTTGTGGCATTTTTTTGCGGTACTCTTTATATAAGTAATCGTTCCAGTGAAGAGGAGCTTGATAAGCTTAATGAAGAGAAAGACAAGCTTATGGCTCAGATAGAAGATGAAGAGAAAAGAACGCTTGAGCTTGAAGAACTGAGGGTGTATGTAAAGACCATGAAGTATGTGGAGGAGCGTGCAAAGCAGCTTGGTCTTGTATATCCTAATGAAATTATTTATAAGCCTAAATAGAGCATTATGAAATAATAATCTTAAAAAGGATGAGGTCCTTTGATTCGATTCAAAAAAGAGATAATCATGCAATCTGTCAATAAATCTTTTAAAAATCAATTGTGAATTTGACAAAAAAATAAAAATTGGTGACTTATAATCTCCCATGTTTCAAAAAAACATAGGAGGTTATTTTTTATGAAAGGAAAAATTTTTAAATCAATTGTTGTACAGGCTATAGGATACCTGTCAACACAGGCGTGGATAGGAGGCTTCCATCCGGTGGCAATGGGATTGTTTATGGCAGTATGGTGTAGCCGGCTAATCAGATTTCCGTTGTTTCCCATAATGACAGTAGGTATGGTAATGGCATCTGGACCATTAGTTGGAGCAAAGTATGGTTTAGTTATGTTTACCATAATGGTGGTTTACTACATAATGGAAGACAAACGTTCCCGTGTACCTATATTAAAAGGTGCGTTGCTAGGTGGTGGTGTGCTAACGGTAATGGAGTTTATCGACATATATATGTCGGAGGGAGGCAATAGACAATATGTACTGGCGTTGCTGGCAACGGTATTGAGCATGTCTCTTAGCATAGTATTTTATAGAATTATTGATATGATACAGATGCCTAGAGATAAGGAGCGTGGCAAGAAGGAGAAGGAAGCGTATAAGGAGGCATACAAGGAGGCTTATAAAGAAAAGCTTTCTTCCTATGAAGAAAAGATGAACAGCATATCAGGTGCATTTGCCAGAATGGCGCGAAGCGTTGAAAAAATTACGGGGGAATCTGTTTATATGGAAGAAGAGAAGAAAAGAGATTATTGTCCACATTGTCATGCCTTGTTGAGACAAAACGAAATATACAGACATAAACTGCTGGACAGCAAGAAAGTTATAGCTACTCAGTTATCGGAAATGTCAAGGATACTAGGAGAATGTCTGGATAATACATATGACTTTTGTGCTGTTTCCAATGAGAAACAACAGGCTTTGACAGAGCAACTTAAGGAAGTGGGAGTTGTCTTGCAAAAGGTAGTATGCTTGGATAATCGGAGAGGCATATCGGAAATAATAGTGACGATAAAGGCAAAGAGAGGCAGGTGTGTCAGTGTACGGAGTGTTGCTGGTATATTGGTGGATGTTTTTGGTAAGAATCTTGAGATTGTCAAAGAAAAAAGACGTGTGGTAGGAAATGAAATGTCTACTTATCGATTCAAGGAAAAACCTAATTATTATGTTCTACACGGCATAGCAAAGGCTAATGCAGAGGATGTGTCAGGAGATAATTTCTCTTGTCTTGAGCTTGATTCAGGTCAGACACTTTTAGGGATTTCTGATGGAATGGGAAGTGGAATTCAGGCCTACAGAGATAGTGAAATGGTTCTTGAATTGCTGGAAAATCTCATGGAAAGCGGATTTAGCGAAGAGACTGCGCTGCGACTTATCAATACCATATTTGTGCTGGAAGGGGACAATCTGGCTCCCGCAACGGTCGATATGGGAATTATCGACAGATATTCTGGTATATGTGATTTTATGAAACTGGGAGCAGCCTCTACCTATGTAAAACGAGGAGACTGGGTAGAGGCTATCCGCTCCACTTCTCTTCCTATGGGAGGAGGGGGAGCACCAGATATAGAGAGTGCAACGAAGAAATTGTATGATGGAGATTTTGTAATTATGATGTCTGACGGTATAACAGAATCGGCGGCGAGATTAAATAAGGAGGATGTGTTAGGAAAAATGATTTTGGAAATGAAGTCTGGTAAACCGCAGGAAATGGCAAATGAGTTATTGAAGAAGGCCCGAAAGGAATTTCAGGTGGAGGAAGAGGATGACATGACAGTTATGGTAACAGGTATTTGGAATTATGCAAAATGCTCTTAATTTATCTAAAAAGCTTGATTTTACGCTGTGTCAAGTGTACATTTATATATGTGTATAAGTGGAAAACATCAGTTGATAGTTAATGGAGCTTGTGATGAAAAACAGAGTATTAAATTACATTAGACAAAATAGAATGATAGAAGAGGGGGAATCGGTTGTCATAGGGGTATCAGGTGGAGCCGATTCCATGTGCCTTCTCAACATTATGGAGGAAATCAGTGAGCTTTTGTCATTGAAGCTTGCCGTTGTGCATATACATCATGGTATACGTAAGGAAACAGCGGACAGGGATGCAGAATATGTGGAGAATTATTGTAAAACACGTGATATTCCATGTTTCATAAGCAGAGTGGATGTGCCTGCATTATGTAAACAATGGGGTATGTCGGAGGAGGAAGCAGGGCGAAAAGTCAGATATGACACCTTTGAGAAAATATTAAAGGAGATATCGAAGGATGGACATGGGAAAATTGCAGTAGCTCATAATGCTGATGACAGCGCAGAGACAGTACTTCTCAATCTGTTCAGAGGAAGCAGCATTAAGGGAATGGCCGGTATCTTACCAGTGAGAGGAAATATTGTGCGACCAGTCTTATGTCTTACCAGAAAAGAGATAGAGGAATACAATGAAAATAAAGGTGTGATTTATGTCCATGATGAGACTAATTTTGTGCCGGAATATACAAGAAATAAATTGCGTCTTCAGATTTTGCCAGCCATAAAGGAAGCTATCAATTCAAGGGCTTCGGAGCATATTAACCTGATGGGGCAGAGTCTGGCACAAATCGATGATTATATGGAGAAGCAGTGTGATCAAATCTATGATGACATTGTTTCAAGGAACCAGACGGATGGTGCATTACATATAGATTGCAATAAATTTTATGAATTGCATATAGCCATGCAGGTTCAATTGGTGAAAAAGTGCTTATATGAGGTTGCAGGAAGAGTAAAGGATATTACAGCGAAGCATATTCATAGTGTGAGAGATTTGTTTTCAATGGAGGTAGGAAAAAGTGTGGATTTGCCTTATAATATGGCAGCGGTAAAGGAATATGACGACGTAACCATAAAGGTTAAAGCTATAAAAGAGACTGAAAAAAACATCTCTAACGAAGTGATTATAAAAGGTGAAGGAACATATAGTCTGGAATTGGGCAATGAAATCATTGGGCTAACTGTAGGAAATGATTGCTTTAATGAAGGTATTTTTGAAGAAAACCAGTATACGAAATGGATTGAATATGATATAATGGATGGTAATTTATTGCTTCGAACTAGAAGAGATGGCGATTATATTATTTTGGATGAGAAAGGCTCGAGAAAAAAGCTTAAAGATTTTTTTATAGACAAGAAGATTCCAAGAGAAGAGAGAAGCCGTGTCTGTCTACTGGCGAGAGGCAGTGAAGTAATATGGATTGTAGGTTACAGGCTTAATGCAGCTTACAAAGTAAATAAAGATTCCAAGCATATATGGAAATTACAGATTACAGGAGGAAAATAAATGAAAGAACATGTTGATATACTTATCTCAGAAGAGAATGTTGACAAGAAAATAGAAGAGATAGGCAAGAAGATAAGTGAGGAATACCAGGGAAAATCAGTTCATCTTATATGTGTGTTGAAGGGTGGAGCATTCTTTATGTGTGAGCTTGCCAAGAGAATTACAGTTCCTGTAAGCATGGACTTTATGGCTGTTTCAAGCTATGGCTCTGTTACAGAGAGCTCAGGACATTTAAAGATGATAAAAGATCTTGATGAGAGCATAGAGGGTAAGGATGTGCTTATCGTTGAGGATATTATTGATTCGGGCAGAACACTTGATAAGTTGGTGACACTTCTCAAGACAAGAGGACCAAAGAGCATAAAGGTATGTACTTTGCTTGATAAACCGGACAGAAGAGTTGTTGATGTAAATGTTGATTATACATGCTTTAATATTCCGGATGAGTTTGTTGTGGGCTACGGTCTGGATTATGATCAAAAATACAGAAATCTTCCATTTATAGGTGTGGTAAGATTTGAAGAATAATTAAGGAGGTAGCTTTCGTGAAAAAGCAAGCAGGAGGCTTTGGGTTTTATTTTGTCATTCTTATACTCATGGCATTTATATGGTATTTTATCAGCACCTTAGGTGCAAATAATGGGGATTATACTTATCATGACTTTAAAGAAGATCTAAAGGAAAATAATATTAAAGAAGTTGTTATTGTGCCAAGTCAGTACGTTCCAACAGGAACTTTGGAGTTGACACTTTATGACAAAAAGGCGACTGTAGAATTGTATGTTACAGATACAGAGCAAGCTAAGGCTGATATGGATGAAGCTGAATTTGTGAACTATAGTGTAAGTGAGGTTGAGGGAGATAGTATATTCCTGACAACCATACTGCCACTGGGTATATCTATCGTAGCTGTAATATTTATATTTATGTTATTTAGCAGCCAGGCATCAGCTGGTGGTGGCAAGATGGCTAATTTCGGCAAAAGCCGTGCTAAGATGATGAGTGATAATGCCAAGAAGGTTACATTTGAGGATGTGGCAGGACTGGCAGAAGAGAAGGAAGAGCTTGAGGAGATAGTTGATTTCCTTAAGAGTCCTAAGAAGTATATTGAAGTTGGAGCGAGGATACCAAAGGGAGTTATTTTGGTTGGACCTCCAGGTACAGGTAAAACACTTCTTGCTAAGGCTGTAGCTGGTGAGGCGGGTGTACCATTCTTCAGTATATCTGGTTCAGATTTTGTAGAGATGTTTGTCGGTGTCGGTGCATCGAGAGTTAGAGATTTATTTGAAGAGGCAAAGAAGAATGCACCTTGTATTGTGTTTATAGATGAGATTGATGCTGTTGCAAGACGAAGAGGAACTGGTATGGGCGGCGGTCACTACGAGCGTGAGCAGACACTTAACCAGATGCTTGTTGAGATGGATGGCTTTGGTGTAAACGAAGGCATTATCGTTATGGCAGCAACAAACCGTGTAGATATCCTTGACCCTGCTATTCTTCGTCCAGGCAGATTTGATAGGAAGGTCCATGTGGGCAGACCTGATGTTAAGGGAAGAAAAGAAATTCTGGATGTACATGTGAAGAATAAGCCATTGGCAGAGGATGTCGATCTTGACAATGTTGCACAGACAACTGCTGGATTTACAGGTGCAGATCTTGAAAACCTTATGAATGAAGCTGCTATCAATGCAGCTAAGAAGGACAGAAAGTACATAACGCAGGAAGATATCAACAGTTCTTTTGTTAAGGTTGGCATTGGCGCAGAGAAGAAGAGCCGTATTATATCTGACAAGGAGAAGCGGATTACCGCTTATCATGAGGCAGGCCATGCGATTCTTTTCCATGTGCTTCCTGATGTGGGACCGGTTCATACAATATCTGTCATACCTACAGGAAATGGAGCAGCAGGTTATACAATGCCACTTCCTGAGAAGGATGAGATGTTTAATACAAAGGGCAAGATACTTCAGAGTATTATGGTTTCGCTTGGAGGACGTATAGCAGAGGAATTGACCTTTGATGATATTACAACAGGTGCATCACAGGATATTAAGCAGGCTACAAGCTATGCAAAATCTATGGTTACAAAGTTTGGTATGTCTGATTCACTTGGACTTATCTGCTATGGTGATGATGACGAGGAAGTATTTATCGGAAGAGACCTTGCTCATGCACGTGGATATGCTGAAAATACTGCCTCTAAGATTGATGACGAGGTTAAGCGTATCGTTGATGAGTGCTATGTAAAGGCAAAGTCTATTATTCTTAAACATAAGGATATACTTGAGAAATGTGCAGAGCTTCTTATAGAAAAAGAGAAGATATACCAGGCTGAGTTTGAAGAGTTATTTAAAGCAGAAGATACGGATGATGAATTCACAATCAAAAGTGTATTTGATGATAAAACAGAAGAATAAAAGAAGGTATAAACTGGTGATGATAAATGTGATTGTGCAAATTGTACAAAAGAAAATGCAAACTTTTGTAAACTTTGTGCACACTTTAAGATGTACAGGTGTTATACTACAAAACGTAAAAACCCCCCAATACATTTTATAGTTTTTGCTACACCCCATAAAAACTTTTGTTCGATTTGTTTCGAACGCAAATACCTTCTCCTAAAGAAGTGGCTCCCCGCCACTTCTTTTTTGTTGTAAAGGAAAGTTCTCGAAACTTTCCTTTACAACAAACGCTTTACCATAACAGCGTTGATATAGTAAAAAAAGCTTGAATAATGTATATTGTATAGATTATAATATATAAGTATGAAGATTGATTTGAGAATGTTAAGGAGGAACACAACATGTTGCCTTTAAATATAGATGCCCTTTCTAAATCAGAGAAAAAGCTCTTGTACATACAGTATCTTAAGCCTTTAATGAATAAGGTTATGTTATACAGTGATTGTACTGAGTGGTACGTTAATCCAGCAGAACCAGAAGTAGATAGTGACGTAACTATTAGATTTAGAACTGCTGTTGCTAATGTAGATGAGGTTCTTTTCTGCGACTATGAGAAAGAACAACCAATGCATTTGGTTGAATCGACACATGATTTTGATTTTTATGAGATAAAGGTTCATGTGACTGATAAAAAGTTAAGATATTACTTTAAAGTTTACAGTGGCTATGAATCTTGCTATTATAATAGATTTGGTGCGGTAGATACTCACAATGACGATTTTGCATTTGCTATTGTACCTGGATTTAAAACTCCAGATTGGGCAAAAGGTGCAGTTATGTATCAGATATTCGTTGATAGATTTTTTGATGGCGACAGATACAATAACGTAGAGACAAATGAGTATTCCTACATAGGAGAAAATGTAACAAAGGTAGAAGATTGGGATAAATATCCAGCAGCTATGGGCGTTCGTGAATTTTATGGCGGAGATTTGCAGGGTGTTATGGATAAGCTTGATTATCTTGAAAAGCTTGGAATAGAGGCAATATACTTTAATCCACTATTCGTTTCACCTTCTAATCATAAGTATGATATACAGGATTATGATTATATTGATCCACATTATGGAAAGATAGTTGATGACAATGGCGAGTTATTGTCAGAAGGTATGTTGTCAAATGCCATGGCGACAAGATACATTAACAGAGTTACTAATAAAGCAAACCTTGAGGCCAGTAATGAGCTCTTTGCAAAACTTGTGGAGGAAGCTCACAAGAGGGGAATCAAGGTAATCATAGATGGTGTATTTAATCATAGTGGTTCATTTAATAAATGGATGGATAGAGAACGCATCTATGAGAATCAGGAAGGATACGAGAATGGAGCTTTTATATCAAAGGAAAGCCCTTATCACACCTTCTATAAGTTCTTTGAGACAGAGGATGACAAGTGGCCATATAACACAACATATGACGGATGGTGGGCCCACGACACATTACCAAAGCTTAACTATGAGGATTCTAAGAAGCTTGAGGAATATATATTAAATATTGCAAAGAAATGGGTGTCAGCACCATACAATGTTGATGGATGGCGTCTTGATGTGGCAGCTGACTTGGGACACAGTTCAGAGTACAATCACGAATTCTGGAGAAAGTTTAGAAAGACAGTAAAAGAAGCAAATCCAAACGCTATTATCATAGCTGAACATTATGGAGATCCAGCCAGCTGGCTTCAGGGAGATCAGTGGGATACGGTTATGAACTATGATGCTTTTATGGAGCCTATAACATGGTTCCTTACAGGTATGGAGAAGCATAGTGATGAAAAGAACGAAGGAATGAAGGGTGATTCCACAGGTATGCTCAATGCTATGAAATATCACATGGGTCGCTTCCTTATGCCATCCCTTCTGGTGGCTATGAATCAGCTTTCAAACCATGATCACTCAAGATTCCTTACTAGAACAAACGAGACTGTAGGAAGAACTGCTTCTAAGGGAGCAGAAGCGGCAAATAATGGTATACAGAAAGCTGTTATGAAAGAGGCTGTAGTTATGCAGATGACATGGCCAGGTGCCCCAACACTTTACTATGGAGATGAGGCAGGTGTTTGTGGATGGACAGATCCTGATAACAGAAGAACTTATCCATGGGGACATGAAGATCTGGAGCTCCTTGAATTTCATAGAGATATGATATCCATCCATAAAAATAATATTGCCTTGAAGAGAGGCTCTTTTGTGCCACTTTATGAGGAATATAATTTGTTTGCATATGGAAGATTCTGCAAGAATAATATTCTTGTAATTGTCATAAATAATAATGACATCGAAAAGAGTATAAATATGTTTGTATGTCAGACAGGAATTCGCACCCAGGACAAGGTTGAAAGAATTATGCTAACTTCAGAGAATTCCTATAATGCAGGCTCCCAAAAGTATGAAATAAATAACGGCAGACTAGATATGGTAATGCCACCTAAGTCAGCTGCTATATTTAGAAGAGTTGAATATTAGTTAAACAAGTATAAAGAAGCCAAGTCTCTTGAAGATGGGAGACCTGGCTTCTCTTGTTATTGTAAAGGAAAGTTAACGAAACTTTCCTTTACAATAAACGCTCTCTAAGGAATTAATCGCAGTTGCTTTGCAACTACGATTTCTGACGCTGCTATCCTTTATTGTTGATGACAATTATAAGAATCCTACTATCTTGAAAGACATGAAAGCGGTGATAAGAGATACCCCTTTTTTAATGTATGTAGTTATAAAAGGTAAATATAAGATGATGCTTTCTTCTTAAAAGTGATAAAGTGCGATGAAGCCATGAAAGTTTTGTGATAATATATAAAACTTTCTTACCATAAGAGGTGAAAACTTGTTTTATGGCAAGAAAAAATAAGTGAAGTATTAAAAGAGTTCTGCCCATAGAAGAGAAAAGAGTGTCGAAGGTAAGAAAAAATAAGTGAAGTATTAAAAGAGTTCTGCCCATAGAAGAGAAAAGAGTGTCGAAGGTAAGAAAAAATAAGTGAAGTAAACAAGAATTTCTACCCATAGAAGAGAAAAGAGTGTCGAAGGTAAGAAAAAATAAGTGAAGTAAACAAGAATTTCTACCCATAGAAGAGAAAAGAAGGGTAGAAGGTAAGAAAAAATAAGTGAAGTAAACAAAAAGTTCTACCCATAGAAGAGAAAAAAGGGTAGAAGGTAAGAAAAAATAAGTGAAGTAAACAAGAATTTCTACCCATAGAAGAGAAAAAAGGGTAGAAGGTAAGAAAAAATAAGTGAAGTAAACAAGAATTTCTACCCATAGAAGAGAAAAAAGGGTAGAAGGTAAGAAAAAAAGTGAAGTAAACAAGAATTTCTACCCATACAAAGAGAAATATGCTGGGTGGGTAGAAAAAATTGTCATGAAAAGAAATTGCTTGCGTAATGCTTATGATTATGCTATTATGTCATAGGTGTCAATATTGATGCTATAAAATAATCATCTCGAAAATCTAGCGATTTTCTCGATGTCATTTGCAAGCAAATGCACGTCTGTACACATGAAAAATTTTACGTATTACGTAAGCAAGCTTACAAAATTTTTTATGTATACATCCGGTTATTTTATTGTTTATTTGGGCAGATTCCCGAGTGGCCAAAGGGGACAGACTGTAAATCTGCTGCAACTTGCTTCGGTGGTTCGAATCCACCTCTGCCCATTTAGCTGTCAAAAATAAATATTTGTTGATGACAGTATGCCGGCGTGGCGGAACTGGCAGACGCACAGGACTTAAAATCCTGCGGGACTAATCTCCCGTACCGGTTCGATTCCGGTCGCCGGCATTTGCATTTATTTGAGGCAAATCAAAGTTATAAATATGTAGACATAAGTCGCACAGAAGTATATTCAATTCTGGGTGGCTTTCTTTTTATCATATAGGAAGGTTCTTCGAACTTCCCTATATGATAAAATAAGATGAGCACTGGCACGAGAAGAAAATATCAGTTAAAGCCTACTGCACACGGCTCGCAAAGTGGCGCAAGTCCCCCATGAATGAGGGATTAGTGACCCAATTTTTTTAAGAAATTTTGCTTAACAGATTATTAAGAAAACTGTATGGAGGTCATTTAGAGAGTATATGAAGACTTGTCTGTATCTATTATAAGGCAGTTTTATAGTTGAAAGTGTATAGGAGGAAATATGAACATAATAAACATAAATGAAATCGAAAATATTAAAATAGGAAATGCGCAGAACACAGAAGCTGCTACAGGTTGTACAGTGGTTATATGTGAACGGGGTGCAGTGACAGGATTGGATGTGAGAGGTGGAGGACCAGCATCAAGAGAGACAGAGCTTTGCAAGCCTACATCTGCTCAAGGCTTCGTAAATGCAGTGCTTTTAAGTGGTGGAAGTGCGTTTGGATTAGATGCGGCAGGTGGAGTAATGCAGTATCTTGAGAAGAAAAATATAGGCTTTGATGTAGGTGTTACAAAGGTTCCGCTGGTATGCCAGTCGTGTATATTTGATTTGACAGTGGGAGACAAGGATATAAGACCAGATGCAGCTATGGCTATAAAAGCATGTGAGGCGGCAGAAGACAATAATCCAGCCATGGGAAATGTGGGAGCAGGAACAGGTGCAACTGTAGGAAAGTTGGGCGGCATGCCTACAGCTATGAAGGGTGGTCTTGGTTCCTATGCTGTTCAGATAGGTGATTTGAAGGTTGGAGCTATAGTAGCAGTAAATGCCTGTGGAAATATATATGATTATGACACTCATGAAATGATAGCAGGAATGTTGACTCCAGATAAGAAATCAATGGTTGACATGGAACAGGCAATTTATATGATGGCAGAGCAGGCAGCAGCAAAACAAATGCAGAATACAACTATTGGAGTAATTATTACAAATGGAAAATTTGATAAAGCCCAGATGAACAAGATAGCGACTATGGCTCATAATGGATATGCCAGAACCATTAATCCGGTTCATACATCAATGGATGGGGATAGCATCTATGCAATGTCAGTAGGAGATGTGCCAGCAGATATGGACATGGTGGGAACACTTGCAGCAAATGTTATGGGGCACGCTGTGTGCGATGCGGTAAAGAAAGCTCAGGATGCATATGGTCTTATGTGTGCAACCACGTTTAAAAATCAGAGTTCACAATAAAAATCAAGGAATATGAAGAGGTTTACGTAAAGTTTGAGAAACTACGTTAGAAAGTACTTTAGAAAGTACTTTAGAAAGTTTCTCAACTTTTGCGTGACAAATCATAAAAAATATGTTAGTATACTTTTCGTGATAAATGCCTGGTTAGCTCAGTTGGTTGAGCAGAGGAATGAATATCC
>JAFQVJ010000031.1 GCA_017408025.1 Lachnospiraceae bacterium
AACCAATGCTCCCATATCCAAAGCAAAAATTTTCTTATCCTTGAGACCATCTGGAACATCACCTTGAACTATACGCTGTGCCAGACCTTCAACCGCTGCTGTCTTACCTACACCAGGTTCACCGATAAGTACAGGATTGTTTTTTGTTTTTCTTGAAAGAATTCTGATAACATTTCTTATCTCAGAGTCTCTGCCTATAACTGGGTCTAATTTCTGATTTCTGGCTTTTTCCACCAAATCTGTACCATATTTTGTAAGGGTATCGTATGTGGCCTCTGGATTATCAGATGTTACCTTCTGGTTACCTCTAACAGTGGCAAGCGCCTGCAAAAATCTATCTCTTGTAAGACCGTATTCACCAAATAAATCTTTAATGGCTCTATTGGGATATTTAATGATAGAGAGGAACAGATGCTCTACAGAAACATACTCATCTCCCATATTTTTAGCTTCATCCTCTGCTGTTATCAATACCTTGTTCAAATCGTTACTTATGTGCAACTCCCCACCCTGCACTTTAGGCTTCTTGTTCAGATAATCCTCACATCTATTTTTGAAATGTGGCAGATTTATCTCCATCTTTTCAATCATTTTGCCGATGAGACCATCCTGCTGATTTACCAGTGCATATACAAGATGCTCCTGGTCAATCTCCTGATTACCATACTCGTATGCAAGCTTCTCAACGTCCTGAATAGCTTCTACAGACTTCTGTGTGAATTTGTTGATATTCATACAATCCCCTCCTTGTCTTAATGATTTCCAAATATAAAAACGGTTATGCAGATCAATCTTTCCGCATAACCGTAATATATCACTAGTTGTTAGCACTGTCAAGAGGTGAGTGCTAATTTTTTATTTACCTCCTATATAGTGAGATATAGCGTAGCTTAATTGCTCTTGTGTAGACTCACACTACCTACACGCTCTATCCCTCATTCTCAGAAGGAAATCTCTGTCCCACAACCCCACAACTTCATTATCCATGGCAAGCTCCATAGCCTGTTTAGTAAATCTATTGTTAGTTACCACAAGACATCTATCACACTCATAATGCTTCATAGCTGCTATCGCTTCTTGAACTGCCTTTAATCCAACAGGTTTTGCATATCTCTTACATTGCACAGCTATAAGCTCTTCTTTTCTATACGCTATAATATCTGCGCCAAAATCCCCTGAAGTCTTCGTCATTTGTCGTATCTCATAACCATTGCCTTCTAAGACCGCCGCTACGAATACTTCGAACTGCTCACCAGTCATATTATCTATCTGCTCGAGAGTTCTGTCTGCATTCTTTGGTGTTATCTTCATTTTCTGTAATAACCATCTGCAAAACGCCCATAAAATAAGGACAATGCCCACTATAATGAGCATTGTCGATAATCCACCGTTATTCAGGAATTTTGCAAGTTTTATACCTAATTCTGACATTATTAAAAACCTCGCTACCTAAACAATCATTTTAATACATGTGCTCCTATGTTACCTATTTTGCACTTTGCTTTGCCGCCTCTCGCTTTGCAGAAAGCACCTTAAGTGCCTGCAATCCTAAGATAACCACTCCACCGATAATGAAGAATACTATATTGAAAGTATCCCATGTCATAGCTGGTCTAGGATTCTCCTTAAGGCTTGTTGGGCCCATAACGATAGCATATAGCGACCCCAACATCATACCTATAATACCGTACATAGTTGCTGATCGAGCCTTATCAAGTGCAATTTTAAGTCCTTTTACAACAGTAAACACACCTGTAAGCACACCACAGCCAAAGATGCATAGTCCCACAAAATATGTAAAATCCAGCTTTAAGAAGCCGTGAATTGCATCCATCACTGGCTGATAGAATCCAAATACAAGAAGAATTGTTGAGCCGGATATACCTGGAAGCACCATAGCTGAGATAGCAATCATAGCAGCTACAAACAGTAATACACCTGTAAACACGTCAAACTCGCCCCACTTAAGGCTTGAATTTGTTGCACCATCTGAAAAATATGTTATAGCAACTACAAAGGCTGCACCAAATAATGTAAATATAATATTGTAGTATTTCTTCTTAAATGATTCCTTCTCTTCCACAAACATAAGCGGAATTGCAAATATTACAAATCCCAGGAACAAAGAGCTAATCTCATAAATATTCTCTTCAAACACTGCTGTGATAACAAGTGCGGCAGAAGCCATACCTACTATCCAGCCACCCAACAGCTTTACAAGAAACAAGAACGCCTTTTTACGCTTTTCCTTATCCTTTGATACTATATTGTTCAATGAGCCTATAAAATTATCATAAATGCCCATAAGAAATGCAACTGTTCCTCCAGACACACCTGGCACACTATCGGCAAGCGCCATCAAAAAGCCACCTAATATAATTAAAATCATCAATATCCTCCGTTTCTAAAAGTACATCTCATTTAACATTTTATCATGTTGTTTCCAGCCTTACACATTACCTAACATTTCATCATATTGCTTCTAACATCTTATGCCTTCTGCTCAGACATATACTGCTTTATAACCTCGAACATCTTATCCATCTCTGCGTCTGTGCCTATAGTAATACGCAGATAATCCTTGATAAGAGGATTGTTCCAGTGACGCACATATACATCCTTTGTTCGCATATATTCAAATAAATCTGTCATATCATACTTATCATGTGTTACAAACACGAAGTTTGCCTTAGAATCTGGGAATGTAAAGCCAAGCTCAGTCAAACGAGCCTTCGTTCTCTCTCTTGTCTCCATAATCATATTACGAGTCTTGTCAAAGTACTCTCTATCATTTACAGCCTCTACACCAGCTGCTATAGATGGCATATTTAATGTATATGAATTAATTGAATACTTTACATCAAGCATAGCCTGTATAAGCTTCTTATTGCCTATAGCAAAGCCAATTCTCATGCCAGCCATGGAACGTGACTTTGAAAATGTCTGTATAACTAACAGATTCTCGTATTTATTCACAAGAGATAGTGCCGACTCTCCACCAAAATCGATATAAGCCTCATCAATCATTACTACCGAATTCTGATTGTGAGCCACTATATCCTCTATAAATGAAACAGGCTCACATATAGATGTTGGGGCATTAGGATTTGGAAATATGATTCCACCATTTTCCTTGTAATAATCCTCTGCCTTTATTCTAAAATCTGCTCCTACCTTTGGTGTCTCATATGGTATCTTGTAAAGATCAGCCCATACTGGATAGAATGAATATGTAATATCCGGGAATAATACAGGCTTATCAGAATTGAAGAATGTCAAAAATGCATTAGCAATGACATCATCTGAGCCTACTCCAACGAATACCATATCCTCATCAACGCCGTAAAAATCAGCAATGGCTTTAACCAAAGCCCCTGCTGTAGGGTCTGGATAGAGTCTGAATCTGTCTGTATCCAGCTCATCAAGTACCTTCTCAACAGCTGGTGCAGGTGGATATGGACACTCATTTGTATTTAACTTTACCATATTAGGTTTGTTTGGCTGCTCGCCTGCCACATATGGCACAACCTTTCTTATATTAGCTTCCCATGCTCCCATGATAAACCTCCTATCATTTGCAACTTCTAAATCTGACACTGTTCGGTTCATTGACGACAGTTTTTTGATTTCAATAGTCACAAAACCTTTTATAAACTACCATTTATCAGCATATTTGTCTATATCAAATCATAATTCTTAGCTAAATCTTTAAAGCTCTCAAGCGAACGCTCTATAGTCTCATAGGCTACACAGTACGCTATACGCACATATCCCGGACATGCGAATGAGCTGCCCGGCACCATAAGAATGTTATATTCCTTTGCCTTATTTACAAATTCCTTCTCGTCAGCCACTGGTGACTTTACAAAGAGATAGAATGCGCCTTCTGGCTTAACACACTGGAAGCCATACTCTGTAAGACTATTATACAAAAGCTCTCTGTTTCTATTGTAATAAGCTATATCTGTCTGCTCGTCGATAACCCTTGCAACTGCTCTCTGCATAAGAGATGGGGCATTGACAAAGCCTAAAACTCTCGTTGCTATGCTTGCTGCCGCAAATACGTTCTTGTAATCAGGCATCTCTGATGGAATGACAAGATAACCAATTCTCTCACCAGGGAGTGATAACGACTTACTAAATGAATATCCTACGATAGTATTTGCATAATATTTCGTAAGATATGGCACATCTACGCCATCATATGCCAATTCTCTGTATGGCTCATCTGATATAAGATAAATCTCCGTGCCGTACTCCTTCTGCTTTGCCTCCATTACGGCTACAAGCTTCTTAACAGTTTCTTCTGAATAAACAACACCTGTAGGATTATTAGGATTGTTGATGATAACAGCCTTAGTCTTTGGTGTTATCTTCTTCTCAAACTCTTCTATATTGGGCTGGAATGTAGCTGTATCTGGTGATACCTCCACAAGCACACCGTCGAAATTACTCACATACGCTCTATATTCAAGAAAATATGGTGCGAATGTAACTATCTCATCTCCTGGATTAACAATAGCCTTAAGAGCAGAGTTTAAGCCACCTGCTGCACCAACAGTCATTATAATATTATTCTGCGTAAAAGATGTACCAAAACGTCTGTTAAGTGACTGTGCTACAGTCTCTCTTACATCCTCATAGCCTGCATTGCTCATGTATCCGTGTACAAATGTTGATTCTTCCTCGTCAAGAATCTCTTTTATAGCTTTGTTAAGTGATGCTGGTGCTGGTACATTAGGATTGCCAAGGCTGAAATCATATACATTTTCTGCTCCATGTATAGCTGCGAGTCTCTTTCCTTCCTCAAACATCATTCTTATGGCTGAATTGTTATTTACTAATCCTACCATTTTATCTGCTATCATGTTTTATATCCTCCTCTTTTACAACCTATTTCTTAGAGCCTACTATCTATTATAGGGAAATTTTCTATTTTAGCAACCATATTTTAAGGTGGCATATATGAGTTTTTTGTGATAAACTCACCAAGACATAATCACATTCATTATCATAAAATTGCAAAGGAGATATGTATGAAGCGTTTACACTATACCTTTTTAACATTGACCATACTTTGGATGGCCGTTATATTTATTTTTTCATCGCAAACAGGGGATACATCTTCAAATACTAGTGGTACTATCGTCAACTTTATAGTCTCTATATTTGTTCCTGACTTTGACGGATACAATGCCACAAAGCAACAGGATATATTGGACATCATCACACTTATTATCAGAAAGGGTGCACACTTTACAGAGTACGCCATACTGGGATTTTTAAGTTTTTTTACTACTATAACGTATATGTTGAAGAAATCAGCTTTGGGCTTGAAAGAAAAATATGGAGAGCTTTTCCGTTTAAAGCGTATAATATACGGTCTGGCAAGTCTTATATTCACTTGCTTGTACGCAATATCAGATGAGCTCCACCAAGGCTTTGTGGCAGACCGCTCCCCTGCTGTGCTGGATGTTGTTGTAGATACATGTGGCGGACTTGCAGGCATACTTGTAGCATGTGTATGCAGCTCTCTATATATCCACAGTATATCGAAAAAAATAAAGGGTTCTAAAAACCCTTGATTCTCAATCGCTGTTCTTCAGTTATAAATGTATCTATCATAGGAGATGATGGCATGGTACAACCGTACAGTGTTCGTCTCTCCTCTGGCACTATTCTCACTACTGTAGCTGTTACACTGTAATTATCACCACGTACTGAAAAGCCCAAATGCATCTGCTGACCTATTTTTACTTCCTTACTGGTATCCATATAAAATCCAATACCACCACTAGATATATCGTGTATAACGACATCGCCATATCCTATGATGCTACCTTTTACGTCCAATGGCAATCTGAATGACGTTCGACGATTATAGTCCATTGAATTATCCTTTGAACGCACAAGCACATATGGTTTTTTATTTATAATAGCATTATCTATACCAACACGTTTCCAAATCTGTGGTTTACCATCATCCTGTAACCATATGATGTTCACCATGTCTTGATTATTTTTAAATGATACTACTTTTCCTTCATAAGTAACAGGGTTCAGCACCAAACCACTCTGTGCAACCTGAGCTATGCTTACATCTATATATACCCTGTCTTTACCTGATGTTATCTCTAACTGCATCTTACTGTCTTGTGTCAACTGATTGAGCTTCATACAGCATTTCCTTTCGTATTTATCTTTTATTCTCTCCACGCATACTGTATATATTATATTCGATTTTTTTCCTACATTCAAGTGATTTTTCTCAATGTAACGGCTAACACATTTTCAAAACATATTACTGTACATCTCTATACTTTTTATAATTATCAAGCATTTTCTGCATATACTCTTTTACTGGCATATTTCCATTTGCCTGCTTGCCATTATTGCAGGTATCATCAATTGCCATTTCAAAATACTGCTTATCAAATTTCTTCACATCTACATCTGGTACTGCCTGTTCTGCATACTTGGAATATAACTCGCCAAACATTACTTCATATGTGGTAAAACTAAACCACTTGCTGGCTGCAATCATATCTAATATCTCAGTATACTTGTCTGTATATAAACCGCCTTCACATACAGTGCGTTTAACTATTGGATTTTCCTGTTTCTTGTTTGTTCCGTATGCATAGCTTGCATATGGGTCTGTTTCCGTCATATAGTTTCCTGTAGGATTCCAATCATTTATACCTAAGCAAATCTCACAATCGTATGCAATAAATATGGCCTGACCTGTACTGCCCTTAAAATAAACATAATGATTGTTGTAATTATTGCGAAGATCGTCTGGCATTCCAAGGAAATAGCTTACTGCCATAAATCTAAGCCAATTGTCAACATCCAACACCGCTTCCAATTCTTCCTCTGTACTGCCCGAATTCTTAGCTGTATTTATGAGATTAGTTAGACTTTCATGAGTGGATGTCTTTTTATTAGTCTTCAAGTCATAAGCGTAGAACTTTCCTGCGTCCTCGTCCTCCACTCCTGCGACACCTGAAGTCTTTGAGTAGCTGGCATTACTTCTACCAGCCCATCCACATTTATATAGATCACCACCTTGATCTTCCTCATCCAGATATCTCTCTATAAATATCTTGTCTACTGGCTCATATACCTTATATAATCCCCAGTTTGTATCATTTACAACAAGATTGCTAAGGCCGTTATTTGGTGCGAGCACACCAAAATCTCTATACATCTGATAAGCATATGTCTCTCTCATATAGGTAGTATCACGATCTCTGTTCCACTTGAGTTCCAAGCCTTCAAGCGAGGCAAAGGTTCTGTTCTTACGCTCCTTTCTAGCCTCCTCATCACTCCAAACCTTAGCTTCCTCACCATAGTATTCTTCTTCGTCAAAGTTTTCTGTAAAGCTGATTTTAAAATGTATCAGATTGTACACCTCGCCCTTATTAGTATCGTAAAAATCTGTTCTGGAAGTGTTACCTTTCATTCGTATACCTACTTCCTCCAGCACATGCTTTTCGCCATTTATCTCTATAGTCATTGTGCACATTCTATAGATAGGTGACTTAGAATTAAAATTCTGATAATGATCATAATCTTCCTGAATCTTGGCCAATTCTTCATCTGAAATATCTATGCTTATCTTGACTTCGCTATTTATGTCAAACAAGCTTTCGTATAAAGCCTTATCTACTTCCGATATGTCAAAGTCATCTGACATCTTTACATACTGGGCTTTCGCTCCCGTATCAACTGCAGCTTCCTTTTCCCCATTGTTGTTTCCCACATCATCCGTGCTACACCCAAAAATGCCTGCCATCAATGATAATGCCAGAATAAACGAGGCTACTAGTTTTTTCTTCATTGTACCTTCTCCATTCATTTTTAATCTTTTCCCATAAACCATCTAATGGCATTATACATTTTATGCAAGCTTTTTTCTATATAAGATTTTTAAGTTTCTTGTCACACCTTTTTTCTATTTATGATAAATATTATAAATTTGTATTACTGTCCGTCCATAATAGTGTTAATTCTACTAACTACCTTTGTCACAAGGTTTTTATCAATATCCTCACCTGCCGAATCAGTAAATACCGCAAGAATATATGTTGTGTTCTGTCCATATATGATACCTGCATCACAGTATGCTTCGTCTGTCCACCCATATTTCTGAGCTATGACACTATCCTTTATACCACTTCCAAAAAAGCTCCACTTGCAGTTTGTCGTGCTGTCATAAAACTTTTTCGAATGCTCTGTATTTGTCTCAAAATAATCATATATACTTTTCCACACTATAATAAAATCATCTACTTTCACATCATATACCCATATGCTATGTGCAGGAAATTTCAATCTATCACAGCCTATCTGCTCCATAAGCTGATTATAGCCTTCCTTACTCCACCTGTCAGCACACATATAGTAGCCAGAATTGTCACTGTTCCATATGACCCTTCTCATAATCTCTTCCAAGGTATAAACTGTGCCATCTGCACTATCCTTTATATCTCCCGTGCCACTGCTATAATACTTGGATGTATAAACCATCTCCTCATCAAGACAGCCATTACCTGCATCCATCTGTTGATAGCAATACAGAAGATAGGGCGCCTTTATAGCACTTGCCGCAAAATACTCTCCGTCGCTGTTATAGCTTATGCCTTTTGTACCATCTACAGATACAGCTTTAAAGGATATCTGATTGCTATATGTATTAAGAAGCTCTGTTAATTCTGCTAATTCTGATTCAGCTACATCTATATCTCCAAATGACTGGACTGCGTTAGCGTCCGTGCTAATATGCTGGTAAATATAATTTATCTCAGGAGCTTGCTGCTCTGTTGGCAATTCGGTGGTAGGCTCTGTGGACATTTCTTTATGGTATTCTTTGGTCTCTGTTGTTATTTTTTCTGATTCACTGTTTTTTTTCGTTGTGATCGTTTGTTCATCTGCCACTGCTGCAATATCTTCACTTGAATTTGATGAGCATGATGACATAAAAAGCATCAGCATCAACGTAATAAATTCGTATATTTTTCGTTTCATCCTTTGTCTCCAATTCACCGTCAATAAAGTTCTTTTGCACATCTACTACTATCGTTTTTCTCATCGAAATTTAAAACCATCTCTTGCTGAATATATATTATGATAACAGCAATATGTCAAGATATTTTTTTTTATAGGAAAGTTCTTGAAACTTTCCCATACAATAAAAATAAGATTTCCAGTCCTTGTATCCTTTATGGAGTTTATTTATTGACACATCAAGCCGATATATTTTTTAGAAACATAGAAATTAAAAAAGCAATTGTTAAGGAGGTCGCCATGAATAAGGATACTCTTGTAGTTAATATTTATAACAAAATACACAATAAAAAGCCATTGACCATGGACGATTTGCGTTATCTTGCTGAGTATGCCCCTGAATGTTTTGAAAAAACATGTTCCAAGGTTATAAACACTATGCCTGAAGCTAAGCCTATCATGGAGCCTGTTGAAATTAAAGCAGAAGTTCCAACTATGAAACCAAGTGCTTCTCCATCTCGCCAATACAATATAGACGATATTCTTGAAAATATAATCCGCCTGGAAGCCAATGAGCTTCCACTTGCGGATTTGGATGCTGATAATGTAAAAAATCTATTGGGAAATCTATATATGGAGTTGCTGTTTTCCCATAGTGATAAAGAAACTCTAGCAAGCATGGTGAATCAGGATACTACATCATTATTCGATGCCAAGGTATAATAATATTGTAGTACTATACATTTTTTCTTGTATTTTTTTATATTGTTTTACCATGTCTCTTGTAACTGCAATTAATATATATCCTACTCCTTTCTATTTTAGAAAACACCTAATATCTGTTTATTAGTCGCTATATAATCATGGTTTATTTTCACCCACACTTTTCCGTTCCACTACTTCCACAGGTAATAATACCATCCTACCCTCTGATTCACCATTTATTAATTCCTCCAGTAGTTCCACTGCAACCTTGGAACGATATTCCAAATCCTGCGAAACAGTGGTAAGAGCCGGATTAACCATAGATGCCAATGGTATATCATCAAAACCCATAATAGAAAAATCCTTGGGAATACTTACTCCTTTTCCCAGTAAAAAGTTCATAAACTCTATAGCATACATATCTGAGGCAACAAATGCCGCTGTATATTCATTTATTTCCCTATACATCTTCTCATATATCTTAAGCCTATCCTCATTATATGGACTAAGCATTTTAAAATCCTTTTTATCAAAGGAAAGATTTGCTGCTTTCATAGCATTAGTAAGTCCAACATAACGGTCATGGTCACAATCCTCATCATTATCTGACAAAAACATAATTTTCTTATGCCCCTTTTTTATCAAATACTCTCCTGCCAAAAATCCTCCATGTATATTATCCACTCCCACATCCGAATATTTGTGTACGTCTTTTTGATAGGAGTCAACCACAACAAACGGAATATGCATATTGTTTCTCAATTTCTCATAATCCATGGCACAAAAACCTATTAATACCAAGCCTGCCATATTCCACATAGATGCATAACGAACAATCTCATGTATATCAGATTCCTCTTTCAACATAACGAAATAATCATTTTTCGCCAATTCCTTCGAGAGATAATTTAACATCCCGCTTACAAAAGGGTCTTCAATCATCTTATTTTCATACTTTTTATCATTTGATAAAACAATACAGACAATTTTAGAAGTATTTTGTGCCAATAATACCGCCGCCATATTAGGAAGGTAACCACTTTTCTCTATTTTCTCCTGAACCTTTGCCACTGTCTGCTGAGAAATTTTTTTTGTTTTCCCATGAATGACATTGGAAACCGTTGCAGTACTAACGCCTAATTCCTCCGCTATATCCTTTATTGTAATTCTGTTCTCGTTCATATTTTACCTCTATTAAATCTTGATTTGCAAAAGCGTTTACTTCAAGCTCTGCATCCATCCCTTACGTTTAAATACTACAAGTGAAATACCAAAACGTATACATTCCTCCAAAGAGAGTATGAAATATACATATGGAATGGACATATGGAAAACAAATGCTGTCAAATACCCTAGTGGCACTCCAAACAACCATGTACCAATCATGTCGATAGCCATCACATATTTTGTTTTTCCACCGCTCCTAATGATTCCACCACCAAGAATCATATTCAGTACCTTAAAAGGTGCAACCGCTGCATAGGCCACTAATATCTGCTGTGTCAGTATTTTAACAGACTGGTCAACATCATATATTTCCACATAGAATGGTCTGATTATCAGCACGACAACTGATAATATTACCGAACCCACAACCCCATATTTTATCAGCTTTTTTGATGCAGTATATGCCTCATCAAGATCCTTGTTGCCCAACAGTTTACCGATAATTATACCGGCAGCCTGGGATAAACCACATAAAGCACCAATTAGTAGCCCCTGTATAGGATTAGTGAGCGTCATGGCAGCACTGGCATCTGTGCTAATATGCCCATAGATACCGGCATAGACATTTTCTCCCAGACTCCACAAAAGCTCACACACTAATATAGGCATAAGCATGGCAAGATATTGCTTCCATTTGAAGCCGTTCTCCCCATCACTATCATCAGCTGATACCTTAACTTGAGATCTGTATTTCATAAACATTACAATCATAATCAGCAAATTTGCCACCTGTGAGATAACTGTTGCAATTGCGGCACCTATTGCACCCATAGGCTTTATGCCAAAATTGCCGAATATAAAAATATAATTAAGTCCTGTATTTAAAAGTGCTGATACAATACTTGCGTACAGTGGAAGTGCCGCCTTATCCATACATCGGAACAAGGTCGATAATATTGTAGTTCCCGCCATAGGTATAAATGTATATGTAACAATCAAAAGATACTGAGCAGCAGCTTTCATGGTACTATAATCTTCTGTATAAAGCCCCATGATATTTTGTGAAAATATGATACATGGTACTGTAAACAGTACTGCCAAAATCAATGATATGACCAGATTCAGCTTAAAGCTTCTGTTTATCTCCTTCTTATTTTTCTGCCCCACATATTGGGATATCATAATTCCTGCAACTGTACCAATAGCGGAAATCAGCACTGAATATATTGATATAAACTTTCCTACAAGTCCTACACCTGCCACTTTTACAGTTCCTAACTGTCCAATCATTATTTGATCCACTATACTAAATGATGATTGAAGTATGGATTGAAGTGCTACCGGAATGGCAAGCTTAGATACTGTTTTTAAGAATGTTTCTTTATGCTTCATTGGTATACCCTCCCTAAATATTCTTGTAACCATATTACTTCTAAGTCCTTGCAGAGTCAAAGGTTAATCGCGTAACCTCATCCAAAAATATAGAGTCGAATTTGTGCATTTCACACAAATCCGACCCTTAACTGATTACCGAATATTTTGGGGCAACTATAGAGCCAATCTTATTAAAACGAATCTTGCTTGCAAGATTCTCCGCCTACGGCGGGTCGCTTTAGCGACATCTTCCTATCCGCCGTAGTGCGATCCTTAGCGGAGCGTTTTTTTGTATAGGAAAGTTTCGAGAACTTTCCTATACAAGAACAAAGTGGACAAGTCAACTTCAACTCCCTAAATTCCTCATTCATGAGGGATTTGCTCCACTTTGCGAGCCGAGCACGGTCAGCTTTAGCTGACATTTTCTTCTCGTGCGAGTGCTCATCTTATCTTACCAAGTCTCCATAGTTTTACATTCTCCACTCCGAGCTTTTCATTTGAACTTTTTTCATATTTACATAAATTCCACCGATTTTTTCCAGTTCTTCTGGTACTCCCTGTTCTGCCACCACACCATCTTTTAACACAACAATCTTATCCGCATTGGCAACCGTTCTCATTCTATGCGCAATAATGAGGACTGTCTTTTCTTTAATCAGCTTTATACCCATAGTACTCCTTTCTGCGAAGTGTGCTTTGCACACTTTCTTATCATGTCAGTCAAAATTGCACCGCTGTCTCCGCTCCGCTTCGGTCGGTGCAAGCGGTTTATTCCATACATTCGTAAAATCTTTTAAAGGACATATACCTTGCCAAATTACCTGCATCATATTGTGCCTGCATAAATTCCTTAACTAATGATTTGAAATCCATCTTAATATTCATGCTCTCTGCATCATAAGTCAAATTGCCATTTACACCTCTGGAAGCAGTCAGAAAATCTCCAAATCCATTTTTAGTCTGTCCTGTAAGGTCAAGATATGTAGAATATGCCAGCATATCAATATAGCTTGCATTCTCCGGTTGTACCTGTGTAGGATTCACAAAGTATTCTGTTTCTTCTCCATCCTTACCCCAACGCTTTACCATGTACTGCGGATTGCCATCTGTATAGCCATCTGCCTTAAATACAGATACACTACTTCCATCCGGGTAACCCACAGAAGTAAGTGCTCTGTTTCCTGAATCCTCGTCGGTCATTTTCAGATTAATGCAAGAACCTGTACTAAAAGAACTTGCTACCTGATTAGAGTTCCGATTCACTCTGTTGCCTAAATAGTTGACGCCGCCCATAGCACCGCCAATTCCTGAAATTAACATATAATCTCCTTTCTGCAATCCATCTGTCAGTCCGGATTGCACCACTTCCCGAAAGGTCCAAGTGGCTTACTTTTATTAACATAAAAACAGCGTCTACTTTCATATTCAATCCGTTGAAAATAGACGCCATCCTTAGC
>JAFQVJ010000002.1 GCA_017408025.1 Lachnospiraceae bacterium
CTACCACATGCATATGTGGACTGTCCTCATCCATATGAACTACTGCATTGGCTACAACAAACTCCGGAAGCAGATATTGTAATTCAGCTAGCATCATGCTATAAATCTTCTTCATATAGCATTTGTTTTCATAATGTTGCTGCCAATATGCTCTATCCCCTATCTGAATGATAATCTCCACCGCCATATCCTGTTCCTTATTAGCTACATGCTCAAAATAGTCTTCAATCTTACGATCTGCTCTGGTTTGATTTTCATTGTAGACCTTTAAAGCTTCATCAAATTCCTGATGATAAACTGCTTTTACATCCTGAACAAGATTGTCCGTTCCATATATCAGAAATATATTATTGGCGCTATATTCTTCTGATTTGTATTTTCTTAAATTGTGCTTTGCCACCCCGGCAAGTTTCGACTTAGATGTTATTGCACTTTTCTTATTGCTCACATGAGCTGTAAATGATATTCCTTCCATACACTTCCTCCTTATCTGTCTTTCCCCACGAAGTGCTGCTTATCATCTTTGCTTTGCCACAGATGATAACCCCCTAGCACTTTCGTCAAGCCGAAAGTGCGGGGGCTCTCCGAGGGTTACACCGACAGGGAGCCAAGCTCCGGTCGGTGTATATTAACCGCTACCCTTATTTAAGTAATCCATCATAATCACATCCTTTCTCTAATCTTTCTATACTGCTTCAGGAATACTTCTGAAGTAACCTGTCTCTTCCCAAACTTTTTTATCGGGGCAATAATAGTTGTATTCATTCGAATCTTCCATCTTTATTGCTACACCGAATTTGAGAACCCCTTGCTGAATACCAACTCTTACATACTGAGCATCCTTCCCCATAGCCTTCGCTATCTCCTTAATTGGAACATTCCTTCCTGTAAAAGCCGGTAAATCAACCTTGTATTGAATTTCCGGCATTCTATGCACCTCCTCGATTCTTTCAGAGCATTATTTGCTCTGTTTCTCTTTTTGTATTATACAGAGTCTTTGTTGCTCTGTCAAGAGTGCTATTAGTTGTGTTGACAATTCTATTTTTGTATGTTAAATTATATTGCACAGGAGGTTGATAAGATGAATACTGGTAAAAAGATTAAGCTAATCCGTACATTTCGTGGATTAACACAAAAAGAGCTTGGTGATTTAGCCGGCATTCATGAAGTCGCAATTCGTAAGTATGAGTTAGGAAAGAACCTTCCAAAACCGGAGCAGTTACGAAAGATTGCAGACGCATTGAATGTAAATGTCAACACACTTGCAGAATTTGATATTCAGACAGACGGAGATATACTACCTCTCCTGTTTGCTATCGACGAAGTATTTCCTGCCACTATTAAAGATGTAGATGGTACACCTGGAATCTTCTTTGAGAACAAAAGTCTGGTACAGTTTCTGAAGGATTGGCAGGCTATGAAAGAATTATTACAATCAGGCAGTCAGACACAGGACAATTATGAAATATGGAAAACCATCCGTCCGAGTGTTACTAAGGTAACCCACGAGGAGTAAGATTGGCACAGAAATCGCTTATCAGC
>JAFQVJ010000004.1 GCA_017408025.1 Lachnospiraceae bacterium
ACCCAAATATTTTCAGAATTTGAAAAGCGGTTGAAAGAAAAACAAGTTGGACAAATTATTTTATTTACTTCTAAAGGTGATTTTACAGAACATTTTTATCATAAACAGGATATGAAATCAAATCCACACATGATTTTTATGGAAAAAGAACTCTAGTAACTTAAAGGTGAAGCAGGCAAAAATTTCAGGTTGATGGAGAGATGTTTCTTGATTTTATGGTAGTGTTTCAGGGGAATGAATAATTATTATACGAAGTAGTAGAAGCCAGCTCGGATGAGCTGGCTTCTACC
The DNA here is from genome assembly GCA_017408025.1 of Lachnospiraceae bacterium. Taxonomy (GTDB): domain Bacteria; phylum Bacillota; class Clostridia; order Lachnospirales; family Lachnospiraceae; genus SVEL01. The sequence goes on from JAFQVJ010000004.1 coordinate 291, forward strand.
ATATTATAGACTCTGTTCCGTTTTTATTTTCGGTTCGTTCTGGAGTCTGTTCCTGACCAAGATACTGTTTAATATTGGCAAGTTTCCGGTTCAAATCGGCAACTTCCTTTTCGGCAGATTTATAGGTTTTCTGTAATTCGGTTTTCTTGGCTTGCAGGGCATTATAGTCTGCTTGGAGCTGTTCCAAATCAAGATTTTTAGGATTGATTCCGAAGCGTTTCAGCATATTTTCGGCACCGTCAAATAAGGTCAATTCCGTTTCGTGCCTACGGAAATAAGCATCGGGGTCTTTGGACTTTTTATAGCGGAAATTATAGACTTTGTTGGTCTGATAATCTTTGGCATATTTTAAGATTTCACCCAATTCCTTTAACTGATGTTCTGTGTCAATAAGGGATTGACGGGCAGTCTTGGCAAGTGTAGATTTGGATGATATTTTGTCCTCCAAATCCTCTATGGAATCAGCACTTGTTTTAAATATTATAGTAATTATCGCAGTTGGGATTCATGTAAAAAGAGATAAGCAGTGTGAGGTGATTAATAGAGGCTGTCCAAAGGACATTAGGAGATTGGCGTATGGTAGTGCGGAGATAAGAGGGAACAAGTAAAAGTGTAAGGGAATCATTATTTTATCGGCACTAAATAGCTTTTGGTGCCGATAAAATAATTGCAGAGGAAGATATTAAATTCCTGAAAATGGTTATATAAAGTTCGTAAAAATGGTTGTTTTACGGATTTTGTATAAAATATGCACTAAACAGGGATTTGCACGAGGTTACTGTTGTTGGACTAACAGTCCAATGCAAAACATATTGACATGGTGTATAATAGAAAAATTAAAGCACAGCTTAAATGACAAGGAGCTAAAGCTAGATTAGAATGGAAAAGTGGAGGTGATAAATTTGAGTAGCATATTGGTAGGTGAATTGAAAGATATTTTAGAAAATGTTCCGGAAGACTATGAAGTGATTATGGAAATCACAACGGGATGTGATACGAAAGCTGGGACGAGTATTGCATATATTAATGGCGTAAAGAGAGATGATGAATTCAAGGAAATTAGATTAATGAACTAGAAAATTGAAGAGCAGGAATAATAAATGGATTATATAAAATAAGGTGCAGTAATACATAAAAAACACCAAGATGAAATTCTAGAACTGAAAAATGCAACTAAATACAAAAATCTTCACTAATTTAGAAAGATGCATTGAGAAATGCAAAAAAATATGATATTCTAGAACTGAAAAATGCAACTAATTGCAAAAATCTTCCCTAAAGGAGTGCATAGATATGGAGATTAAACGTGAGTATTATTTGGACAAACTTATAAAAAGACAAAATAATGGATTAATAAAAGTTATAACGGGTATTAGAAGATGTGGTAAATCGTATTTGTTAAATACGCTCTTTTATAATTATTTGATAGAGAATGGTGTTGATAAAGATCATATTATCCGTTTTGCATTTGATTCCGCAGATGATCTTCATCTTATAGGGGAGAGTCTGATTCGGATTGAGAAAGAAAAAAGAGGTGTAAATCCGGAGTTGTTTATGGAGTATATTCGTTCTCAAACATCTGGTGAAGGGAAATATTATTTGCTCTTAGATGAGGTACAGTTACTGGATTGTTTTGAATCTGTTCTGAATGGGTACTTGCGTAAGGATAATATGGATGTATATGTCACCGGAAGTAATGCAAAGTTTTTGTCCAAGGATATTATCACTGAGTTTGCAGGACGTGGTGATGAAATCCATATGTATCCATTAAGTTTCGCGGAATTCATGTCTGTATATAAGGGTGATAAGTACGAAGGATTGTCAGAGTACATGCTTTATGGTGGAATACCGCTTGTAGTTCTACGAGAGGGAGCAAATGAGAAAGCAGCTGTTTTGCAGAATCTGTTTGATGAAATCTATATTACAGATATATTCAAGAGAAATAGGGTAAAGAATCAAGGGGAGTTAGAAGATTTGTTGAATATTCTTTCTTCTGCAATAGGTTCGCTTACTAATCCGGAGAAATTGAAAAATACATTTAAGACGGTCAAAAAATCAAGTATTACAGCAAAGACCATAAAAAAATATTTGGATTATTTTGAAGATTCTTTTTTGATAGAGTCTGCACAGAGATATGACATTAAGGGAAAGGCTTATATCGAAACACCAAAGAAATACTATTTTTCCGATTTGGGACTTCGTAATGCTCGAATAAATTTCCGACAGTTCGAGCAGACACATCCGATGGAAAATGTGATTTATAACGAGCTTCGCATGCGTGGGTATAGTGTGGATGTAGGCGTGGTGCCAATTGCGGAGAAGGACAAAGATGGAAAAGTAGTTCGAAAAGCTTTGGAAGTAGATTTTGTTTGTAATCTTGGATCTGCAAGATATTATATACAGTCGGCTTATTCGCTTCCTGATGAAGCAAAGAGAAATCAAGAGATACGACCATTTAGGAAAATAGATGATTCTTTCAAGAAAATTGTGGTGACAAAAGATATAGTTCCAACATACTACGATGAGAACGGAATTTTGACAGTGAACATTTATGAGTTCTTGCTTAATCCGGGAAGTATTGACAGTTGATTAGAAGAAGGATTAATAGGACAGCAATGGTGATGTCATTTATGAAATTTATCAGGAGCAGACAGATGGTACATACACATATTTATTATGTACACCAGATAAACGCTATGAATTTTCTGTTTTTGTACCAGCTAGTGATGAAATTGCAGAGGGAATAGTCTTTAAAAACGGAGATGTTGCCTATTCGGAAACACCATATGCAACAATTGTATTTGGGGTTTATGATGAGAACGACATGCCTGTTGAGATGAATAAGCAGACTGCTACAGATGTTGTAAATGCCCTTGCTGATCTTGGTATAGAGTGTAAATATGAAGATGATATGGAAGCTGTTTTAACAGGTGTAGACAGTGCCTACTCAATTGCGGATAATTTTGGAAGCTATTATAGCTGGAATGGATACTATCTTTCTGATTTGGCAGCTGTAAAATCAGCTATAGCAGTAGAAGCGGTTAAGCATAACGAGCTTATGGCAGTATATGAAAAAGTAAAGGATGCTGAGAAGATAGAAGTAACTTCAACAGGTATTAATTATGTGGATTACGATTTTGCAGAGCTTGCATTGAAGAGTGCTGAGGCTGTTACATTTGCAGATGGCAAGGTTACTATTGATGGCATGCAGGTTGAAGTTTCGGCAGCAGACGTGATGGTGAATGGAGAAGTATACGAAATCCGGTTTGCATTGGCGGCTGTTGGTGAGAATGAAGGTGAGTATGATTCAGCTATATTACTTGGCACAGAATCATCAGGTGCCGACAGCTATAGTGGTTCAGCGCTTAACCTTACAAAGTCAGCCAAAATTACAATACCGGCTTGCACAGCAGCAGGAAAGTATACATTAGTTGCTTATGTGGCAACAATATCATCTGATAAGGAAACATATACTTATGAAGAGATTTATGGATTCTTAAGTGGAGAAGTGTTGAAGTACGGATATCCAAGTGCATCAGCAGTGGTTGAAATATATGATGCTGAGACTGGAGAAGGAACTGCTGCTTCAGAGGGCGATGTATTAAGTGGTTGTACATGCAGATTACAGTATGATATAGCAAATCTGGAAGGTATGACAGGATATGTGTATGTAGAACTGCCATAGAGATTATGGGATAAATCTTTTGATAAAAGTGTTTTTTAGAATATAGGTAAAATGTTTATCCGGTAGGTCAGGATTGAATCCTGACCTACTTTTGTATTAAAGGGAATATTTGATTTTTACCAGTTTGATTTCTTATAGTCTGTATGAGATGATATTATATGAAAGAACCACAGCATAACTTCTTGAATTGCATGATATCAAATGATATTCTGAAAAAAGAAGTAACATTATAACAAGAAGAACGTATGGAATGGGTATATTTTGTAACAGATGAAGTTAAAGAGGTGAACCATGATATGCCGCAGGCGGTAGAAACATATTTGGTGCATAATAATCTACAGGCGGTTGATGAGGCAAAGAGAGAAATCATAGACTTATATGAAGAAGATTTCACAAAGATAGACGGAACCGGGCTTGCAGGGAGATAAAATTAGTCCAAATGAAGTGAAATCAGGAAACTACAGAGAACATAAATCATTGGAAGAGCAAAAAAGCAAAAAAGTGCACAAGGATGTCGCGAAATAATACTAATAAGAACAAAAAATGACAAAATTATGCGTTGAATGGCATATATTTAGCTTATTATGTAATGTTATAATTTTCTTAACATAAGAGTGATTATGTGAAAATATCAAATTATCTATGTGAAAGGAGATTTTTATGAAGAAAAAAATAAGCAAATTAGTTGCATTAGCGTGTGTACCAGTGTTGTTATTTGCAGGCTGTAGCGATAGTGAGACTAATGAGGCACAAACAACAACAGCTGAGGCAACCACACAGGGTGGTTCGGGTCAGTCGGACAGTAAAACAGATGGAGAGGTTGGTTTAGATTATAAGTTTGCAGGAAATGAGGCAGAAAAAGCAGGTTATGCAGAAGGAACTATAACACTTTCATCATCTGAAAAAGGACAGTACAAATTATACTGGAGTGATGATAGTGGAGCACTTAAAGGTTATTTTGAAATTGCAAGTCTTGATGTAGAAGCTGGAAAGACAGCAGATTATACATTTGCGTATCATACAGCTATACCAGCAGATGCAACAAAGATAATTGCGGTAGCTGCTTCTAATACATCAGAGTATCCAACTGTAGGAGATGCAGCAGCAGTTTATGATATTCCAGCTACAAAGCAGCTTTCAGTATCATCAGCAGATGCATTATATACATTTAGCTCATACTCAGACATACATATTGATGAAGAGCACTTTGGTGAGACACCAGCATATTGGTGGGAGTATTCAGAGGATCATTGGGCAAATGCACTTGACTATTCAAAAGAGCTTGGAGTTGATTTTATAGTAGCTTCTGGTGATCAGGTAACAAATGCCAGCTATGACACATTAGACAAGGAATGGCAGGCATATCAGTTGATTCTGTCACAGTCAGATTATGTGAATCCAATATACGAGTCAGGCGGAAATCACGAGGTTCGTCAGGATGGCGTAGTGGAGGCTGAGTTACAGGCATATGTTAAAGGTAGTGGTCTTGACGGCTCGCTTGAAACATTGGGTAGTGGAAAGTCATACTATAGCATTACTGAGCCAAAGACAGGAGATTTATTTATATTTATGTCTTTGGAGAGTGGATATCGTCCGGCAAAATATGATGAATTCACAGATGAGCAGCTTGACTGGGTTGAGAAGCTCTTAAAGGAGAACTATGGAAAGGGTAAGAATATTTACATTGTGCAGCATGCATTAATTAGTGGATATGGCTCTGGAGATGATTTGGAGACTCCTTACTATAGCGGTTCTATGAATCCAGAGTTAGAGACAACAAAGAGATTTATATCATTAATAGAGAGCTATCCAGATACTGTATGGATTTCAGGACATTCTCATGAGAATTTCTCATTGGGATACAATTACACAGATAACAATGGTACATCATGTGATATGATTCATAATCCATCAGTAAGTAATCCTACAAACGTAACAGATGGTGCAATCGACTATACATTCTACGAGAATGCATCACAGGGATATTATGTACAGACATTTGAAAATGCAATCATCTTTAATGGTGCAGATTTAATAGCGCGCAAGATATATCCAGCATACTCATATATAATGGATGGAAAAACTTCTCTTGCAGAGCAGAGCGAGGCGAAGACAGTACTTTACCATGATGTAGAGGTTACAGATGCAACATTACGTTCAGTTCTTGCAAATGTTAATACTGTATTAGGCATTTATTATGAATATAGCTCATATGATCAGTACCAGACATTAAAGAGCTATTATTATGATTACAAGGATGTTGATACAACTTCTATGACAGCTGATGAAGTATTAGAGGCTTACAGCAAGCTTAGACTTGCTATATCATATCTTCACCAGGTTGTATTATTTACAAATGGAGTAGAATATGAGGTTGTTATTCCTGAGCCAGTTGTAGAGAATACAGCGACTAGAGAAACAGAATTGCTTCTTAGAATTCATTACCATAGAGCTGATGGCGCATACGATCCATGGACAGTATGGCTTTGGACAGATGGTGATGGCACAGACAATGCGTTTACAGGTACTGACGATTATGGTGTATATTTAGAGTATACTGTTAATGCAGGTGCTTCTGAGGTTGGCTTTATTGTCAGAACAGAAGCTTGGGAGAAGGACTTTGATGGAGATCAGTTCATAGCCGTAGGAAATGTTGAGGGCGATGTTCTTGATGTATATATTGAGTCTGGAGTAGAAGGATATACAACAAAGTAATAAGGAAAACATAGGATTTAATATGTAGATACATAAAAAAAGAATCTTGCTCGCAAGATTCTCCTATACAATTATAAAAGTCCGTCACTCAGGGAAACCAGTGACGGACTTTTGATATATGTAGAAAAAATTGGGATTTACTATATAACTGAAAACACTCCACAAAGGATTCTATCGATTTGCATCATGATGTTTACGTTTATTCTCATACATCATCTGATCAGCATCGTGTATAACCTGGTCAATATTTTTTCCTTCGCCCCAGGCATATCCATAGGATGCAGAAAGAGGGATGTCACCAATAGGGGCAGCTTTCTTTATAGCAGCATTCCATCTATTAACCTTATCGATGACGGATTTCTCTGTAGCACCTCTCATAACCATCACAAATTCATCACCGCCTATGCGATAAGTTTTATCATTGGCATTGTTAAATTTTCTGATGCTATCAGCAATAGCAATGATAAGCTCATCACCACATTCGTGACCAAAGGTATCATTGGCTCTTTTTAGATAGTTCACATCCCAAAAAATTATACCGATATGTTCTTCATTTACATAATCATTCTCAAGCATAGATAAATATTTACTCTTAGTATACGCTCCAGTCATCTGGTCCCGTTCTGCCATGTGACGCATTTCAGTGGCATAATTTGTATTCATTGTTATAATCCTAGATACATTTGCACACATCATGGCCAATACAACGTAGAGAATACATCTTGGAAATACATAAAAAAGGCTTAAAGTCAATGGTATATTATCGTTAATTTGATTGAGCGAAAAAGTGTTATCGGCAGTTATATATCCGGACAATGTCTCCTTTGTCAGGAGAACCATATTAGCGTCACAGATACCGTGATAGTATCCTACAAATACAGTGAAAAATGTACTTATAATCATGAGAAACACCGTGTACCACTTTATGCGCCTTGATGGGTACATGCTTGTAAAAACAATTGGAACGACCCCGGCTATGGTTGCGTGATAAGTCAGAGTTGTTGTAAGACATGTTATGATAACTACTGTCCAGAACATAATAAAATATTTCATCCAGCTTTTGGACAAATCACATTTAAAACAGACAATCAAACCTAAAAAGTAGCATGAAAATGTAGATATAAGAGTAAAGTCTGTAACACGCTGATCTATTATAAAAATATTAACCTTATTAAGAATCCAGATAAATAATGCAAAAAATATTGTGATTTTAAGACAGCGCAAAGCATAGCGATTGGCTGTAAGATCCGCATTTTTATTATATTCCAGATTTAACATTTCTCTATATTTTTCGGCTAATTTCATTGGAACAGCTCCTTTCCTAAAAGTGCACAAAATTAAATATGTTTATATTCTACAATCCAAATTAAGTGATGTCAATTTATAATGAATAATTATCTACTTATTCTCAGTATGCAATTGCAGAAAAATGTGGTATTATAATCCAGTTAAGTAGTTTTCGGAGGGATTAATGATGAGCAAAAAATGGCTTAAACGACGCAAGAGAATATTCGAGATTATAGAGGTTGGAAATGACCTTGATTACATCAGTAGAAGCTATGATTTTCTCAATGTTGGCGCCATTATTATAAATATGATTGTAAGTATTATGCATACATATTCCAACGTGCAGGAGAAGTATGGTGAATTACTGCTAGTGATAGAAGGTGTTACGGTAGCTTTTTTTGCTGTAGATTATCTATTGAGATTGATAACAGCCAGGTTTATGTATCCAAAGCTAAAGGAATCACATGCTCTTCGAAAATATATATTATCCTTTAATGGAGTGGTGGATTTACTTTCGTTTCTGCCATATTGTTTGCCAGTATTCTTCCCAATGGGAACGGTTGCCTTTAGAATGCTTCGTATTGTAAGAATATTCCGCTTATTTAGAATAAATGCTTATTATGACTAACTTAGTGTTATAAAAGATGTAATAAGTGGCAAGAAGCAGCAGCTTATATCATCAGTATTTATCATACTGGTGCTTATGACAGGCTCAAGCCTAATATCATTTTTGTATGCAAGCGCAGAAAAATATGGTATTATAATGCAGTAAATTAGTTAAGATTAGATTTAAATATACAAAAGGAGCAAGGCTATGCCAGTATTTGATTTTACCAGTACACCAGAGGATAACAATAAGGATGTAGTATGTACTTATACTACATTTAGCTCTAATGAGAGAGAGGCGACTCCAGAAAAACCTATATTGGTTCTGGATAATACAAAACGTCAGTGGAAGCACCATTCCAGTGGCATTTTCACAAATCAAAGCAAGCAGACGACATTTGAATTTAAGGAAGATGACGGTAGATTTGAGGCTAATATTCTAAAGGTTGATTCACGTTTTGTCTATCTCTTAAAATGGCTTGGAAAGAATCACATCAACGTGCGTCTTTCAGGAAAAAATCTTGAAGACGGTTATGCTGTCTATAAAATCCGTGAAATAGCATTGGGAGGCAGTGGAAAGCTTTCGGCTGAGGATGGTTTTCTTCAGTTTATGATTGGACGATTATTCGCAAGCAATGCACCAATAGAAGATATTGATGAGGATGAAGATAAAGAGGAAACAGGAGATGATATGAAGCTTACCAGCTTGCAGAGCATATCCGATTTTATGACCTGCGCAGGGAAAACTTTACCTGATAATATCAGAGTGTGGGCGAGAAGAAACCTGGCAGTTGCCCGTTCGAATGAGGTTACTCAGGAGGAACGTCGCCATGCACAGCGCGCACTTTCTATCATGATGAATATTCAGTGGAAAAATGATTATTTTGAATCTATCGACCCAAAGAAGGCTCGCCAGATTCTGGACGAAGAGCTGTACGGCATGGAGCGTGTTAAGCAGCGTATCATAGAGACAATCATTCAGATAAACAGAACACACACACTTCCAGCTTATGGTATTTTACTTGTGGGACCTGCGGGAACTGGTAAATCCCAGATTGCTTATGCAGTTGCCCGTATTCTGAAGCTGCCATGGACTACTCTGGATATGAGCTCTATCAATGACCCGGAACAGCTGACTGGAAGCTCCCGTATTTATGCCAATGCAAAACCAGGTATTATCATGGAAGCCTTTTCTATGGCAGGCGAGTCAAACCTTGTGTTTATCATAAATGAGCTTGACAAAGCAGCGTCAGGAAAGGGAAACGGCAATCCGGCTGATGTACTGCTTACACTTCTTGATAATTTGGGATTTACTGATAATTATATGGAATGTATGATTCCAACCAGTGGCGTCTATCCTATTGCAACTGCCAATGATATGAGCCAGATTAGTGCACCTTTGATGTCGCGATTTGCAGTAATCGAGATACCAGGCTACACAGCAGAAGAGAAAAAGATTATCTTTTCAAAGTTTGCCTTGCCTAAGGTTCTAAAGCGCATGGGCTTAAATGAAAATGAATGTATCGTCACTGATGAGGCCCTTGATACTATCGTAGAACACTTCGCTAATGCTGATGGTATCCGTGACTTGGAGCAGGCAGCAGAGCACATAGTGGCAAACGCTTTATATCAGATTGAGGTAGACCATGTGTCACAGGTTGTATTTGATTCGAAAGTGGTTGAGGAACTGCTTACATAATCGTGGGAGGACTATATGGGTAAGGAAAGAACTTTTCTTGGCAAAAAGATAAATATATTTGTTACAAAAGTTAGGAAAAGTAAAAAGCTTAGAAAAATCCTCATGGTGACAGGTATATCGTTGGTATTGCTAGTGGTAGCAGTGACATTAAGTATAGTGGTTATGCGAGAGAGCGGAAAGAAAAGTTTATATGATGAAAATGAAAAGCAATCAATGAACTTGGCACAAGCCGGCGACGATTCATATGATGAAATAACATTAAATGGAGAAAGGTATAAATACAACGAAGACATACTGACCTTTCTTGTATTGGGCATTGACAAGAATGAGAAGGTTGCACCTGCTATAAATGGTATATCTGGAGGACAATCCGATGGAATATTTCTGTTAGTCATGAATCCTGATACAAAAAAATTCATATCATTACAGTTCACAGAGATACTGTTGCTGAATTGAGTATATATGATAAGGATGGTAATTTTGTAAAAAAAGCCATGGCGCAGATATGCCTACAGCATGGATATGGCGATGGTATGGAGCTTAGCAACGAACGAACTAAAGCAGCTATATCAAAACTTTTTTATAATTTGCCTATACATTCAGTGACATCTGTAAATATGGGAGCCATAGGACAGTTGAATGATGCCATAGGGGGAGTCACGGTGGAAACCTTGGAGAGCTTTTCTTTCAATGATTCAACCTTTGTACAAGGAGAGACAGTAACTCTTAACGGTAACTCGGCATATGATTATACCAAATATAGAGATACGAGCCAGCATTATACAGCATTAAAGAGACTTGAACGCCAGAAGCAATATCTGTCAAAAGCTGTTGAACAAGGTATGGATGCTGTGAAAAGAGATGTAGGTGTATTAGTGGATATATATGATATCGTCAAGGATTATGTTGTAACTGATTTAACCATAGATGAGATGACATATATTGCAACAGAATCCTTAGACTACAGTTTTGGACAGATTTATTCCCCAGCTGGAACTGTGGATACATCTAGAACATTTGAAAGATATTACCTGGATGATGAGGCATTTGAGAAAATGATTATAGATATCTTTTATGAAAAAGTAAATTAATGCTAAAAAGTAAATAGATTAATGTTGGTCAAGCCTATATGATGACAAATATAAAACTTCATATAGGCATTTTTGATAAAGTATGAAAGCAAATATGAAAATAATTGAAAAAAGTGTTGAAAAGTGATAGAATTAAATAGATTATGTAAATCAATAGGAATTGTGAGGGGTAATCATGAAAAAATTGATTGTATTAGTATGCACTGTAGCAACTACAATATTTGTTATAATTGGTTGCAATAGTGGTTCTGTAACAAGTGATTTTATGGATAAGCTGGAAGAGCATGCACGACATAATACTTCATACATAAAAACGGAACAGCAAAGTTCACAGATTAATATGGAAGCAGTTATAGATGGCAACGAAAAAGAAAATATAGTCAAGGTTTTGGCTAATGCCAATATTATGAATAAGCCATCAGAGGACGGAACAATAGTAGGCGAGGTAAGGACCAACGAAAGTGTACTTCTCATTGGAGAGGATAATGTAGGTGGTTGGTACAAGGTTGCATATAATGGAAGGGTGTGCTACGTAAAGGGTACAAATCTGGATATGCAAACACAAATTGTAGATAAAGGTGACTTAAATAATGGTGAGAATAACACACCAGCAACTACAACTAGACACACAGCAACTACCACACAACCTGGTGGTAATAGTGAACAGACAACTACCACGCGACCTGGACATCAGAATCAGAACTCAACAACCCCAAATAAAGGAACAACGAGCTCTGTGAGTAATAGAGAGGACGAAACAACATCTACTGGAGGTCAGACAACTACAAAGCCAACATCAGGTGGAGATTCAGAAACATCTACATCATCAGTTATAAGTGGTGAAGATAATACATCAGAAATAGAAACTACTACAGGAAAAAGTGAGCAACCATCTGATGTGACGGAGCCGTCCACAAGTGAGCAACCATCCGATACAGAGAATCCTTCAGTTGAGCAACCATCTGATACAGAGAATCCTTCGAGTGAACAGACATCAGATGATAACGGCAATGGCGAAGCAGAGCAAGAGCCACAAGGAGAGGAATCTTAAGATGAAGCAGGTACTACTGGTGGCTACAGTTGGAGGCTTTGTACCTCAGTTTGAATTAAACGATGTTAAGCTGCTCAGAGAGATGAATTGCGAAGTTCATTATGCAGCAAATTTTGACTGTAGTGTATACAATGTTACAGACGAGCTGCTTGAAGAAAACAACATTATTAAGCATGATGTTGCCATAGCGAAAAACCCATTTAATGTAAAAAGTAACTATAGGGCGTATATAGAGCTGAAGAGCCTAATAGATAAACAAAATATTGAATTGGTCCATTGTCACACACCCGTTGGGGGTGTCATAGCCAGAGTGGCAGCAGCAAGGAGCAAGAGGAAACCAAAGGTTATCTATACAGCTCATGGGTTTCACTTTTATAAAGGATCTTCATTATTGAGCTGGTGTACATATTATTTTGTAGAGCGAATTCTTGCGAGAAAGACAGATGCCATAGTGACTATAAACGAGGAGGATTATATACATGCCCGCAAATTTCATTTAAAAAAGGGCGGTAAGGTATATAAGATTCCAGGTGTGGGATTAAGGATGGAGAGATTTCGCAAGGCTAGTGTGAATCGTTATAAAGAAGATATACAGCCAGGTAGTACTGTAGGAAAGAAAAAATTTAAGCTTGTGACGGTGGCGGAGCTCAATAAAAATAAAAACCATCAGATAGTTATAGAGGCTATAGCAAGGCTTGGTCGCGATGATATATATTATGAAATCTATGGTGGCGGACCGTATGAGAAATATTTGAGAGAGCTTATAGATAGGTTGAAATTGGGGAAATATGTACAGCTTAAGGGCTACACACAAGAACCAGAGAGAGTGCTAAGGAAAGCAGATTGTTTTGTGTTTCCATCATTTAGGGAAGGTCTTGGTATGGCAGCGCTTGAGGCAATGGCTTGTGGACTTCCGGTTATTGCAAATGATAATAGGGGAACACGGGAATACATGCGGGATGGATATAATGGAATAGTATGTATTTCAGGGAAAAACGAAGAATATGCCAGTGCTATAGTCAGACTTGCAGATTCGAAAGAAACCAGAGAGATGATGGGTAGAAATGCCATAAATACAGCGAAAAAATTTGACATAAAGCATACTGAAGAAACAATGCGACAAGTGTATAGTACCTTTGTATAGGATTCAAGAGGGAAAGTAGAATGTACGAAAAGAAGATATCAGTGATTATGGGAGTCTATAATCAGTTAAGTGAAAAACAATTGCATGATGCAGTGCGGTCAATAGTCACTCAGACAGAAGGCGACATAGAATTCATTATCTATAATGATGGTTCAAGTGAACAGGCGTCAGAGTATATTAAAAAGTTGGCAGATATAGACTCGCGTATAGTCATTACAGGTTCCAGGGAGAATAATGGTCTGGCATTCTCTCTTAACACATGTATAAAGCTTGCTAAAGGAAAATATATTGCAAGAATGGATGCAGATGATATATCGTATAGAGAACGATTTCATGAACAGGTCCAATTTCTTGATACACATCCAGAGTATCAGTGGTGTGGCTGTAATGCAGAATTATTTGATGATTCAGGTGTGTGGGGTGAACGCAAAATGCCAGAGTTACCTAGCAAAAAGGATTTCTTAAAGTATTCCCCTTACATACATCCGTCAGTTATGTATAGAGCGGAGCTGTTTAAGGAAGCAGGAGTTTACAGTGTGTCCCAGGAAACACTTAGATGTGAGGACTATGAGATGTTCATGAGATTTTATGAGTTGGGATACAGAGGCTATAATATACAGACCAATCTCTTTGGCTATAGAGAGGACAGAGCATCTTTTAACAAACGAAAGCTTCGTTTTAGGATAAATGAGATGAAGATACGATACAGAAATTTCAAGAAGATGAATATGCTATGGCCAACGGGCTGGATGTATGTTATAAGACCGGTTGTGGGCATTTTTGTTCCCAATCAGTTGATATATAGGATAAAGAGAAGAAAAGATGAAAAGCACCAATACAACAAAAATATCAACCTACAGGAAAATATTGGCGAAGGAACCGCTATACTTGCAGGTGGCAGACAGGTACAAAAAATTTCATAAAAAAATATCTGTCAGTGAGGATACATATCTACATGTATTTGCACCAGTATTAATAGAGTTCGTAAAATGGGTATTGAACACAGCTATAAATGATGGAAAGAAAAGATTATACTTTCTGTCAAGAGATGGATACCAGATGTATCTGGCAGCAAGGAAGCTGGCGGACATTAATGGGATTGACATCGAATGTCGATACCTGAATGTGTCACGATATGCTCTGAGAGTGCCAGAATATCACTTGATACAGGAAAAATGCCTTGCCAGAATATGTATAGGTGGCATAGATGTAACCTTTGAGAAGGTTATGAGGAGAGCAGGACTTACCGACGAGGAAGGACGAGAGGTGGCGAAGCTTTGTGGGTACGAAGAAAGCTACAGTGATGTCATATCATATCGTCAGGTTATGGATTTAAAGGACATCTTAAGAAAGCAAAGTTCATTTTTAGAATATGTATATAAGCATTCGAGGGAAAGCTATGAGTCAGCTCTTGGTTATCTAAAGCAGGAGGGCTTGCTTGATGAAATTCCGTATGCTATAGTAGACAGCGGCTGGATTGGAACACTTCATCAGTCACTTAACAACCTATTAAAGAGTTGTGGAAAAGACCAGAAGATGTATGGCTATTATTTCGGATTGTATGAGACACCTAAGGACAGCACAGATATTTATAAAGCATACTTTTTTGAGCCAGGAGGAGACATTGTAAAAAAAGTTAATTTCAGCAATTGTCTTTTCGAGGCTGTTTTTACGTCAACAGAAGGCATGACTCTACGCTATGAGGAGACATCGGATGGGTATAAGCCATTTTTTGACAATAAAGTTAATCCAAATGAGAAACTTGTACAGCGACACATAGAACTTCTACAGGAATATATAGGAATATATAGCGAAGAGGTAGCAAGGTGTGGTAATATAACGGAGTTGAAAAAAGGGTCAACAAATGATGATACCTTAAAAATGGTTGAGAAACTATTAAAAAACATGATGGGTTCGCCAAGTCGGGAAGAGCTGGAAGCCTACGGAAATAGCCAATTTTCAGATGACGTCCTTGAGGGAAGTTTACAGAAGGTGGCAGCAGAGCTGTCCGATGAGGAAATAAGAAATCAGCGTTTTATCAACAAAGCACTCATCATGACAGGCTTAAAAAAAGGCATAATACATGAAAGTGCATGGATAGAGGGAAGTATTGTTAGAAATGGCAAAAAGATAAAAGCTAATCTAAGACATGCGAAAGTGTATAAGTATTTTGTCTATATTAGAAAAATGTTCAGGTAGTGGAATATTTTTCAACTTGTATAAGAAAGGTAAGTACCATAATGAGTAAGAAGAGAAGAAAGACCGCTGAAGAACGCAGGCAATATATATTTGCACTCAGGCAGTTGGTTTCAAGAGAAGTAAAGAGGAAATATGCAAGATCGTATCTGGGAATAGTGTGGAGCGTGTTGAATCCACTGCTATCAATGGCAGTGTTGTCCATGATATTCTCCACAATATTTAAAAGATCCATAGAGAATTATCCAATATACTTTCTTACAGGCCAGATACTGTGGCAGTTATTTAGTGGCGCAACAAATTCAGCTATGACAGCGTTGGTAGATAATAAGAGTATGCTGATTAAAGTAAAGCTGTCAAAACAGACTTTTGTTTTGTCTAGAGTACTTACAGCGTTTACTAATTTTCTATATACATTTATAGCATACATACTTATGCTAATCGTATTTGGAACAGAAATTAGCTGGACTATGTTGCTGTTTCCGATAGCAATTATAGGCCTTTTGATGTTTGCTTTAGGATTGGGACTTTTGCTAAGTGTAGCGTATGTCTTCTTTGGAGATATAAAATATCTTTATTCAGTTTTATTGACATTATGGATGTATATGTCGGCAATATTTTATCCGGTAGACAATATAACTCCGATTATGCAGACAATAGTAGGTTTTAATCCAGTTTATGCATATATACAATTCGCTAGAGAATGTATGATGTATCAGACTGTGCCAGAGGCTTCGTGCTGGTTAAAGGTTATATTGTGGGGCGTAGGTATGTTCGTCTTGGGATATAGAGTGTTTAAGGATAAAGAAAATGCAGTAATGCAGAAAGTGTAGATATACATTATGAAGAGAATTAAGATTACGAGTGTCATATATACAATGTTCATGGTATGTGGAATACTACTAAGTACAGCAATAAGTGTTTTGGCTGCAACTACAGAGATAACACTGACAACAGATAGATATGAGATAAATAATGGTGAGGAAATCACGGTAAGCGTATACCTTAATAGTGATGAGTCTATAGGGGCATATCGTGCAGAAGTAGTATACGACGATTATCGTCTTGAGTACGTCTCAGGTGGAGATAACCACAATGATGGAAAAGTTATACTTGAAGGCACTGGATATGGAAGTAATATCGTATACAAGCTTACATTTAAGGCTATAAGTGGTGGAACTACAAAGATAGCATGCACAGGAGCAGATATCAGAGTTGAGGGAACCGATGCAACTGAGAAGCATACAGTGTCAGTAAATGGAGAACTTGTCATAAACGTTGCAGGTGAGGATACCGCTGTACGCGCAGAAAATCAGGAACGATACGGAGTAGATACTGATATACCATTGTGTGGTGTTGTAGATTTTGATGAGAACACGAGATATTATATTGTAGATCATAGCAGATATATACCTGAATCGGCTACATGGGAATATACATTGGTACAGGATAAATATGAAAATGTGACATATACATTTCTCACAAATAAGTCTAATGAGGTAAGAATACTCTATCTGATGGATAAAGAAGGCACATTTACAATGTGTGCATATTGCGCAGAGAAAGCCAGCCTTTATACATGTATTGAAGATAGCAGCAACGGTGAAGAGTTCTATGTAATGTCCGCAAATGTATGTGTTAATTGGCCAGAGGATTTGACTTTAGATTATGTGAAGCAGGCAAATGTGTGCTATGTGATGAAAAGTGATGGTACATGTGGTTTTTATATATATGATGAGGGCGAGTTTACAGAGTGGAATGAGGAAGATGGAAAAGCATTTGTGGAAGGACAGATGAAGGTCTTCTATGTGATACTGATAATAGGTGGAGTTCTTATTACATTGACTATTGCAGTAGTATGTGTGGGCTCATATAGAAAACGCAACGCAGAGAGGGGCGAGAAAAAAGATGATGTAGAGACAGGAATAGAATTCATGAATGTAGATGCTGACAGTCAGGCAGAAACAGAAGGGATAGCAACAATTACTGAAGAAGTTCCGATAAATGATGAAACATCTAATAATGGTGAAAAACCTGTAATATCAATACAGGATTTAACTATGAAATTTAGAATATCTACAAGTGATGCATCCGGTATAAAGGAATATTTTATACAGAGAATTAAAAAACAGGTAACGTACAGAGAACTTATTGCACTGGATAAGGTAAACTTTAATGTATACAAAGGTGAAGTAGTAGGTATCATAGGAACAAATGGTTCGGGAAAGAGTACATTGCTTCGAATTATATCTGGAGCTCTCAGACCGTCATCAGGAAAGGTGCTTGTGAGCAGGAAAAAGCTACAGCTGCTGACTTTAGGAACAGGCTTTGATGCGGAACTTACTGCAAGAGAAAACATATATCTCAATGGAGCGATAATAGGATATAGTGAAGAATTTATAAAAGAAAATTTTGACAAGATTGTAGAATTTGCTGAACTTGAAGGCTTCGTGAACGAAAAGGTTAAAAATTTCTCATCAGGTATGGTATCAAGATTGGGTTTTGCCATAGCAACTATAGGAGAGGCGGCTGATATACTTATATTGGATGAGATATTAAGTGTAGGAGATGAGTTCTTTAGAAAGAAGAGCCTGAAGCGTATAAAAGAAATGATACACGGTGGTTCAACCGTACTCATGGTGTCCCATTCTATGGCATCAATCCTGGAAAACTGTACAAAGGTTGTGTGGATTGAAAAGGGCAAGCTTAGAATGGTTGGAGAGCCGGAGAAAGTATGCGAGGCTTATAGAAAGATGAATGAATGCAAATAAGGCAATGGTAATGAAAAAGAGAATAAAATGAAAGCAACGTTACTCATTATATGACATTGTTTATTTGATTTTTTTATGAACACTGTAAAGAAAAAAGTCCTCAGCAAGAGTAGTTAAGTTACTGATGCTGAGGATTTTCTATGTGTGCTTGAGTTGACGCTTAT